>NZ_KE124774.1:337500-637500 GCF_000188155.2 Methylocystis sp. ATCC 49242
TCGACAGAACTGGAACGCCATCGAGCGTCGCCGCCATCCTGAAATGCCCGACCGGGCTCGTGAGCGCCGCCGGGGCGAGCCCGGTTCCATCGGCAAGGGGGAATCGAAGGGTGACGCGGTCGCCAGCGTAAAACGAAACATTCTGGTTTTCCCTCGCGCCCATTTCCGATCCCCTTGATCAGCTATCGCGCGGCGCCGGCGCGGTGTCGGAGAGGCCCAAAACCGCCCTCGGATCGCATTCGGGGCGGCGATGGATTGTGAGACCGGCTTCCTGCGCCGCCGCGATCAACGATTCCTCGTCGCGCTCGGCGGCGAGAATTGCGGATTTGCACTGCGCGGTTTTCTTCGCGCGGGTCTCGGGCGAAAGCGCCGATGCGTCGTCGGAATTTTCGTCAATCTCGCGTTCGATCGCGGCGATGAGCGAGTCGCGGTGCAGCCAACAAAACATCGACTCAGTGTCTGTGACGCGATGAAACGGCAGGGAGACCATCTTCCCCTCGACTGCGACGGCGCCGCCGCCCGCGATGACAGTGGGAAATTCGAACGGTCGGCCAGCTTCGATCGAGATAAGCGTGTTCGGCCGGCCGCGCTCGGCGAGGGCTTCGATTTTTGTCCGCGCCATCTGTTTTGCGACGCTCGAATGAATAGGTGCGTCGGCGACCGCCTGCGCGTCCTCGCGCAATTTTTCCAATTGCTTGCGCACGCGCGCGACCGCCTGCTGATGAGTCTCGCCCTTGCCGAGCGTCGCGGCAACAGGCGGAGCTGCCTCGACCGGGTCGCTCAGGCGCTTGATATAACTTTCGAGGGTCTCGCGCACGGCGGCGAGGTGACGCCATTTCGCCGCGCGCTCGTCATACGCGGCCTGCAAGCGATCGATTTCCGCTGTCAGTTTCGCGATTTTTTCGCGTTCGCGGACGATCGCGGGGTCGTCTTCGCGATGTGCGCGACCATCATGGCGCCCGTTAATGTAAGAGCCGATCCACACTTCAGAGCGCTGGCGCTTTTCGCGCAATTCGGTCAGCTCGTCTTGCAAAGGTCGCAACACCGCGTGCGCGTCGGACGCCTCACGCCGGATTGATCGGAGCTTGTCTGCGGCGGGAGGAGGAAGGCGGTCGATCGGATCGGCGACGAATGTCGGATTGGAGCCCTTGCCGGGCTCGCGGACTTCGGCGGACTCGGTGCGGAAGGGGTTGAGAAAGTTCATGTGGGCCTCGTTAGTTCACATCAACTTGCGCCGACTCCATCGCCAAGAAAACCCCGTCGCGCTCGCCAAATTCGCCAAATTCGCCAACGCCGGATTTTTTCTAAGAAACGCACGCAAGCCTCGTTCCGAAAACTGCCAACTACCGGTCGGTAGTTTCCATCCGAAACCGTGCTGACGTGCGTCGCGGTAGAGTGATGAGAACGATCGTTTAGCGATCCTCGAGGCCTCGTTAGTTGAGAGCGTGCGATCCGGCTTCGCGGTAGACTTTTCCCTCGCTTCGAGTTCGTCGGCGAGCTGCGCGGCGAGGCGGGCCAGCTCTCGAAGTTCATCGGCGTTCATTGCGCGTCCCCCGATTGCGGCCACAGGGGACCGCTGGCGAGTTTTTCGATGTGTGCGCTAGCGTGGTAGCGGGCGCTCGCGTTTCGCGCACGAGCGGGTCGTTTTTGGCGATCTGGCGCAGGGCGAATGCGATCTCGGCGCGCTCCTCGAAAAAGGAATGCGGATCGCGGCGAGATGGGGAGAGGCGCTCCACGCGCGCGGCGAGTTCGGAAAGCGTCATCTCATTTCCTCCTCGACGACGGTCATGACGGCCTTTTGCAACTCGAGCATCGTGTCGGGGTCCGGCCGGTCGAAGGTCGCGAGCATCTCGCGGGCGCACTGTCTCGATCGGGCGGCGATTAGTGCGTTGTTCGCGTCATCCGGGAGATGGGCGACGACGCGCTCGACGACGGCGAGCCTGAATGCGAGGCTCGCGGTGAGGTCGCGTGTGAGCGGCGGCCGGCGGGTCATCCGAGCACCTCGATGCGGTCGGCGCGAAGGTCGAGGCGAAGGCGCGGACTGTGAGAGCTGTCGTCGATACGGAAGCTCGGGACGCCGACGACGCGGACGCGCTGGCCAGGTCGTAGGGCCATGGCGGCGGCGCGCACCGCGTCTTCGACCGCGACGACGTTCCAGCTCCGCCCCTGCTTCTCCCGCGCCACGAGTTTGGCGAAAGGCCTCCCGTCGAAGCGGGCCTCGATCCGGGCGAGTGAGTGGACGAAGGCGGTAACTTCAGCTTGACAGCTCATCGGCGGCTCCTGATTTTATTGTTAAGGTCGCGTCCGCACCTTCCGCACCTTAGGTGCGGATGAAGTGCGGAGGGTTCGGCAAAACCGCATCCGCCGCACCTCCCTTATAGGGGTGCGGGGTGCGGTGCGGATGCGAGGCGCGGGAAGTAAGGTGCGGATCATGCGCGCACCCCGACGGTGATGTATTGCCTGTCTCGGCCGTCGCGCGGGCTATGACGGGCCTCAATTTTCAGCACGCCGTTTTTTAGCCAAACCTTGAGCAGCGATTTGACACGCGCCTTGTCGGCTGCGTTCTCGATATCCAGGCAGAGCGCTTCGGCGACGGCGCGACCGGCCCAGTTGGCCGCCTGCACGTTTGCGGCATGCTCGCCCTCCGCGAGGGCGTCCTGCACCTTGCGCAAGTCGTCAGTGCATAGGCCGTCAAGCGCGTCCGGCCACTGCCACGGCGTCACGACGCCAACCATGTCGCCCTCCCGCATTCCGCCGTTGCCGAGCGGCACGGACACCATTCGAAACCAGTCTGACCCTTCCGGCGGCGGCGCCAGGTTTGCCTTTCCGTTGTCGGCGCGAAAGTAAAGTTTGTGATTATCAACTCCGGCGCGTGCGCCCTCGTCTTCTGTCATCGAATTAAGGACGCGCGCCGATCGCACCGCTCCGAGCAGCGCGGACGCGCCGCGAGCGTGTTCGACCGTCACCTCTCCGCCGCCGGTCTTGCGTGAGTGATGCACCAGCTCGATCGCGCAGCCGGTTTCGTCGGCGATCTTCGCCCAGGCCTTCACAACCGCGTCGATTGCGCCGTTATCGTTCTCGACGACGCGGTGACACGACACAAACGGGTCGATGCGCAACACGTCGATGCGGCAGTCACTGATCGCCTGCTTTACGGCTGAGACGACGGGCGTAGCGATGGTGAAGCCGTTGCGCTCGGCGCGAGCAATGATGATTTCTTGGTCGCGCCCCGAGTCGAGGAAGAGCCGCCCGCCGATCTCTTCGGGTCGCACGTGATAATGCAGACAGATCGCCGCGATGCGCCTTTCCAGCTCTTCGAGAGGATCCTCGCCGTTCCACGACCAAACACTCAGCTCCGATTCAATGCTTTGACCGAGGATCGACCGCCCGCTCGTCATCGCCACGTCTTCAGCGAGCCCGAGAGCGGACTTTCCGACGCCTGGAAGCGCAATGGTCGAAGAAACGAATTTGCGGATCAGGCGGCGACCGTAGAGCCATTGGCGCATGGGGATGGTCGCCGGGTCGCGCCAAACGAACGGCGTCGGGCGAATGATGCGCGGATGCAACGCCTGATTTGCTTGTGGCTGCGACAAAATCTCGCCCGTCTCGGCGTCGGCCACCACGCCGTCCTGGACGATCGTCGCGCGAGGTTTTGGCCCGAGAAGAGATTGCCCGAAGTCGGCGCCGCTCTCGTCGAGACGAAGCCAATCCGCCACGGCGCGCCCGATCGCGTCGCCGAACGTGTCGCACAATGTCGGTAAGCCGGAAAATTGCGACCCCGAATTTGCGCGCGCATGCGTGCTTCTGATCGCCGCCTGAAAGTCTCTCACGTCTTCGTCGTCGACGGCGCGGGCGAGCGCTTCAGCGAATAGCTTGCTCTCGCTCTCAGAAAATCCGGCGCGGACCAAGACGCCGCCGACAGCAAGGCGCGCGTCATGGCGAGCGCCATGCGCCGGCCAATGCCGCGCGAGAAGCGAACATGCGGCGAGGCGCTCGACGCGACGCAAAAGGTCGTCGCATTCGACGCGCGCAGGCTCGCCGTCACATCCCGGCTCCCAAGCGATCGGCTCGCTTGTGTCTTCGTGTGCCGAGCCCGGAAAGACTGTCTGGACTTTCGGCCCAAGCCGCAAATCGACAAGGCGCGCCTTTGCGCCACGCTCCTTGGCGATCGGATCGTCAAAGTAGACGTTGGCGGAAAGATTTACACTAGCTGAGTTAGTGTAATAGAGCCAATGCGACGCGCGCGCCGTCTCGCGACCGAAGATCGCTGCGGTTTTTTGAAGAAAATACGGCGCGGCCGCGATGGCTTCGCGGCAATCCAGATCAACGTCAACTAGTCCGCCAGAGACTTCGCCGAGCGCCACGCCGATGTTGCATGGCGCGCCGTTAAAATAGCGTGACGCCTCGTCGGCGCTGATCCGGAGGTCCGTCCAGCCGGGGAGTGATGGCGCTTTCGATCGGAAGCTAATCGGGATCGGCGACCAGCCGCGCTCGATGTAGTCGAGCGCGACGGCGAGGGGCGACGGGGCGTCGTCAGTCGGCGCGGGAGGCGGCGACGGCTGGCGACGCCAGGGGGGCGAGGGCGCGAGCGTCATTTTTGCCCCCACGAAAGACTCGTCGAAACCGATCGCGGAGCCCTCACGCGACGACGCGGGACAACGGCGAGCATTTGACGCAACACCGTGACTATATGCGGACCTTCGGCGACCATCTCGACAAACGCGACGAAAAAGGAATCTTCCTCGATCCTTGCGAGCAGTGCGCGGTCTTCGTCGTCTTTTCCCAACAGGACGACCGCACGGTCGCGATATCGGAAAGCTCGAATAACTTCGCCGTCTGTGCAGGACATGTGCTCGATTATGCCACTCAGAAAGAGGCGGATTCCGCGCCGTCTGGCGAGCGTTCTGGTCGTTTCGAAAGATGTTTTTGCGGTCATCACGCCACCCCCTCAAATGCGAGGCTCGCGACCGCCGCAGCCATCGTAGGAGTGAGGCGGAAACGGCGCGCGAGGAAGGCGACGCGGATTTCTTGAATGGACGGAAGGCTTGCGCTATTTGAAACATCGAAAGCGCCAGCCAGCCTTTCGACGTTCCGACGCCCGCTTCCCGCATTCCGCCGGATTGCGGGCGTCTCCGCATTCGGAGGCGCCATTCTCAAGCGACCTTCGCCGTCTTATCGGCGTCGCCGGCCTTCTTCAAATACTTCTCGAGTAGAGCCTCGGCGTCCTGGCGGCGAATCAGAGTTTTTGACGCGATCTTCACGACTGGAAGATCGCCAGAATTTATCAGCTCATACGTGAGGGTTTTGCCGATCTTTGCCCAAGCGCAAAATTCGGAAACCGTGAACGCGCCGCTATCCATTTCGCTCGCTCCTTCCGCCCGGACAATTCCGAACGTGGGCAAAAGTTGGCGAGCTTTTCGCGCGGCGTCTAAGGGACACAACGCCGTGAAATTTGGCGTTATGTCTTAGGTCTTTCTTTGCAATGCCTTAGCAATTGCGGCGTCTGAAATTTCAACGCCGGCCGCAGTGAAAATGTGGCGGCAAAAATTCAGAAACCCGCCCGAATGAACTTCGGTCTCGGGGTCGTATGTGACGCTTGCCCGGCTTCCAAAACGATAGAGGAAAGCGCCCGCCAATGTCTGGCGGACGAAGTGCGCAAAACCGCGATCGGTCTTCGCGGCCACATCATAATTTGCCGCCTCATGCCGAAATTGCTTCTCGGCTTTTTCGAGCGCGGAGATCATTTCGCTCGCGCGCAATGCCGAATAATCGCCGAGAGCCGGCGAGTATCCGTAGGTATCGACAAATGCGCTCAATTTCTGCGCCAGCGCCGCCGCTTGTTTTTCGATGTGCTTCGCGGCGTCCCGCCGCTTTGATTGGGCGCCCTGTTGCACGCGAAAATTTATCCGTTGTGCCTCGGCGACAAGGAAGCCGCAGTGCTCTCCGAAGGCGCGATGTGTGCAATTCACAAGGGCGATGCCGACGGCTTCTTCGGCGCGCCGCCCCTGCGCCTCGAATGTGGCGGCGTCTTCGCGATCTAGGTCGATCATTCGCGAGTGACCTTGAACTGAAGAATGTCAGCGCCGCCGGCCGCTTTAGGTTCGATGTAGCTCGCCCACGTTTCCATGAGCGCCCGGCGCTTCTCCAAGGCGTCGCCGCGCCGGTAGGCTTGTTCCGCCTTGTCGCCAACAACGTGCGCCAGCGCGGCCTCGGCAACCTCGCGCGGAAAGTTAGTTTCGTTTCCGGCCCAGTCGCGGAAAGCGGAACGGAAGCCGTGAACCGTGACGTCGGTATCTCCTATCTGTTTCACCAAATTCCACATCGCGGCATGGCACATTGCTCCGCCGCGCGCGCGGCCGGGAAAGACATGACTGCCGATTTGCGTCGCAGACAGCTTTTCGAGAATTTCCAGGGCCCGGCCCGAGAGTGGAACGCGATGTTCGCGCCCGGCTTTCATACGCTCGGCGGGAATCGTCCATACCCGGCCCGCCGTGTCGATTTCCGACCATTGCGCGCCTAGCACTTCGCCGCTTCTTGCGGCCGTGAGGATCGCGAATTCGAGGGCCAGCGCGGCGACGCTTTCACGGTCGCGCAGCTTGACGACGAAGGCCGGAACATCCTCGTATGGGAGCGCCGCATGATGAGCCCGCGCAAGCCGCCCCCGCTTCGGCAAAAGGTGCGCCAGATGGCCACGCCATCGCGCCGGATTCTCGCCCGATCGCAGCCCCTGCGCCTTGGCAGCGTCCAAGACTGATTCGATTCGTCCCCGCAGGCGCGATGCTGTTTCCGGCGTCGCATGCCACATAGGCGTTAGGACGGCGAGAATCGCACCCGTGTCGACCTCGTCAACCGGGATCTGGCGCAGCGGCGCGGCGATATGCGATAGCGCTTGGCGCCATTGGTCTCGATGCTTCTCACTCCCCCACTGGATTGCCTTCGATTCGATAAACCGATCGGCAATCTCTCCGAACGTCGGCTTGGCCTCACTGGCGCGCCTCGCCTCCCGCCGGACCTCGATCGGGTTGCGGCCGGAACGCAGGATCCGGCGGGCCTCGTCTCTGGCGCCCCGCGCTTCGGCGAGGGTCACGCCTTCGTCAAAGCTCCCGAGCCCCATTTCAGGGCGCCTGCCTCTGAAGGAAAACCGAAAAACCCATGTCTTGCGCCCCGACTCGCTGACGCAAAGATAGAGCCCGCCGCCGTCCGGGTAGAGCCCAGGTCCGGCCGTCTGCACCTTGCGCGCGGTCAATCTTCCGATCAATTCAGCGCCCCGCCAGTTGGTCCCCCATGTAAACACGAATTTAGGCGCATCGCGGCGAACGCGCAAGAACGGTCACGGCCGGAATACACAAGGAATCAGTTGATTGGACGAACGCCCAAAAACGCCTGCGAACGCCAGTTGAGCGGATAACGCGTCCGATCATTTTACCCGCTCGTCTGTCAACAGGCGGCGCCGCTAATGGCGGCGCCTTCGCTGGTTTTCCGCCGGTTTCAGCCCCGCCGAGGCGCGGCTGAGACACAGCTTGTGACGTGCGAGAGTGTTAGCGTTTCCTTAACGAATCCTTCCGCCGATATTTGAAACTTCGAGACAATTGAAACTAGTTTTGACGCATCTGCCCTTAAGGTTAAGTCCGGCGGCGCCGCGCGGGACCCGCAGGCAGGCGTTGTGTTGACAAATATGTATACATGTCCAATGGTTTGCCTAGCCCGATCCGGGTAGCTTGCTTGCGCCGATCCGCGCGAGCGGCCGGGGTCCGGACGCCTGTAGCGATCTCGCCATTTTCTGTTGAAACGCGCTACCGGACGCCGCTGTCGCAACGGATTGTGATTTCCGTAAAGGCTCCGGGCGCCACGACAATCGGCTCATTGCTCTGGCAGCGCGGCAGGATGGTCGTGGAGCGTATCTGATAGCGTCCGGGCGGCAGCGCGATTTCGAACCGTCCCTCGGCGTTCGAGGAAAACTTCCAGCTGCGCCGGGACCCCGCAAGGCTCTCCACTATCAGAGAAGCGGCGAACTTCCTCTCGGCGCATCCCGGCTCGGGCGGAAAGGACTCGGCGCCACAACGAGGCCCCAGGGCGACGAGTCCGCGAATTCCCTGCGCGCCGGGCTGGGCCGCCATCCCCGTCGTCGTGACCGCCGCAAAAGCAAGGGCGAGCGCGACACGGAAACGACGGCCTGAAAACATGACCTTCTCCTAGAACGGAATATCGTCGTCGAGCTGGTCGGAGAGCCGGCCGGCGGGGGCTGACGGGCGCCGCTCGGCGGGGGCCCGCTCCATTGGCGACGAGCGTCCAAAGGAGCCGCCGCCGCTCTGGCCGTAGCCGCCGCCCTCATAGTCGCCCTCGCCGCGGCCGCCGCCCTTGCTGTCGAGGAGGGTCATCTCGCCCCTGAAGCGCGGCACGACGACCTCGGTCACCTTGCGCTGATTGCCGTCCTTGTCCGTATATTCGCGGGTCTGCAGCTGGCCTTCGAGATAGATCTTGGCGCCCTTGCGGCAATATTGCTCGGCGATCTTGCCCAGCGCCTCATTGAAGATCTGGACATTGTGCCACTCGGTGCGGTCCTTGCGTTCGCCGGTCGCCTTGTCGCGCCAGGACTCGGTCGTTGCGAGCGAGAAGGAAACGACGCGGTCGCCGGAAGGAAAGGTCCGCACCTCGGGGTCGCGGCCCAGATTGCCGACCAGAATGACCTTGTTGACGCTGCCCGCCATGACTCTCTCCAATTGCTGAGATGCGCGGCACTCTAGTCCAATCGAGGACAATCTGGCGCACGCCCGCGCCTTGTCCACAGATCATCCATGCGCAGCGCCCTTGCACAGCCGATATGTTCCTTTTTTGTTCTAGCAGCCCGGGTCTGGCGGCGCAAGCGCGTCATTCCGTCGAGACGGCGGTTTCCACGTTCGACGGGTCTATCCGCCGTTTCAGCCCTTCCTGCAGCTTGTCGCGGTCCAGCTCGCCCTCCCAGGCGGAAACGACGATCGTCGCCACGCCATTGCCGATGAAATTGGTCAGCGCGCGGCACTCCGCCATGAACTTGTCGATGCCGAGCACCAGCGACATGCCCGGCGCGAGCTGCGGATCGACGGCGGCGAGCGTCGCGGCGAGGGTGACGAAGCCCGCCCCGGAGACCCCGCTCGCGCCCTTGGAGGTCAGCATGGCGACGACGAGGATCGTCGCCTGATGCGCGAAATCCAGCTCGACGCCCATCGCCCGCGCGATGAAAAGCGTCGTCAGCGTCATGTAGATGTTCGTGCCGTCGAGATTGAAGGAGTAGCCGGTCGGCACGACCAGCCCAACGACCGGCTTGGAGCAGCCGAGCCGCTCCAGCTTCTCCATCAGCGGGGGCAGGGCGCTCTCGGATGAAGAAGTGCCGAGAACGATGAGGATTTCATCCTTAAGATAGGCAAGCAGCCGAAAGATGTTGAAGCCGACAGTCGCGGCGATGAGCCCAAGCACGACGGCGATGAAAAGCGCCGCCGTCAGATAGAAGGAGCCGATCAGTCCCGCGAGCGACAGCAATGCGGCGGAGCCATATTTGCCGACCGTATAGGCCATGGCCCCGAAGGCGCCGACGGGCGCGGCTTTCATCACGATGGCGATGACGCCGAACATGGCGTGGCCGGCGTCGTCGACGAATGTGCGCATGCCCCGGCCGCGCTCGCCCAGCGTCAGCAGCGCGAAGCCGAACAGAAGGGAGAAGAGCAGCACCTGCAATATTTCTCCCCTGGCGAAAGCGCCGATCGCGCTGTCGGGGATGATGTCGAGAACGAAATCCACGCCGCTGCGCTTTGCGGCGAGTTCCGTATATTTCGTAATGGCGGAGGGGTCCGGCTTGCCGGCGAAGCCCGCGCCGGCTTTCAGAATATTGCCGACGAGAAGGCCGATGACGAGCGCGAAAGTCGAGACAATCTCGAAATAAATCAGCGCTTTGACCCCGACGCGGCCGACTTTTCTGGCGTCCTCTATGTGCGCGACGCCCGAGACGACCGTGCAGAAGATGATCGGCGCGATCACCATCTTGATGAGCTTGATGAAACCGTCGCCGAGCGCCTTCACCCATTCCTGCGCGGCGGTCTGGGGCGCCAGCCAGCCGAACAGCGCGCCGAGCAGAATGGCGACAAGCACCTGGACATAGAGGTGGTGGTGGAGGGGCTTTTTCGCCGGGGCGGTGGACTGCGCTGTCATGGCGCCGCTGATAGGCCCGGCGGGACGACAGGGCAACTGCAAGCAAGGTGGATTTGCGGCGCGGTCCGTGGCAGGAAAGGCGCAGGCGTCGGGCGCCGGCGCCGATCATGCAAGTTCTCAAGACATGGCGAGCAGCACAAGGAAATCCGCCCAGGTGGTGGAGAAGGTTTTTTCCGACTCGAAGACCATCGCCATTCGTGGCGCGCGCGAGCACAATCTCAAGAATGTCGATCTGACGATCCCGCGCGACAAATTCGTGGTGTTCACGGGCCTGTCCGGCTCGGGCAAGTCGTCGCTCGCCTTCGACACGATCTACGCCGAGGGGCAGCGCCGTTACGTCGAGTCGCTCTCCGCATACGCCCGGCAGTTTCTGGAGATGATGCAGAAGCCGGACGTCGACCAGATCGACGGGCTCTCGCCGGCGATTTCCATCGAGCAGAAGACGACATCGAAAAATCCGCGCTCCACCGTCGGCACCGTGACGGAAATTCACGATTACATGCGCCTCCTGTGGGCGCGCGTCGGCGTTCCTTATTCGCCGGCGACGGGACTGCCCATCGAGAGCCAGACCGTCTCGCAGATGGTCGACCGCGTGCTGGCTCTGCCGGAAGGTTCGCGGCTCTATCTGCTCGCGCCCGTCGTGCGCGGCCGCAAGGGCGAATACAAAAAGGAGATCGCGGAATATGCGCGGCGCGGCTTCCAGCGCCTCAAGATCGACGGGGCTTTTTGCGAGATCGCCGACGCGCCGCCGCTCGACAAGAAACTGAAACACGACATCGACGTGGTGGTGGACCGCATCGTCGTGCGCAAGGACATGTCTGCGCGGCTTGCCGACAGTTTCGAAATGGCGCTCGATCTGTCACAGGGCCTCGCGGTGATCGAATTCGCGGACAACAAGTCGGGCGAGACAGCGAAGACGCTCGCGCCGGCGCCGGCGTCGGCCGCCAATGTCTCGACGCATTATGCGCCCGGACACATCCTGTTCTCGTCGAAGTTCGCTTGCCCCGTTTCCGGTTTCACCATCCCCGAGATCGAGCCGCGTCTCTTCTCCTTCAACAATCCTTTCGGCGCCTGTCCGACCTGCGGCGGCATCGGCCATGAGCAGAAGGTCGACGCCGATCTCGTCGTGCCCAATCCGCGGCTGACCTTGCGCAAGGGCGCCGTCGCCCCTTGGGCGAAATCCACCTCGCCCTATTACATGCAGACGCTGGAGGCGCTCGGCAGGCATTACAAGTTCCGCCTCGACACGCCGTGGGAGGATCTGCCCGAGAAGGCGAAGAACGTCATTCTCTTCGGTTCAGGCAAGGAAGAGATCAAATTCTCCTATGACGACAGTTTCCGCGCCTATGACGTGAAGAAGCCGTTCGAGGGCGTCGTCATCAATCTGGAGCGGCGCTATCTCGAAACCGACAGCGAATGGGCGCGCGAGGAGATCGGGCGTTTCATGTCGGCGACGCCATGTCTCGCCTGCGAAGGCTTTCGCCTGAAGCCGGAGGCGCTCGCGGTGAAGATCGCCGGCAAGCATATCGGCGAAGTGTCGGAGCTTTCGGTGCGCATGGCGCTCGACTGGTTCTCGAAGCTGCCGGGCGAACTCGACAAGAAGCGCAATGAGATCGCCTTTCGCATCCTCAAGGAAATCCGCGACCGGCTCACCTTCCTCGTCGACGTCGGTCTCGATTATCTGACGCTTTCGCGCAACTCCGGCACGCTGTCGGGTGGCGAGAGCCAGCGAATCCGTCTTGCCTCGCAGATCGGCTCGGGTCTGACCGGCGTGCTTTACGTGCTCGACGAGCCGTCGATCGGCTTGCATCAGCGCGACAATGACAGGCTGCTCGACACGCTGCGCCGGCTGCGCAATCTCGGCAACAGCGTCATCGTCGTGGAGCATGACGAGGACGCGATCCTCGCGGCCGATTATGTCGTCGATGTCGGCCCCGGCGCGGGCATCCATGGCGGCAAGATCGTCGCGCAGGGCACGCCGCAGGAGATCATGGACAATCCTGCCTCGCTTACGGGGCAATATCTCACCGGCGCGAAGCAGGTGCGCCTCGCGCACAAACTTCGCCAGCCGACGCCGGGCCGCTGGCTGAAGCTCTTCGGCGCGCGCGGCAACAATCTCAAGAATGTCACCGCGCAAATTCCGCTCGGGCTGTTCACGGCCGTCACCGGCGTTTCCGGGGGCGGCAAGTCGACGCTCGTCATCGAGACGCTCTACAAGGCCGTCGCGCGACGCCTCAACAATGCGCATGAGGTTCCGGCGCCGCATGACCGGCTCGAAGGTCTCGAGCATATCGACAAGATCATCGACATCGACCAGTCGCCGATCGGCCGCACGCCGCGTTCAAACCCCGCGACCTATACGGGCGCCTTCACGCCGATCCGCGAATGGTTCGCAGGGCTGCCGGAGGCCAAGGCGCGCGGCTACGCGCCGGGGCGCTTCTCCTTCAATGTGAAGGGCGGACGCTGCGAGGCCTGCCAGGGCGACGGCGTCATCAAGATCGAGATGCACTTCCTGCCGGACGTCTATGTCACCTGCGACGTCTGCAAGGGCAAGCGCTACGACCGCGAAACGCTGGAAGTGAAATATCGCGAAAAGTCCATCGCCGACGTGCTCGACATGACGGTGGAGGAGGCGGCCAATCTGTTCAAGGCCGTCCCGGCGATCCGGGACAAGATGGAGACCCTGAAGCGCGTCGGGCTCGATTACATCCATGTCGGGCAGCAGGCGACGACGCTTTCGGGCGGCGAGGCGCAGCGCGTGAAGCTTTCAAAAGAACTGTCGCGCCGCTCGACCGGCCGCACGCTCTATATCCTCGACGAGCCGACGACCGGACTTCATTTCCACGACGTCGCCAAACTCCTGGAAGTGCTGCACGAGCTGGTGGAGCAGGGCAATACGGTGGTGGTGATCGAGCATAATCTCGAAGTCATCAAGACGGCGGACTGGATCATCGACATGGGTCCGGAGGGCGGCGACGGCGGCGGCGAGATCGTGGCGGCGGGCCCGCCCTCGGAGATCATCAAGGAAAAGCGCAGCCACACGGGCCGCTATCTGGCCGAGGCGATGGCGCGGCGGCCCGCGCCGACGACAAAGGGCGACAAGACCAAAACTCCCACGAAGCGCGGCGCGAAGGCGGTTTGAGGTTGAGTCTTCCTTAACCATGCGCACATTACTAAAGCGGAGCAATTTGCGCGAACAGCACACTCGCGGCGTCACTCATGACCTTCGAACAGCCGATGCCCGCGGGGGGGCGCCTGGTCGTCAACTATGCCGCAATCGTCAATGCGATGCTATTGCTGCTGGTGTCGCTCGGGTCGTTCACCTTCATCGAGCCGTCGCCTTACGACCTCGTCCTTGTGGCGTTCTTCGGCGTCTGGCTGCTAAGCGGCTTTCGGGTTCACAGTAGCATCATTCCACTGGCGGCGCTGGTCGTCCTCGGCAATCTGATGTCTTTCATTTCAATCATACCGTGGTTTCACGTGGATGATTCCTTTATATACTGGGCGCAATCGCTTTATCTCTCCATCACCGTCATTTTTTTCGCGGTCCTGTTCGGGGAGGACGGACTCAGGCGATCCGACCTACTTTTGCGGGGCTATCTGATCAGTTGCATCGTCGCGGCGGTGGTTGGCGTCATCGGCTGGCTGGATATTGGCGGTACGGCCGTCTATTTCAGCCCGGAAGGGCGCGCGATGGGTCCGTTCAAGGATCCTAACGTCTTCGGTTCGTATCTGATCGCCGGCTACCTGTTCCTCCTCCAGCGGATGTTGCTTGGGCTAACGAAGGGCGTGATCGGCGTCACCCTGTCGCTGGCGACGATCCTTCTGCTGCTCTCCGGCGTCTTTCTTTCATTCTCGCGCGGCTCATGGGGCGCCGCCGCGACGGCGACGGTTCTGATGTCTGCGATGACTTATTACATCGCCGAGGGGGCGGGGGCCCGGCGTCGGCTCGTCGTCATCTTCGCGATCGTGGTCGCTGCAGCCGTCGCAGCCTTGCTTGTCGCGCTCTCAATCGAGCAGGTACGCGACGTCTTTCTCGTGCGCGCGTCGTTGAGCCAGGATTATGATGTGGGCGAGACAGGCAGGTTCGGCAACCAGTTGCGGTCGCTGCCGATGCTGCTCGAGCTTCCTTTCGGCATGGGGCCGTTGCGGTTCAGATCCTTCTTCGGCCTTGATCCGCACAATTCATATATCGGCGCCTTCGCCAACGCCGGATGGCTTGGGGGCTTCGCCTTCCTTTTCCTCATCGGCGTGAGCACATTTGTCGGCTTTCGCCTGTGCTTCGCGCCGTCGCCGTTCCGTCGCAACGCGCAAGTGGTGTTCATCGCGTTATTGATGTTTTTCCTGCAGGGCTTCCAGATCGACATCGACCACTGGCGCTTCGTCTATCTGCTGATGGGCGGCGTCTGGGGTCTGGAAGCCGCGCGACTGCGCTGGCTGGAGAAAGTTTCCGCGCAAGAGCAGAACGCGCCGCCGGCGCGGGCGTGAAGGGAAAGTCCGCCGCTGCGGTTCCAGATGAAAAGACGCGCCCGGACAGGCGCGTCACGTTGCGGAGGCCGCGAGCGTCGCGCCTCATTCCGCCGGCGTCGCGATATTTTCCATTTCCGCCGGCTTCCTGCGCGCGCCGCCGACAAATCGCTTCAGGCTCAGGGCCGGTTTTTCGATCCATGTCCAGGACGCCCATGCGAAGATCGACGTTAGCAGCAACGCGCTGCTCATGATGATCGCCTTCTTTGGATAGGCGCCAAGCGATTCCATATGCGGCAGAAGGAAGAACACGAGCGCCTGTGTGATCGGATAGCCATACAGATATATGCCGTAGGACAGGTCGACCTTCAGCAATCTGTCGAACAACGGGAAAGGGGTCATCCCGACATAGATGATGCAATAGGCGAGCGCGAGACCGGCAAGCGCGTCATTGGCTTTTGCGAGCATCAGTACGTAATAGACGCCGCCGCAGATGAGGAATGTCCAGCGGTTCAATGGAATGTGCCGGGCATAGACCCACATGGCGACGCCGACGACAAAGAGATAGACGATCAGCCATGACGAAAAGCGGGTGGTGTCCTGGCGCGTGGAGAGTCCGAACCAGCCGAGCGCGACGGACAGAACGATCGACGCGGTGACGGCGAGGAAGAGCCAAAGAAACTCCTTCGTCCTGTAAACGACGCCTGTCAGCATCATGGCCGTCATGATGGCGTAGCAGTAGAATTCCGGCGGCAGCGTCCAGAGATTGACGTTGACGAGATCGGCGACGGGATTGGTCCTGAAGACGCCCGGCAATTCGTAGGACACGAAGCCGAAGATGTTGCCGAAATAACGCAGGAACAACGGATCGCCGAAATAGGTGCCAAGCGCATAGCTCGTCACGAGCGGCCCGAGAACGAAGGCCGACAGCATGACCTCCGAACTCAGCGCGGGCACGATGCGCAAGATGCGGAAAGTCAGAAACTGGCGGACATTGCGCGTGCGGAACGCGCTGCCCGCGACGAGAAAGCCGCTGAGTACGAAAAAGGATCCGACGAGCGAAAACAGGAACGGGCGGAGGAGTTCGATGATCGACTGCCGGAGGAAGGCGCTGTCGCCGCCCTGGAATAGCCGGTCGAGAGTCGCGACCGCGTCGCCCTTCGTGACCAATGGCGCAATTTCGCCGCCGACGGTCAGGATCGAGGCATGATGCAACAGTATAACCACAGAGAGGGCGTGGCGAACGAAATGGAACCCCGGACCCTTCCCGCCGTTTTTTTCCAGAGCGGACTCGAGATTCATGGCGCGCCTCCCTTGAGCTTGACAATAGCGGGCAAGGATGTGCGCTCGGCGTAAAGAAGCGTTTAATGGGCGCTGTCGCTCCAGCGCCCGAATTTCTATTTGATGGCCCGCGCCGCGATTGCGTCGCGATAACCCTGCAGGATCTGGTCGACCATGGTCGATATTGAGAAGCGCGCGGCGACGAATTCGGCGAGCCTCCCGGCGTTGTCGCGCTGCTCCTGCGGCGGTTCATCAAGCGCTTGCCGCAGGGCGTCGGCAAGAATTGCCGGGTCGTCCGCGGCAATCAGCCGATCCTTGTAGGGGCCGAAAATCTCTGACATGCCGCCGACATTCGTGGCTACGAGCGGTATGCGCGCGCCGGCGGCCTCCAGCACGATATAGGGAAGGGACTCGAAGCGGCTCGGCACGACCATTACCTTGCCCAGCGCAAAGGCTGCGCGCGCCGGCATCGACGATTTGACGCTCAACAGACTCGCGACGCCCGCGCGCCGGGCGCGCGCCTCCAGCGCCGCGCGCTCGGGGCCATCCCCCACGAGAAGCGTCTTCGGCCTGATGTTTTTCTCCGCAAGCAGAGCCAGCGCGTCGATCAGCGTGTCGAGGCCCTTGGCGGAGCGGAATTCGCCGACATAGAGCAGGTCAGCGGCGTCGGCCTGCGGCGCGACGGGTTCCAGTTCCGCCTCGGAAATCCCGTTCGGAATGATCCGCGCCAAATGGTGCGGATGCCCGACGAAGGTCTCGAAGCGCCCGGCGATGAAAGCGCTCTCGAAGAGCAGCGCATCGGTGCGATAAGAAAGCAGCTGCTCCGTCGCCATGAAGAGCTTGTGGCTCAGCGAGCCATTGCGATAATTCAGACTGCCGCCATGGGGCGTATAGACGCGGATCGGGCTCGCGCGGCCGGACATCAGTCCGCTGCTGCGCGCGAAGAGGCCGCCTTTCGAGCCGTGCCCATGCACGACGTCCGGGCGCATCTTATTGAGGCGCCTGTTGATCGCGAGCAGGGCGGTTACGTCCGAAGGATGCGGCAGACGATGAATCGGCAGCCGCATCAGCCCGAGGTCGAGGCGCGGCGACAGCGCGGCGAGTTGCCGCTCCGCCATTTCGCCGCCCGTCAGCGAGTCCGCGATCACGCCGACCTGATGGCCGCGCGCGATCTGCTCGGAGGAAAGGTCGAGCACGTGGCGGAACAGCCCGCCGACCGGCGCGCGAAGCACATGCATGATGCGCAGGGGGCCATTCGAACCGGGCGCATTTTGCAGCACCGAGGACTCCCTTTCCTTCTCGACACCGGGCGCGTGTCGCTTCGATGGCGGAATGTCAGACCTTGATCCGGCGTGAGCTTCGCAGGACGCCGTTAATGTCTGATGAAGCCGACGCGATATGGCTCGAGCGCGAAACTATTTCGGCGGCGCGGATTTTCAGGAACTCGAATCGGGCCATCGATTTGGCCTGCAGCTGAAGCTTAAATATAAGATAGAATAGGTCCGTTATGATTTGTGTAATTTTCTCAAAATGTAAAGCTTAAGTCGTTGTCATTTATACAACACCTAGCCTAAAAACATATTCTAAAACACGTTTTTAGAATTTTTACATTGAAGACGCGCAATTCTTGAGCGACGTTGACAAACAGTTTTGCGGGCCCTCGGCCGTGGGGACCACAAGACTTTGGGCTTTTCCAAGGGGTGAATACATATGAAAAGAACCGCCATTTCTCTATCGGCGCTGGTTCTGGTCGTCTCCGCCGGCGCCGCTCTCGCCGCCGACCTCCCGTCCTACAAGGCGCCTCTGCCGCCGCCTCCGCCCCCTCCGCCGATGTGGACGGGTTTCTATGTCGGCTTGAACGCCGGCGGCATGTGGTCGAACAGCAGCGTCACAAATCTTACGACGATTCCGGGCTTCATCAATTTCGGCGGGGTCAGCCCGCTGGGCCTCAATCACGCGATTTCGGCCGCGGTGGGCGCCAATGCGGCCATTCCCACGAACACGAGCGGCTTCATCGGCGGCGGCCAGATTGGCTACAACTGGCAGTTCGGCGGATCCTTCCTCGCCGGCATCGAGGCTGACATTCAGGGCGTCGCCGGTTCGAACAGCAATTCCACGGTGACGACCATCGCGACGGGCGCCGGCTTCCCGGCCAATCCGACGATGACGACGATGACCGCGTCGCGCCGTCTCGACTATATCGGCACGGTTCGCGGCCGCCTCGGCTGGCTGTTCACCCCGACGCTGCTCGTTTACGGCACAGGCGGTCTTGCGTATGGCGGCGTGACGTCGAATGTGAGCCTCGTTGGCGCGGAAACGCCCGCCGCCGGCCCGAACAACGGCGTCTGGTTCTCGAACGGGGCTTTCTCAGACACGCGCGTCGGCTGGACGGCTGGCGGCGGCGTCGAGTGGATGTTCATGCCGAACTGGTCCGCGAAGGTCGAATATCTCTACTATGATCTCGGCCGCGTGACCTATGCGATGGCCCCGATCGTTCAGACCTTCCCGGCGGCGCCCTATTGGACGCATTTCCCCGGCGCTTCGACCCGCTTCAACGGCAATATTGTCCGCGCCGGCCTGAACTATCACTTCAACTGGGGCGTGGCTCCAGTGATCGCGAAATATTGATCCGCGATCTTCGGTCGCCCGCCGGATTCGTGGCCTCGTAACCGGTGGGCGAATCAAAAGAGAAGCCCGGTCCTCTGAGACCGGGCTTTTCCATTTTCGTTTTGGAGCGCCGCGCGGTCAGTCCCGAACGGGCGCCGGCTGCGTATCGGAGGCCGACTCCGGATCCGCCGGCGGCTCCTTGGCGCTCGCCTCGGCGTCCTCTGCGCTCGCGCGCTTCTTGCCCGCCTCGATGATGTCGCGCTCGGGACGCGGCAGCACGGGACCCTCGGGGAAAACGAAGCCGAGTTTCTTCTCGCCCTTGTCGTCGCCGACCACGACGACGCGAACCGCGCCGCCGTTCTTGAGGCGTCCGAACAGCACTTCATCCGCGAGCGGCGTCTTGATGTGCTGGTGGATGACGCGCGACATGGGGCGGGCGCCCATCGCCTCGTCATAGCCATGCTCCACGAGCCAGCTGCGCGCCTCGTCGGTCAGTTCGATCGTGACGTTGCGGTCGGCGAGCTGCGCCTCGAGCTGCATCACGAATTTGTCGACGACGCGCTTGATGACGTCCACCGGCAGATGGCCGAAGGGCACGATCGCGTCGAGGCGGTTGCGGAACTCCGGCGCGAAGAGGCGGTTGATCGCCTCGCTGTCGTCGAGGTCAGCGCGTGTGCGGGTGAAGCCGATCGGCGTGCGGGCGAGATCCTGCGCTCCCGCATTCGTCGTCATGATGAGAATGACGTTGCGGAAGTCGATGGTCTTGCCGTTGTGGTCGGTCAGCTTCCCGTGATCCATCACCTGCAGCAGGATGTTGTAGAGATCGGGATGCGCCTTCTCGATTTCGTCGAGCAGCAGCACGCAATGCGGATGCTGGTCGATCGAATCGGTCAGCAGGCCGCCCTGATCGAAGCCGACATAGCCGGGAGGCGCGCCGATGAGACGGCTCACCGTGTGGCGCTCCATGTATTCCGACATATCGAAGCGAACGAGTTCGATGCCGAGCGAGGTCGCGAGCTGGCGGGCGGCCTCCGTCTTGCCGACGCCTGTGGGGCCGGAGAAGAGATAGCAGCCGATAGGCTTCTCCTGGTCGCGCAGGCCCGCGCGGGCAAGCTTGATCGCGGAGGTGAGGGCGCTGATCGCCTTGTCCTGGCCGTAGACGACGCGCCGCAGCGTTTCGTCGAGATGGGCGAGAACTTCGGCGTCGTCCTTGGAGACGGTCTTGGGCGGGACCCGCGCCATGGTGGCGATCGTCGCCTCGATCTCCTTCAGCCCGATCGTCTTCTTGCGCTTGTTTTCCGCGAGCAGCATCTGCGCCGCGCCGGTTTCGTCGATAACGTCGATCGCCTTGTCCGGCAGCTTGCGGTCATGGATGTAACGGGCCGACAGCTCCACCGCCGCCTTCAGCGCGTCATTGGTGTAGCGGATTTTGTGGAACTCTTCGAAATAGGGTTTGAGGCCCTTGATGATCTCGATCGCGTCCGGGATCGACGGCTCGTTGACGTCGATCTTCTGGAAGCGACGCACCAGCGCCCGATCCTTCTCGAAATATTGCCGGTATTCCTTGTAGGTAGTGGAGCCGATGCAGCGCAGGACGCCCTGCGCCAGCGCGGGTTTCAGCAGATTCGAGGCGTCCATCGCGCCGCCGGACGTCGCGCCGGCCCCGATGACGGTATGAATCTCGTCGATGAAGAGAATCGCATTCTTGTGATTCTCGATCTCCTTCACGACCTGCTTCAGCCGCTCCTCGAAATCGCCGCGATAACGCGTGCCGGCGAGCAGGGCGCCCATGTCGAGCGCGAAGACCGTGGCGCCCGAGAGCACGTCCGGCACTTCGCCCTGCACGATCTTTCGCGCAAGACCCTCGGCGATGGCGGTCTTGCCGACGCCGGGATCGCCGACGAGCAGGGGATTGTTCTTGTGGCGGCGGCACAGCACCTGGATCGTGCGAAGCACCTCGGGCTCGCGGCCGATGAGCGGGTCGATGCGGCCGTCGCGCGCCTTCTTGTTCAGATTGACGCAATAAGCCTCGAGCGCGCCCTCCTTCTTGCGGCTTTCGCCGTCGCGCCCCTCGCGCCCCTCCGCGCGGTCGCCTTCGTCCTCGACGCCGCGCGGGGTTCGGCTCGCGTCGGAAAGGCCGGGACGCTTGGCGATGCCATGGCTGATATAGTTCACGGCGTCGTAGCGCGTCATGTCCTGTTCTTGCAGGAAATAGACGGCGTGGCTCTCGCGCTCGGCGAAGAGGGCCACCAGCACATTGGCGCCGCTCACATCCTCGCGGCCGGAGGACTGGACGCTGATGATGGCGCGCTGCACGACGCGCTGAAAGCCGGCGGTCGGCTTGCACTCGTCGGCGTCCTCATTGACGAGGTTGTCGAGCTCGCGGTCGATGTAGTCGCGAAGATTCTTGCCCAGAAGATCGAGATCGACGGAGCAGGCGCGCAACACCGCCGAAGCGTCGGCGTCCTCGATGAGGCTGAGCAGCAGATGCTCGAGCGTCGCATATTCGTGGTGTCGCTCCCGCGCGGAGGCGAGAGCGCGATCGAGAGTCTGCTTCAGGTTCCGCGAGAAAGCCGGCATGCGTTCCGAGCCCCTATTTCTTTTCCATGATGCATTGCAAGGGATGCTGGTGCTTCCTCGCGAAATCCATCACCTGGGTGACCTTTGTTTCTGCGACTTCATAAGTGTAGACGCCGCATTCACCGACGCCGTGATTGTGGACGTGCAGCATGATGCGGGTCGCTTCTTCGACCGACTTGTTGAAGTATTTGCGCAGCACGATGACCACGAACTCCTGCGTCGTGTAGTCGTCGTTGAGCAGCAGCACCCGATACATGTTCGGGCGGCGAGTTTGCTGGCGCGCCTGGGTGATCAGCGCCGTTCCGGCCCCGTCGCCGGATTTGCGCGGCTCCCTCGCCGCGCGGATCGGCTCCGCCCCCGAGCCGTCAAACGTCTGCCTGGGTTTGATGGATATCAACACCGCCACTTTCGTCGTTCCCTTTCGGTCCTTTCCATTTAGGTCGCTGCAAAAGACAATTTTAGGGTCGCATGGCGCAAATTCCTCACCCGGCCTGCCGCGCGCCTCCGCGATTCCGGGGAGCCGCCTGGAGCACGTAGGCAGTGTTCTGCTTCGGGCTCGCCTTGGCAAGAGGCAATAATTTTCACTGTAAGCAAAAACCCGGCCGTGAACCAGAAATTAACCATGAATTGTTACTCCATGCGATCGTAACGCGACGAGCGATCTCGATGGCAGATTTCGACAATAATCCGATTAATCCCCGCGCCGGAAAGCCCCTCGGCGCGGCGGTCTGGAGCCTCGCGGCGGTGTCCGTGGCCGCCTTCCTGTGCAGCGTGCTGACCGCCAAGATGCTCGCCCGCATGGTGGATCAGAGCGATGCGCCGGTCGCAGTTTTCACCCATGATGAGCAGTCGATGCGCGAACTCGCCGCAGCGGCGCCGAGCTCCCAGCCGCCGCAGAAGGTCACGATCTTCCGCAGCGTCGGCGTCGACGGCATGACCACCGCGACGATTCCCGGCGCCCAAAAGGCTACGCTTCAGCCTTGCGGAGATCAGAAACAGCGCTGACCCGTCCAGTTCGCCGGCCGCCGGGGGCGCCGGCGGCGTCTTTTATGCGCAGAGTCGACGTTCCGTCGGCCGTGTCGTCGTAATTTCATTGACAATCTGCAAATTGTTCTCCATGCATTGCGGCGTGGACATCGCCCGCGCTTCTTTGCGGCGGACCGTCGGCGAGCCAGTCCGTCGTCGCAGCGACGGAGGCGCCACCTCTCTTTCATACTCTCGCGCGCTTTTCTTACGGCTGGCGCGCAGCGGCCTCCCGCTTCCGAAAGCCGTAACCAGGATAATTGATGACATTCGACGAACTGGGCCTTTCACAAAAGGTTCTCGCGGCCGTGCAGGCCTCAGGCTACACGACCCCGACGCCCATCCAGGCCCAAGCCATTCCGCCGGCGCTTCAGGGCCGGGACATCCTCGGCATCGCCCAGACAGGCACCGGCAAGACCGCCGCCTTCACCCTGCCGATGCTCAGCCGGCTCGAACAGGGCCGCGCCCGCGCCCGCGTTCCCCGCACCCTCATCCTCGAGCCGACGCGCGAACTCGCGGCGCAGGTCGAGGAAAGCTTCGCCAAATACGGCGCGAATCACAAACTCAACGTCGCGCTGCTGATCGGCGGCGTCTCTTTCGGCGATCAGGAAGCCAAGATCATGCGCGGCGCCGACGTGCTGATCGCGACGCCGGGCCGTTTGCTCGACTTCTTCGATCGCGGCAAGCTCCTGCTGACGGGCATCGAAATCCTCGTCATCGACGAGGCCGACCGTATGCTCGACATGGGCTTCATCCCGGACATCGAGCGCGTCTGCAAGCTGGTGCCCTTCACCCGCCAGACGCTGTTCTTCTCGGCGACGATGCCGCCGGAAATCACCCGCCTCACCGAAGCCTTCCTGCATAATCCGATCCGGATCGAAGTCGCTCGCGCCTCGACCACGGCCTCGACGATTCGCCAGGCGCTGGTCGCCTCCCGCGGCCACGCCGACAAGCGGGAGACGCTGCGCAACCTCATTCGCGGCGCCGAGAATCTCAAGAACGCGATCGTCTTCTGCAACCGCAAGCGGGACGTGGCGATACTGCACCGTTCGCTGGTCAAGCACGGCTTCCCCGCCGGCGCCTTGCATGGCGACATGGACCAGCTGGCCCGAATGGCGTCGCTCGACGCGTTCAAGAACGGCGATGTTGCGATCCTCGTCTGCTCGGACGTGGCCGCGCGCGGCCTCGATATTCCGGACGTTAGCCACGTCTTCAACTTCGACGTGCCGACGCATAGCGAGGATTACGTCCACCGTATCGGCCGCACCGGCCGGGCCGGCCGCTCGGGCGTGGCGATGACCATCGTCACCGAGGACGACACCAAATATATCGACCAGATTCAGAGCCTTATCGGCAAGGCGATCGAGTGGGAAGGGCCGGGCTTCGACGCTTTGCCGCCACCCATGGAGACGAGCCGGCCGGGCGAGCGTCATGGCGAGCGCGGCGGACGCCGGGAGCGCGGTGGACGCGGCGAGAGGGGTTCGCGCCGACAGGCGCCGGCAACGGAGCGCGAGGCGCCGCCCAGCATCGGCCGGACGCCCCGGGCAGTCCGTCAGCATACCGATAATGGGCCGGTCCGCGCGCCGCGCCCGTCGGCTCAGCCCGTGGCGCTGTCATCCGGCGACCGCCGCGACCGTCGCCCGCGCCGCTATCATGAGGATGACGGTCCGCCCGTGATCGGGCTCGGCGACCATGTTCCTTCCTTCCTGCTGCGTCCGGTGACGCTGCGGCCGGCGAAGGTTGGCGAGGAATAAGAGAGGACTGCGAGCCTGAAGGTTCGCGATCCGATTATCCCGCGAAAGGCGTCATCGCCGCCCGGATCTTTTCGGCCTGGGCGGCGAGCCTGTCATTGTCGCCCATATTGCCCGGCGGACGCAGGGCCACGCCTTCCCAGCGCGGCAGGATGTGGAAATGCAGGTGGTAGATCACCTGTCCACCAGCGCTGTCATTGAACTGATGCAGCGTCAGCCCCTCGGCGCCGAGGGCCGTCTTCACGACCTGCGCCACATGCTGGACGCGCTTGATGAGTTCGCCGAGCGTCTCTGGCCGAACGTCCAGCAGGCCGCGTGCGCCCTCCTTCGGGATCACCAGCACATGGCCCTCCGCGCGCGGCATGATGTCCATGAAGGCTAGCGCCACGTCATCTTCATAGACCTTGTGCGCGGGGATCTCGCCGCGCAGGATCTTGCCGAAAATATTGTTGGGATCGTAAGTGGCGGACATTCTGACACCTCGGATAAGAGCGGCGGCTGCGGCGACGTGTTTTAGCAGAAGCTTTAAACTATTGAACTGGCCTTTCGACCAATAAGAGTCTGTCCGTGAACTTCATTCTTGATTACAGAGCCTTCTGAGCATCAGGCGGATGGAAGCGAGGTGCAGAAACGCGAGCGCCTTGCAATTGAGGTTTTCGAAGTCCTTTGCCAGCCTTCGGCAGCGACCAAGCCATGAAAAGGTTCTTTCGACGACCCAGCGTCGGGGCAAAACCTCGAAACCTTTGGCGGCATCCGAGCGCTTGACGATCTCGGTGACGACGAAGGGCAAGGCCTTCTTCTGCGCGTCCCTGAATTGCGGGCCCTGATAGCCGCCATCCGCGAACAGTTTTTGCAGAAACGGGAATTTTCCCAACATCGTGCGCAGGACGAGAACGCCGCCGTCGCGATCCTGGATGCCGGCAGGATGAACGAGCGCGTGAAGCAGCAGCCCTATCGTATCGACGAGAATATGCCGCTTCTTGCCCTTGATCTTCTTTCCTGCATCGTAGCCATGCGGATCGATGCGACGCCCCCTTTTTCTGCGCCTTTCACGCTCTGGCTGTCGATAACGGCGGCGGTCGGGCTGGCCTCGCGCCCCGCCGCTTCGCGGCATTTCACGTAGAGAGCGCGGTGGATGCGATCGAGCGTCCCGTCATATGTCCAAAGATCGAAATAGCCGTAAACCGTGCTCTTGGGCGGCAAATCCTTCGGGATCGCGCGCCACTGACAGCCGGTCGAGAGCACATACATCAAGCCGTTCACAACCGCGCGCATCTCGACCGTGCGTTTCCCTCCACCCCGCTTCGCAGGTGGGATCAGCGGTTCGACGAGCGTCCATTCCGAGTCGGTCACGTCGCTCGGGTAGCGCAATTTGCTGCGATCGTATCGCGCACGATTTTCATTCGTCCACATCGGCGGCCCCTTCGAGAATCAGGCCGCATCATTGAATCATAACCGATTCATCCGATTCAACTTGTCCTCGGACCGACACTAAGATTTTTCAATCGGTCGAAGCGCCGAAACAGTCCCTTGGCGCCCAGCGCGCCAGGCGGGGCCGGAAGGGCGCGACCGGCGCCCGCATGGCCGTAATGGCCGATGAGGTGGCGTCAGCGCCGAGGTCGATTAGCGTCGGCTCTGTGAGCGCCTGTTCATCTCGGGCCGCTAACGGGGGTCAACTGTTGATGGCGGCACTCCATATGTGCAATTGTGGGTAGAACTCCCGGCTCTCGTTACGAATTGGCGCTATACGAAGCTGATGGATTTGCGCAGAGGCGCATCATGCAGATTTTGTGAGCCGGCAATGACAGGTCAGATTGGTTTCGTCTTACTTACCCACCGAAATCCATTACAAATTTTACGGCTCATCAAGTCATTGAATCGAATGTTTGATAATCCGAAAATCGCATGCCATCACGACTTTTCCCAGTGCAGTTTTTCTATCGATTTGATACCTGAAAACGTCTTGTTTGTTCGTCCCCATTTCAATACGACGTGGGGACATTTTTCTCTTGTTGACGCTATGCTTGCCGCCCTTCGGTTGCTCTATAGCGATAATGATCAGCCTGACCGGTTTGTCTTGTTGAGCGGTCAATGTTACCCGATAAAAAATGCAGATACGATTATCAGCGCCCTGAAACAGGGGAATTTCGACGCCCAGATCGGGTATTATCCCATCGTTGAAAACAAATTGGAAAGCACCTGGCAAGAAAAGTGCTTTCTCCGCTATTGCGCGCAGAGCCCGTTCTACCCATTCAGCGACTCATTCGAATGCTTTGCCGGCGAACATTGGTTTTCCGGAAACCATGTCGCTGCGAACGCCTTGTTACGATTTCATAGCGCTTCTCCCGCGCTGGCGGAACATTATCGCTTTCTAGGGCGCGATCGCGCAATCACCCCTGCGGAGTCGTATTATCAAACAATATTATGTAATGATCCAAAACTGAAAATTCTCAATGACGACTTGCGCTACATAGATTGGCCGGAGGGAAGTTGGCATCCCAAGACGTTGACGCTCGATGACAGTGAAGAGCTATTCTCTTCCCATGCTCTTTTTGCTCGAAAATTCGAACTGGATGAGAGCCGTCCCCTTCTTGATGAAATTGATAATCGGTTATTTAACGGATAATTTTAGTTCTCGTAGATTTTACTTTTACGTCCCAATGTCTATCGACGGCGGGTGCAAGCCGTGAATCATGACGAAACTTAATCCCTCTCCAGCAAATGCATCACAAGGGCGTTTTGAGCGGAAGCAGTGATTTCGGTTACGCCTGATGATGATTGAATGACTGTCGAAACTCGCGTTCAATCCCCGAACTCGAAGGCGCGAATATTCGTCACCCGGAATTCCGCCGCCGGATAGACGCCGAGAATTTCGACCTCCTTGGAGAAAAACTGCAATTCCTCCAGCGCCCGCGCCAGGTTCGGCTGTTCGGGGTGCCCGTCGACGTCGGCGAGAAAGCGCGTCGCGGCGAATTCGCCGTCGACCATGTAGCTTTCGAGTTTCGTCATGTTCACGCCATTTGTCGCAAAGCCGCCGAGCGCCTTGTAGAGCGCGGCGGGGACGTTGCGCACGCGGAAGATGAAAGTCGTCATCGTCGGGCCGGCGTTGGGCGCGGCCCAATGGCGGGTCTTCGAGAGCACGACGAAACGAGTGGTGTTATGCGCCTCGTCCTCGACATTCTCGGCGAGAATGTCGAGCCCGTAGATGTCGGCGGCGAGGCGCGGCGCCAGCGCAGCCTTCGTTATGTCCTTCCATTCCGAAACCTCGCGCGCCGCGCCGGCGGTGTCGCCCGCCGTATGCGCTTCCAGCCCCAGATCGCGGATCACGCGCCGGCACTGCCCCAGCGCATGCACATGGCTGTAGACGCTTTTCAGCCCCTCGCGCGTCGCGCGCTTCGGGGCCATCAGGTGAAAATGGATCGGAAGGAAATATTCGCCGACGATATGCAGGCCGGAATGCGGCAGGAAATGATGGATGTCGGCCACGCGGCCCGCGATCGAGTTCTCGATCGGGATCATCGCCAGCACGGCGCGCCCTTCCGTAACCGCGGCGAAGGCGTCCTCGAAGCTGGTGCAGGGCAAGGGCGTCAGATGCGGATAGGCGTCACGGCAGGCGATGTCCGAGTTCGCGCCGGGCTCCCCCTGATAGGCGATGTATTTTGTCACTGCTTTTCCTGCTCGCGCGCCGCGGCGCGCAGCGCCGCAAGGTCGCGCTCGGTATCCACCGACGGGGCGGCTTTGTCCAGCACGGCCGCGTCTATGCGCATACCGGCCTCCAGCGCCCGAAGTTGCTCGAGACGCTCCCGAAGCTCCAGCGCCGAGGGCGGCAGCGCGACGTAGCGCTCGAAGCTCGCGCGACGAAAGGCGTAGACGCCGACGTGCTTGTAGAGCGGCCCGTCACCGTGGGGCGCCCGGGCGCGGGTGAAATAGAGCGCGCGCATCCGGTTCGGGCCGATCTGCGTTCCAACCAGTTTCACCGCATTGGGGTCGTCGGCCTCCTCCGGCGCAGCTTGGGTCGCGAGCGTGCCGATGTCCGCCGCTAGGTCGTCGAGCAGGCCGAGCGCCGCCGCGAGGGCGCCGTCGGGCAGGAAAGGATTGTCGCCCTGCAGATTGACGATGGCGTCGTGGCGCCGGTCGGGATCGAGCGCCGCCACCGCCTCGCCGATGCGATCGCTCCCGCAGGCGTGGGCGCCGCTCGTCATCGCGACAGTCCCGCCGCCGGCGCGGATGACTTCGGCGATTTCGACCGAATCGGTCGCCACCGCGACGGGGGCGAGCCCCGCCGCGCAGGCGCGCTCCCATACGCGCGCAATCATTGGCCGCCCGCCGATGTCGGCGAGCGCCTTGCCGGGAAGCCGGGTCGAGCCCAGCCGCGCAGGGATGACGATGAGCGGCGCGCGCGGCGCCATTGCGTCAGTAGGCGTTGTTGTCCTCGGCCAGCCAGCCTTTTTCGGTCTTGACGAAATGCAGCGTGCCTTCGCTCGTGTGCACTTCGCTCTTGGCGAAGGTCCGGTCTTCATCGATGCCGAGGAAGGCGCATTTGCCGCGCTCGCGCTCGTCGCGGCACTTTGCCTCGAAGCCCTCGGGGAACTGGACTTCCGCCTCGTACATCAGCTCCAGCGCGTCGACGTTGTCGCGCTTCACCTCGCGGGCGTTGACCTTCTTGAAGGAGACGATCTTCGCGTCCACCCCGTTCTTTTCGAGAATATTGCGCAGGACTTTGGCGCCCGTGGCGTCGCCAGGCATGTGATCGCCGCAGCCGGCGAGTGCGAGGGCGCCCGCGAGCGCAAGGAAGAGACGCGCATTGAGACTGATCATTATTTCCTCCGAGAGATACGCCGGCGACGTGACTCGTTTTTGCTTTTTGCACAGCAGGCGCGCTGCCCGCGCACAGTGTCTAGCTGAAAACGCGCCCTCTCGTCGCGACGATTTACCGTTGCAGTCGGCTTCTGTGAAAATTCATATCAGATAGTTGCAATTTTGTGCAGCGGGAGTAATTTTGAGCCCGCCAAATGAGATGCGTGTCTGGCGACGTCCAGGGGCCGGGCAAGAAGACCCCAGGCGACCGTAAGCGTTCGATGCGTATCGGCACAACTTCGAATACCCTGCGGAGTGCTCAGGTCCGCCGCATCTCCTGGGTCCGTGGGGTTGGCCGGCTGGCGGTGGTTGGAGTGGCCTCCTTGAAGCCATCGTCAGTCGGCCGCCTTCGTCCCTGACGACGAAGGCAAAAAGAGCGGTTTACGCCTGAATGTATGGGAAGCTGGTGAGCCGGGCGCTGCGCCTCGCTGCTCGCGCGCATCCAAATGCGCGGCGCCGCCGGCCGGAGCCGGCGTCGCGAATTCGCGATCTTACTTGATCTTGGTTTCCTTGAACTCGACGTGCTTGCGCGCGACGGGATCATATTTCTTGAACACGAGCTTCTCGGTCTTGGTGCGCGCGTTCTTCTTGGTGACGTAGAAATAGCCCGTATCCGCCGTGGACAGGAGCTTGATCTTGATCATGGCGGACTTGGCCATCGCTGTCTTTCCAGTCTGTTTTAAGAATAGAAAAACGCCCCCGCCGCGTTGGGAAGCGGCGGGCGACGAGATTGCGAGCACCATACGTGCGGCGCGCGTGATGTCAAGACTTGGAGTTCACGCGCCGGCGCGGGGCGCCATCAAAAGCTATTTTTTCTCAGCGCCATGTAAGAAGCAACAAATTGAAACATTAATTCCTCACTCGGCTTCATTAAGAGCAAATATCAGCCATAATTGATTTCTTAATTATAAATCAAGCCAATGGATTGAAGCAGTAACCTCGCGCTCGGCGGTTCCTGTTGGGGGCGTGGCGTCTTCGGAGTGGTCAATTTCCGAAGAGATAATATTCGCCAATGCATGGAGCGCAATGCGTCAGGATGAAAATGGTGAAACCCTGATCTGTTTTGCGTAGGCATCCGGAGTCAGCAGTATGAGCGTAATCATTGAGAAACGACGCCTTATGGCGCGATTGGAGGAGCTCGAGAGGCGCGTTATTGCTGAAAAACAGCGGCTCGGCGCGGAATTGAACGAGCTTGAAACGGGTTTGTATGGGCCGCGCGCCGGTTCCGAATCGAGAAGACCTTCAAGTGCCGCGGGACGCCTCGGCGCGTTCCCGCGGTTCGCTATCCTCGCGGCGGCTGCTGTCGTCGCCGGCGCCGCGCTCGCGGGGAATGCGATCCTTCGCGGCCAGAACCCCGAGCGCTTCGACGTTGCGGCGCAGGCCGAGTTGACAAAGCCCGCAGACAGCAAGGCCGGCGAAAAGAAAACCGCCGCGTTAACCGTTGCGCCGCCCGGTCCGTCACACGGCACTGCGCCGCTCGCGAGTGGCGACTCCTCGACGCAGCCCATGCCCGCGGCGCTGGAGCCGTTGCCGCCCCCGGCCGCCGCAGCCGCTCGGGCGCCCCAATCGACGACGGACCCGGCGCCGGCCACGAAACGCGCAAATGAAGACGGTGATCTCAACCATGTTTCGGCGCGTGGCGAGATCGCGCAAACGAAGGAACCAACCTTTGATGTGGCGCCCCCCGTCGATCTGAAAGCCGAGACGGAGCCCGTTCAGCCCACCATCGAAGCTGAAAAGGATCCGGAGACGGCGGCGCGGAAAAGCGTTGCAAACTGCTTCGTGAAGGTCGGCGGGCGCGTGCTCTTCGAGCGGAAATGCGCGGTGCTGCGGACCGAGGAGACAAAGGTGAACTTCGAGCTGGAAAAGCCGGTCTCTCTCACGCTCGATCATGGGAAAACCTGGACGGCGACGCTGGACGGCCGCGCGCTGGGCAGGGTGTTCCACCGCGGGCAATGCTGGGGCGGCAAGCAGGTCTATATCTGCGCCTTCGGCCTCGCGGCCCGCAGTTAGCGCCTGCGCGCCTTTCCTTTCGCAGGCTTGCGCGCGCCGCGATCGTCGCCGCGCCGGGGGAGGCGGTCTGTTCGCTTCACCCCGCCGCTCACGACCTCGAATCTCAGCGCCCCGGCGATCGGCGCGGCCTCCAGCAGGCGCACTTCTATAATGTCCGCAAGGCGATAGCTGACGCCCGAGCGTGACGTCAGCGCATGGGCGGCCTCGTCATAGGAGTAATATTCCCGCCCCAGGGTCGCCGCAGGAACGAAACCATCCGCTCCCGTCTCGGTCAGCCGCACGAACAGCCCGGACTTTGTGACGCCGGAAATTCGCGCCTCGAATCGGGTTCCGATCTGGTCGGCGAGGTGGTGGGCGATGAGCCGGTCGACGGTCTCGCGCTCGGCCGCCATGGCGCGGCGCTCAGCGGCGGAGATTCGCGCGGCGATTTCAGCGAGTTCGCCGGCGCCCATCTCGGGCAGGGCGCCTTCGCCGAGTTTAAGCGCGCGAATCAGCGCCCGATGCACGATGAGATCGGCGTAGCGGCGGATCGGCGAGGTGAAGTGCGCATAGCGGCGCAGGTTCAGGCCGAAATGCCCGTAATTCTCGTGCGTATATTCCGCCTGGGCCTGCGTGCGCAGGATGATCTCGTTGACGATGTTTTCGTGCTCCAGCCCCTTCACGCGTTCGAGAATCACGTTGAAATGCGCGGGCTTTAACACCTGTCCCTTGGCGAGCTTCACGCCGATCGTGCCGAGGAACTCCGAAAGGGCGGTGACCTTTTCCTTCGAGGGCTCGTCATGCGCGCGATAGATGAGCTGCTGGCGGTTCTCCTCCAGCGTCTCGGCCGCCGCGACATTGGCGAGGATCATGAATTCCTCGATCAGCCGATGCGCCTCGAGCCGGGGCGGAAGCACCACGCGGTCGAATGAGCCGTCTTTCTTGAGCAGGATCTTGCGCTCGGGAAGGTCGAGGTCCAGCGGCGCCCGCAGATTGCGCGCGTGCTGCAGCGCCTCATGCGCCGCATAGAGCGGACGCAGAACATTCTCCAGCAGCGCCTTCGTTGTTTCGTCCGGCCGGCCGTCGATCGCATCCTGCGCCTGCTGATAGGCAAGTTTGGCGTGCGAGCGCATCATCACGCGATGGAAGCTGTGGCCGATCTTCCGGCCCTTGCTCGTGACGCGCATGCGCACGGCGAGTGCGGGGCGATCCTCGTTCGCGCGCAGCGAGCAGAGGTCGTTGGAGATTCTCTCGGGCAGCATGGGCACGACGCGGTCGGGGAAGTAGACCGAGTTGCCGCGGTCCAGTGCGTCGCGGTCGAGCGGCGAGCGAGGTTTCACATAATGCGCGACGTCGGCGATGGCGACGGTGAGGACGAAGCCGCCCTCATTGTCGGGCGACGGGTCGGGGGCCGCATGGACGGCGTCGTCGTGATCCTTGGCGTCGGGCGGGTCGATGGTTACGAGCGGCAGGTCGCGCCAGTCCTCGCGGCCGTGGAGCGTCGCGGGTTTGGCCCGCTCCGATTCCTCGATCGCCTCGGCGCGGAAAACGTCGGGGATGTCGTGGGCGCGCAGGGCGATGAGGCTCACGGCCTTCTCGCCGGTCACGGACCCCAGCGTTTCGCGCACGCGGGCGCGGGGGGCGCCGAAGCGTGTCTTGCCGACGAGATCGACATTGACGAGATCGCCGTCTTTGCCGTCGCCGATGTCGGCCGCTGCGACCATCAGTTCGCGGCCGGCCTGCTTCTTGTCGATCGGCACGATGCGGCCGGCGCCATTGGGCTCGATCCGCAGCACGCCGAGCACACGATGGCGCGCCCGCGACAGAAGTTTTACGACCCGGCCGACATAGGGCGGCTCGCCGGGCTCGGCGTCGCGGTCCGGCTCGGCGCGCACCAGCGCCCGGTCGCCGACGCCGGCCACGGGTTCGCCTGAAAGCTTCTTGCCGAATTTGGCGCCGCGACCCGAGCGAATGAGGATGCGCGGCGCCGGTCCCAGCTCGTCTTCGTTCCATTCGACGGGAACGGCGATCAGCTCGCCATCCCGGTCGCGTTCGAGAATATCGACGAGCGCGACCGGCGGCAGCGCGCCCTTGCGGTTCACGCGGCGCCCGCGCTTCTCGACCACGCCTTCGTCAGCGAGTTCGGAGCGACGGCGCTTGAGCGCGACCCTGTTTTCACCCTTGAGCCCGAAGGCGCGGGCTATTTCGCGCACCCCGATTTTGCCGGATACGCCCGCTTCCCGTTCTCGGGCGAGAAAAGCGAGGATGTCGTCGCGGGAGGGAATTTCCGGCTGAATTTTCTTTATCGTCAAGACTTTGCTCAGATGGGCGCCGCCGCAAACGCTGTGGCGGACCAGCTCCTTATATTGTGTGCGCCCTTTCAAAACCAACGGCTGTTTCCGCCGCGGCCCCGCAAGCCAGAGATATGTCAACTTATTGCTAAGGTTTACAGTCGTTCATTGTTTACAGACGAGTTCAAGGCAGGATCGGTCAACGAGTGGTCCGTAAAGCTTGTTGTCAATCGATATCGCTCGCACCGGAGCGGCGGGCATTCGGGATTTCGAGGAGGCGGCGTTCGCGCCGTAGGTCGTTATGGGTGGCAAGATGCGTCGGAAACTCCGCAGCGCCGAATTTGTTTCGGATGAAGGCGGCAATGCAATCATGATTTTCGGGCTTAGCCTGATGCCCGTCATGCTCATGCTTGGCGCGACGGCGGATTACACCCGCTTCACGACAACCCGCGCAGCGCTGCAGCAGGCGGCGGACTCCGCGGTGCTCACGGTCGCCTCGAAGATGACGGAATCGACGACCAACGCGCAGGCCAAGGACCAGGCCCAGGTCGTGCTCAACGCCCAACCCCGGATGACGACCGCCATTGTCACCGGAGCGACGGTTTCGGAAGACAAGCGGACGGTCTGCGCCACCGCGAAGGTCACCATCCAGAACTCCTTCATGCAGATGGCGCAACTCGCCACGCTGACGCCGACAGTGAAATCCTGCGCCAATCTCGCGGGCGGGGCCGATCCGGGAACGACCTATGAAATCGCCCTGGTGCTGGACAATTCGGGGTCCATGAATTCCTCGAGCGACGGCCAGTCCAAGATCAGCATTCTGAAGTCCGCGGCGAACAGCTTCGTCGACACGATGTTCTCTAAGTCGAACAATGTAAAATTCTCCGTCGTGCCGTTCTCGTCGGGCGTCGCGGCGGTCGATCCTTCCGAGCCGTCCAGCCGTAACGCAGCCTGGGTCGACAAGAATGGCGCCAACAGCCAGCACTGGATCGCGTTTGGCGGAAAGACGGCGGCCAACGCCGCAGGCTTCACAAGCCGCTTCGACATTTTCGACAAGCTCAAGGCGAGGAATTCGGCGCTGGATTGGCGTGGCTGCTTCGAGCCGCAGGTCTATCCGCTGAACGTCAATGATACAACGCCCAATCCGAGCGACGCGGAAACGCTGTTCGTGCCCTTCCTGGCGCCGGACGAGCCGGACAATTCGGGCTGGGGCGGCAATCCCTACTGGAACAACTATTTCGGTGACAATCCTTCTGCCTGTTCCAGCAGCGCGTCGGGCGCGTGGGCGCGGTTGAGCCGCGCCTGCAAATACAATGCGACGGGTTCGCTTGGCGGCAGTTTCGGCCCATCGGATTTCAAGGGATCGAGCAGCTTCTGTCCCGATCCCGGCACGCAGCGAATCCTGCAGCTCACGCAAAAGAAGTCCGACGTCCAAAACAAGATCAATCAACTCGTCGCCAATGGCGCGACCAATCTGCATGAAGGCTTCATGTGGGGCTGGCGAACGCTCTCGCCGAACGCGCCGTTCTCTGGCGGCCGCGCCTATCAGGCGCCGAAGAACCGCAAGATCATGGTGTTCATGACGGACGGCTTCAACAGCTGGAACTCCCGCGTGAACACCGCCACCGGCTCGACCTACGACACGCTGGGCTATTACAGCTACAACGGCGCGGAGAACGAGCGTTTCCCCGACGGTTCGCAGGGCAATGGCGTGAACTATCGCAGCCTGCTCGCCGCCGCGGCGAACAATAGTTCGAGCTACCAGACGATCTCGCGCGCGATGCAGGACGAATTGACCCGGCAGGCCTGCACGAACGCCAAGACTGCGGGGATCGAGGTCTTCACGATCGGCTTTTCGGTGTCGGGCGATCCGATCGACGCGCAAGGTCTGGCGCTGATGAAGGAATGCGCGACGAACGAGGACCACTATTTCAAGGCGGAGGACGCCTCGCAGCTCAACGCGGCCTTCTCGCAGATCGGCATCGGCCTCGGAAAGCTGCGCTTGTCCCTCTGAGGCATTGGGAACGACGGCGCTTCGCCCCGGCCGATTGCCGGGGCGCGGCGCGCGAGGGGAAAGCCGCCTATTTCGAGGCGGCTTTTTTCGTGGGTGTCTTTTTCGTCGCCGCTTTCTTCGCGGGCGCCTTTTTGGCGGGCGCGGCTTTCCTGACCGGCTTCGCGTCCGCGAAGGGCGTTTCGTCGCTGTCCTCGATCACCTTCTTCGCCTTGGCCGGCGCTTTCTTCGCGGGCGCCTTCTTCTTCGGCGGGCCGCCCTTGGCGTCGATCAGCTTGATGGCCTCGTCGAGCGTCACGTCTTCCGCCGACATGCTCTTGGGCAGGGTCGCGTTGATCTTGCCGAGATTGACGTAAGGGCCGAAGCGGCCCGCGCGCACGGTGATGGTTCCGCCGTCCGGATGCTCGCCGAGCGCCCGCCCGCCCGTAGCGCCGCCGCCCGCCGCCTTCGCGGAGATCATTTCCAGCGCCTGTTCGAGCGTCAGCGTCGCGGGGTCGATGTCCTTGGGGATGGTCGCGTTGACTTTCTTCCAGTTGACGTAAGGCCCGAAACGCCCGGACTTCACCGTCACGCCGCCGCCCTCGGGATGGTCGCCGAGAGTCCGGCCGGGTTCGGAGGCGCGTCCGAAGCGCGAGCCGCCGGCGCCCGATTCCTTCTGCACGATGAGGTCGATCGCGCGATTGGCGCCGATCGTCAGCACGTCGTCGTCACGACCGACATTGGCGTAGGTCTTGCCGTGCTGAACGTATGGCCCGAAACGGCCGATATTGACGACAATTGGCTCGCCGGTGGTCGGATGTCTGGCGACCTCGCGCGGCAGCGAGAGCAGGCCGATCGCCTGCTGAAGCGTGAGGTCGTCCGGCTTGATGGTCTTGGGCACGGAGGCCCGCTTGGGCTTTTCGGCCCCTTCCTCCTGCTCGCCCTCCTGCACATAGGCGCCGAAGCGGCCGTCGCGCAGCGTGACTTCGGCGCCGGTCTCCGGATTGACGCCCAGAACCTTTACGCCCGGACGCGCGCTTTCCGCCGCGTCGCCCGTGGGCGGCGACAAAGTGCGCGTGTAGCGGCATTCGGGATAGTTCGAGCAGCCGATGAAGGCGCCGAACTTGCCGACCTTCAGAGAGAGCTGGCCACTGTTGCAGGCGGGGCAGAGGCGGGGATCGGAGCCGTCTTCCTTCGCCGGAAAGATATGCGGCCCCAAAAGATCGTTGAGACTGTCGAGCACCTGCGTCGTGCGCAGATCCTTCGTCTCGTTCACCGCCGCGGAAAAATCCTGCCAGAAGTCGCGCAGGACCTGCTTCCAGTCGATCTCGTTGTTGGAGACGAGGTCGAGCTTCTCTTCGAGCGAGGCCGTGAAGTCGAACTCCACATACCGCGAAAAGAAGCTTTCGAGAAAGGCGACGACGAGGCGGCCCTTGTCCTCCGGCATGAGGCGCTTCTTGTCGAGCCGCACATAATCGCGGTCGCGCAGCGTCGCCAGCGTCGAGGCGTAGGTCGAAGGCCGGCCAATGCCAAGCTCCTCCATACGCTTTACCAGCGTCGCCTCGGTGAAGCGCGGCGGCGGCTCGGTGAAATGCTGGGTGGCGTCGATCTTTTCGCGCGCGCAGGGCTCGCCCTGCGCCATCGCGGGCAGGCGGCCGCCATCCTCGTCCTGATCGTCGTCGCGGCCTTCCTGATAAAGTTCGAGGAAGCCGGGAAAGCGCACAACCTGACCCGTGGCGCGCAGCTCCAGCATTCTGGCGCCCGCCCTGGCGTCGATGTCGACGGTGGTGCGCTCCAGCTCGGCGGACTCCATCTGGCTCGCGATGGTGCGGGTCCAGATCAGCTCGTAGAGCCTGGCCTGATCCGGCTCGAGATATCTCGCGATCTGCTTCGGCAGGCGGGCGGCGTCCGTCGGGCGGATCGCCTCATGCGCTTCCTGCGCGTTTTTCGCTTTCGCCGTGTATTTGCGCGGCGCGCCCGGCACGAAGCGGTCGCCATATTCCTTGGCGATCACACGGCGGACGCTGGCGACAGCCTCGGGCGCCATGTCGACGCCGTCGGTTCGCATATAAGTAATGAGGCCCGCCGTTTCGCCGCCGATGTCGACGCCCTCGTAAAGCCGCTGCGCGATCCGCATGGTGATGGCCGGCGCGAAGCCGAGCTTGCGGGACGCTTCCTGTTGCAGCGTCGAAGTGGTGAAGGGCGCGTAGGGATGGCGCTTCACCGGCTTGGCTTCCACCGAGCGCACCGTGAAGGTCGCGGCGTCGAGCGACTTCTTGAAATCCTCGGCCTCTTGGCCGGCGCCGATGTCGAGGCGCGAGATTTTCTTGCCGTCCGCGCCGACGAGGCGCGCGGTGAAGGGTTCGCCCGCCTTGGTCTTCAGATGCGCGACGAGCGACCAGTATTCGCGCGGGACGAATTTCTCGATTTCCAGCTCGCGGTCGCAGACGAGGCGCAGCGCCACCGACTGCACGCGGCCGGCCGAACGCGCGCCGGGGAGCTTTCGCCAAAGCACCGGCGACAGGGTGAAGCCCACGAGATAATCGAGCGCGCGGCGGGCGAGATAGGCGTCGACCAGCGCCTGGTCGATCTCTCGCGGATGAGCCATCGCCTCCTTGATCGCGTCCTTGGTGACGGCGTTGAAGACGACGCGCTCGATCTTCTTGTCCTTCAGGACGCGCTTCTTGTTGAGGATGTCGAGCAGATGCCACGAGATGGCCTCGCCCTCGCGATCCGGGTCGGTCGCCAGAATGACCTTGTCGGCGCCCTTTACGGCGTCGGCGATCGCCGAGACGCGCTTGGCGCCTTTGGCGTCCATTTCCCAGATCATCGCGAAATCGGCGTCGGGATCGACCGATCCGTCCTTGGGAGGCAGGTCGCGAACATGGCCGTAGCAGGCGATCACATTGAAATCGCGGCCCAAATACTTGTTGATGGTTTGCGCTTTGGCCGCCGACTCAACGATAACGACATTCATTCGATTGTCCCGATCTGGCGGTCCCGCCCTGGAGCGCCGGGGCGGGAACATGGTCAAAATGGGCCGCGCCTGTCAAATATGAAGGCGGGGGAGGGGGAGGGAGCGCATCCGATGACCAGCGAAACCGGGGACCGGCCAACCGTGGCCATGGCCCGAGAAATCGCGCCGCGGAGCCGGCGTTCCGTATATCCGGAACCCTTCGCCGCGCTGATGGACCGACGCGAGAAGCGCGCGCTCGGCGATTTCTTCGGCCTGACCAATTTCGGCGTGAACCTCACCACGATCGCCCCCGGCGGACAATCAGCGCTGCTGCACCGCCACAGCCGGCAGGATGAGTTCGTTTACATCCTCGAGGGCGCGCCGACGCTCGTGCTGGAGGACCGGGAGATCGCGCTGCAGGCGGGCATGTGCGCGGGTTTTCCGGCGCGGGGCGCCGCTCATTGCCTCGTGAACCGCACCGACGCGACCGTGGTTTATCTCGAAATCGGCGACCGCGCCGCCGGCGACGAGGCGAGCTATCCGAATGACGACCTGAAGGCTGCGATGGGCGAAGACGGCCGCTGGATTTTTACCCACAGGGATGGTCGTCCCTATGAATAGTGCAACGCACATACTTGCCGGCGCCAGCGGCCTCCTGTAAGAGCGGGCTCAGGCGAAGCGCGTCGCGCCTTTCGCACGGATGGCCTCGTGGCGGAGTGGCTACGCAGAGGACTGCAAATCCTTGTACGGGGGTTCGATTCCCTCCGAGGCCTCCAGACGCTGCGACGCATCACGGTCCGGAACGAGAAATCTCCCGGCGGACCCCCGCTAAAATGTTGAGTTGGCGCCCGTCGCCGCAATCAAGAAACTATTCCTAGCCCATCGAGAGGGAAAAATGCTGCACGCTCTCATTGCCGACGCACAGGCCCGGTTGGACGAAGCCCGCCGCGAACTGCGTCTCGCCGCCATCAATTTCGACGTCTCCGACGAAGAGCTCCTCGAAATGCGCGCCAGGGCCCGCAAGGTCTACGAGGAGCTCGCCGCCCTCGACCGAAAGTTCCTCAGGAAGGGCCTGTTCGGCTTCCTGAAATTCTGGTGATCGGCTTCGCGGCGAAAACCGCATCTTGCTTCCGGCGCTTGCGCGCCCACCATAAGTCGTAAAGGGCGCCATCGCGCGCCGCCTGCGACGAGGAAGAAAGATGATCAGCCCCGATACGCCTCCTGGCGCCGAGGTCGTCTGTGTGGACGCCAGCGCCGGACCTTACGGCGACGGCGGCCTGCGGCGCGGGGCGGTCTACACGGTGGATCGCATCGCCCGCGGCATAGACGGCGGCCATGTCGTGCTGCTCGTCGAGATTCCCCCCTGGCAGACCTACTCGCCCCCCTGGGGCGTCGTGGGAATCGGCTTCGAGCTGAAGCGTTTCCGTTATCTCGATATTCCTCGATCACTGACCGAATTGCTCGAGACGGCGCCGCAGGAGGTCGAAGACACGGCGTGACCAACGGCTCACGGCGCTGGCGGTTCCGCCGTCGGCGCCGGCTCGTCGCGCGGCAGGAGCGGCGCGGCGGCGCCGGAGCGGCGGATGAAGGCCTGAGGGTCGGGCGTCAGCGAAAGTTCGTCCCAGCCGCCCGCAAGCTCGAAGGCGATGTGCAGGCCCTTGTCGCGTGGCTTGCCCGCGCTGTCCGCCTCGCCGGCGACGGCCTTGATCGACAGGCTGCGTTCCGAAAAATTGGCGGCGCCGGTGAAGGCGAGCGCGAAGCCGGGCCCGCGCGCGAGACCGTCCTCGATAACGCCGACGCCTTTCTCGAAGGCGATCGTCGCGCTGGCCTTCTCCAGCGGCGAGGCGCCCGAGCGAATGTCCTGCGCGCTGGCGAGCGGCCGTTTTTCGAGGCGGCGCAGCGCGCGTTCGAAATCGACGCCGGCGATCTCTCCTTCCGAGAGGCCCAGCGTCGCGCGCCCGCTCAGGCTGCGCATCAGCGTCGCCATATTTTCCCCTGCGGCGTCGATCGCTACGGTCGAATCGAGCGCGCCGCCGATCGCCTGCTTGCCGAAAGCATCCCAGAGCAGCGCGCCGGCGTCGACGCCATTGGTTTGCGCTGAGGCATGGACGGAAAGCCCGCCGTCAGCCGGCCGAAAAGCGGCCCGCGCCTTGATTTTCCCGCGATAAGCCTGCGCTTGCGTCAGGGCGAGATCGAGCGCGCCGTCGCGGAGCGTGAGGTCGAGCGCCGCGTCGTCGATGGTGAGACGACCGAGCCGGGCGTGAGCCGCGTCGATATGCATGTCGACATCCGCGCCCGAGAGGTCGGGCGGATCGAAGGCCTCGCGGCTCCATTGTCCGTCCGGCGCAAGGAGCGCCGGGGCGTCGGACAGCATGGGCTTGAGCGACACGAAATCGCTTTTCAGCGCGCCTGTGAGGTGGAGGCGTTCATCGTCCCGGCGCAGACCCAGCGCGCCGGCAAATTCATTGCCGTCGATGAAGAGACGCAACTCTTTGAGCTGGGCCTCGCGCGGGCCGAGATAGGCCTGCGCGGAAAATTGCGCGTCGCCGAAGGGGCCGGGCAGGGGCGCGGAGAGGCCGAAGACCCCGAGCGCTTGCCGCACCGAGGGCGACGACCCGGCGACATGCCCGTAGAATCGCGCGTTGAGGCCCGTCTGCGCGACGCCCTGCGCCTCCAGTCGCACGCTCTCGCCGTCGAGCCGGGCAGTCGCCACCGATTGCTCGCCGCGCAAAAGCATGGCGGGGCGCGCGACCCACAGCACGGTCTGGAGCCGCTCGCCCCGCCAATCGAAACTCGCGGTGAAGGTCGCCGCCTCGCCGATCCTGCGCCAGTCCAGCGACGCGTCGATCCTGTCGGCCGCATAGTCCTGTCCGAGACGCCGGACGCGCAGGGAGCCGTCGACGATGGCGATGACGCCGAGCCGCACATTGTCGGCTTTCTGCGCTTCCGGCGTCGCCGGCCGCGTGGCCGCCGCGCGCGCCGCGGCGCCGGGCGCGTCGATCGGCTTCTGGTCCAGATCGAGTCTCGCGCGGGGTCTGACAAGGGCGAGCGAATCTACCTCGAGGCGTCCGGCGAAAAGCGGAAACAGTTTGAGGACGCCATGCAGCTGGTCGGCCTCGATGATCAGCGCGCCATTACGGTCGGCGAAGGCGACGCCCTGAATTGAAATGTGCGGGCGCGGGGTCAGCGAGAGCGTCGTGCGGCCGCGCGTGGCGACGTAAAGGCCGGACGAGGTCTGCAACTGGCCGGAGATGGCGTCGAGCAGGGCGGTCGGAGAAAAGAGCCAGGGCGCGAGCGCCGCCGCCGCTGCGACGACGCCGACAAGGATCGCGAGGGCGGCCGCCAGAAACCGCGTCCACCCCGAGCGGAGCGCGCGCGCGAATCTGCCGCGCCTTCTTAATTCAACATTGGTTTGATCGCGTTCCGCCGAGGGCGACAAGCGCTCTTGCTCCTACGCCAACTTTTCTTCGCCTTGTCGCGGCTAAGCGCGGCGAGAAAGTGGCGGAGCGCGTAAATCCTGCTGAACGGGAGCGCCCCGGGACAGCCGCCTGGAGCGCGTTCAGGAAAAGTGTCGGCGGTTTTCCGTTCGAACGCGCGACAAGATATGGAGCGGGACCAAATCCGGCGAATTCGAATTCGCCGGATTTGGTCTAGAGATCAGCGTCCCGGCGATGGCTGTTGCGGCGATGGTCGTTGTTCATCACCGCGAGTCGTCCCACAGGCGTTTTCAGCGCGCGCTCGATCGCGAACAATGCGCTGCGATTCGAGAGCGGCACATCGCGAGTCTCGGCAAGAGCGAGGAAGTCGGACTGCTTGAACGGATAGCGGCTGCCGCGCTTTACCACGCGAATACCCTGCGGCGTCACCACAGTGTCGCCGGGGCGCAGCGTCGAATCGCCGAGGAATGCGCTGGTCACGCCGAGGCTGTCGACGGCGGACTGGCAGGCGCAGCTTCTGGACCTGGCGTCGGCCGGATTGAGGCGGGCGACGAGCTGCGCGTATGTGTCGCCGCCCCTGGCCGCCTTTGCGTCCTCGATCCTGTCGGAGCCGGCCGCCATCACGAAGAGCTGGGGCTGCGCTCCGGGACAGAGCCTTTCGCAGGTCGCCTGCTGGGCCGGAATATCCGACTCACGGTACAGTCTCGCGACAGGGAAGTAATAGCCGTCGCAGCCGCGCACGCAGATCGTGCGGCGGCTCGTGGCCGCTGTCGTCTTTGGCGTCGTGGCGGAGGCTTCCGCGAAAGAGAGGGTCTCGATCCCGGCGGGGCGCCGCAGCGCAGCCGCGTCACGCTCCGTCGTCGACTGTTGATGGCGGCCGACGACGCGCCGGCGCGCCTGGGCGTCGCGCGCGTGATGTCGCCATTTCGCGTGCCGCGCGTGCCGCCGATAGCCGTAATGGCTCCGGCTGGCGCCCGGGCCGCGCAGATAGCCGTTGTAGGGCAGCGTCGGGACATAGGCCGGCGAACCGCCGCCGAAAAGCGCGTCGAATAACCCGTTCGCGGCGAGGCTCTCCGGCGCCTCCAGGCCGAAAACGGCGACGCATAGCAGGGCGAGCGCGGCGCCGAGCGTGATGGCGGTTCTGGCGCGGTCGCTCCTGACGCGGGCGATGGTCGCAGCCTTGGGCAGGGAAGGCGAAGTCATGACGCAAGCTCGCGGTAACAGAAAATTAACTTTCTCTTCTCGAATGAATACAACGCGAGCGTGACAGTTTCAAGCTTATCGCCTCGTCTGCGCTTGAATTAACCCATAAAAATCAGTCAGCGACGGCCGACGCCCGCGACCTCGTCGCGCAGCGCGCGCAATATCTCTTCGACGTAGAAAGGTTTTTCGACGATCGCCCGGTCGAGATGCGCCTCCGGCAGGCCCGCCCTACCGCATCCGGTAGTGAAAACGAAAGGCAGACCACGCGCGGCGATGGCGTCGGCGACGGGGTCGATCTTTTCATGCCCGATGTTGACGTCCAGAAGGGCGAGATCAAATGAGGCGTCGCGGGCAAATCGCAACGCTTCCGCAATGTTGCGCGCCGCGCCCGCGACGACGAGCCCGAATTCGACGAGTGTTTCCTCGAGCGCCAGAGTTATGAAGGGGTCGTCCTCGACAATCAAAATCCGTCGCCCGAGCAAGGGATCGCTCGCGCTTTGCGGGGCATCGCTCGATGTCCCCGCCGGACGGAAATCGGGCGTGTCGGACACTGACATGATGTAATGGTGCGGCGGAATGCCGCGTATGTCCAGTATTTGCGCGCGTCAGTTGTAAAATGAAGCCTTCAGCGACCGCCGGGCGCAGCGCCGTCGCGCCAGCGCGCGAGGCCCCACGCCGCCCAGATAGCGAGGGCGATCCAGGAGATGATCGTCAGGCCGCCGCCCATAGGCGCCGCAAAGGGGAAAAGTTTTCCGCCCAGATAGACCCGCGCCGCGAGATCGGCGGAGAAGAGCGTCACGCCGGCCTGCAAGGCGAGGCCGGCTGCGGCGAGCCAACGCTGCATGGGCGGCTCGCTGCGCGCGAGCGCCGCGAGCGCCAGTCCTGCGCCGGCGTGGATCATGAGGAACTGGCTTGCCGTCGCGAGCAGCGGATTGGCGTCCACATGCGCCGCGGCCGCGGCCAGCGAGACGCCGGCGGCGCCCTGAAGCGCCGCGATCATCGCAATGAGGAGAACCGATCTCACAAGCGCTCCCCGGTCTGTGCGCGGCTCAATAGGCGTTTTCGGCCTTGAGCAGGGCGAAGGGCGTCATCGCCAGAATATAGATGTCGAGCAGGATCGACCAGTTCTCGATATAGTAAAGGTCGCACTCGACGCGTTTCTGGATTTTCTCGGGCGTGTCGGTCTCGCCGCGCCAGCCGTTGATCTGCGCCCAGCCCGTGAGGCCGGGCTTTACGCGATGGCGGGCGAAATAGCCGTCGACGACGTCGTCGTAGAGATGGTCCGCCGCGCGCGCGACGATCGCATGCGGGCGCGGGCCGACAAGCGACAGATTGCCCTTGAAGACGACATTGAAAAGCTGTGGCAGTTCGTCGAGCGACGTCTTGCGGATAATGCGGCCGACGCGCGTCACGCGCGGATCGCCCTTCGTCACCTGCTTCACCGCGTTGTGGTCGAGCTGGTCCACATACATCGAGCGGAATTTGTAAACCTCGATCTTCTCGTTGTTGAAGCCGTAGCGCACCTGCTTGAACAGCACCGGCCCACGTGAATCGAGCTTCACGGCGAGAGCGGTGAGCGCCATCACCGGCGAGAGCAGGATGAGGCAGATCGTTCCGACGATCTTGTCGAAAACGGATTTGACGATGACGTCCCAGTCCGCGATCGGCTTGTCGAAGACGTCGATGACCGGCACGTTGCCAATATAGGAATAGGAGCGTGGCCGAAAACGAAGCTTGTTGGTGTGCGCCGCGAGGCGAATGTCGATCGGAAGCACCCAAAGCTTGCGCAGCATTTGCAGCAGGCGGGTCTCGGCCGAGATCGGCAGAGTGAAGATCACGAGATCGAGCCGCGTGTGGCGCGCGAACTCGACGAGATCGTCGACCGTCCCGAGCTTGGGATAGCCGGCGACGACGTCGGGCGAGCGATTGTCCGTGCGGTCGTCGAAGACGCCGAGGATACGGAGATCGCCGTCATCCTGCGCCGCGAGCTCCCGAAGCACCGGGTCGGCGAGCTCGCCGCCGCCGACGATCACCGTGCGCCGATCGAGTTTGCCCTGTTGCGTGAGCATCCGCACCAGGAAGGCGAGGGCGATGCGCTCGCAAGCGAGAAGCGCAAGGCCGCTCGCATACCAGCCCAGCAGCCAGACGCGCGAGAAGGAGTCGTCGAGCTTGAAGAAGAACACCGCCGCCAGCGTGACGACGAAAACGAGCGACCAGCCCGCGGCGACCTTGAGCCCGTCACGCACAGGCGCGCGGAAAGAGGCGGTCGAGTAAAGGCCGAGGCTCTGCAGGATGATGACTGCGGTCAGCGCCATCAGCGGCATTACGACGTAATAATCGAGCGAGCGGCCCCAGATCGCCGCGACATGCCATTCGTGAATTACGAGACCGCAAACAAGCAGCATCGAAAACTCGAATAGGCGCACGAGGCCGGCGAGCACGATCGGCGAATAGGCCTTGCCCGGCGCCCCGTTGCTCGCGATCTCCGCGAGCTGCGGACTGAGGCTCCGGCTCGCGTCGGAAGCGGAGCCGGCTCCTTGCGGCTTGCGGTCGTCATTTGGCGAAACGCCTTTCATGTCGCCGACGGCGAAAGCGCACATCTTTACTCTCCTGTTCGAAGCTGCGCCGACGTAAGGTAGTTTGTGGAGCTTGTGGCGCGCAGGCTGTCGCGACAGCTGCGCAGCGCGCCGGCGGCCATTCGTCCGGGTGTGCTCGCATGGACGAATTCGGACATGGCGCCGGGCGACGGCGAGGAGGAGCGCCCCATGAGGATAAGAGTCGCGCTTTCTTCGCGGCGCCATACAAGTGTATGGCGTCGCGCGCTGTGGCCGCCTCGCGCCTGTCTACGAATGAGATCGACAACGTGCCGAAGCAGGCCGCTGACCGGGGCGCGCATGACGTCGGCTATGCGCAATCCGTTCGAGCCTCCCTTTGCCGTCCGGCGATCCCTGATGATCGCTTACGGCAAAGGTAACGCTACTTTCTAAAAAATTCTTTCCCGCACAGTGATGGTGTCGCCGGGACGCACCGGCGTGTCGAGCGGCACGCGCCCGGTCACCGGATAACCGTCGATGACGCGGGTGATGTCGGCGCCGCCCTGATAGCCGCGCGGCGAGAAGCCGCCGGCGATGGCGACGGCGGTCCTGACCGTCATGCCGTCCACGAAAGGAAATTGACCGGCGTTTGTGACTTCGCCGAGCACGAAGAAGGGGCGGAAGGCTTCGACCTCGACCGAAACTCGCGGCTCGCGAATGAAACCGTTGCGCAGGCGCGCGGCGATCTCGCGTTCGACGGCCTGAGCGTCGCGGCCCTGCACGGGAACGGAGCCGATGAGCGGCATGGCTATGCGGCCGGAGCCGTCGACGGAATAAGTGTTCGAAAGCGAGTCCTGTCCGAAAACGATGACGCGAAGCCGGTCGCCGGCCGCGAGCGTGTAAGGCTCATGCGCCGTCGCGGCAAACAGCTCGGGCTGATAGTTGCCCGGCGCCGCGCATCCGGAGAGCAGCGCAATCACGATCATGGCTGTCGCCAAAGTGAACGTCTTCGAGGCGGCTCTGTGCGAGGCGACCGTATTCGCCATTTCGGACTCGCTGATTTCTGCTGACTGACCATGAGCCGCGAAGCGACTGAGCTTTTTTTATTGTCTGATGGTTAACAAACACTCACCTGACTTGAACGTAACTGGTTAACCTAGCTTCAACCATGATCGCGTTATGAAAGGTTACTGAATTCGGAGAGGCGATGCGTTCCGGAGTTACGATCGACGCGGAGACAGCGACAAACGAAATCGATTTGTCGCGGATCGGCCGCGTTCTTCTCGAGAAGCGCTGGTGGGTGATCGGCCCGACGCTCGCCGCGCTCGTCGGCGCGCTCATCTTCGTGAATGTCGTCAAGCCGCGTTACAGCGCTGACGCGAGGCTGTTGCTCGAAAACCAGGAAAGCTTCTTGACGCGCGCCGACAAGGGCGAGCGTGCGGAATTGACCGCGCCCGACGCCGAGGCGGTGCAAAGCCAGATCCAGCTGCTCACCTCGCGCGATCTCGCGCGGCGCGTCATCAAGAAGCTCGATTTGCAGGGCAATCCGGAATTCGATCCGCTCGCCAATGGCGTCGGACCGATCACACGCGTTCTCGCGCTACTCGGAATTTCGCGCGATCCGACGCGTATGTCGCCCGAGGACCGCATCCTCGAGAAATTTTCGGAAAAGCTCGCCGTGCTCTCGCCGACGAAGACGCGCGTGCTGTCCGTTGAGTTCTCGTCGCGCAACCCCGACCTTGCCGCGCGCGCCGCCAACGCCGTCGCCGAAACCTATATAGAGATGCAGCAGGAGGCCAAGCGCGAAAACGCTCGCGCCGCGGCGCAGTCTCTGGGCACGCTCGTCGCCGAATTGCATACGCGCGTCGCGCAGGCGGAAACGCGCGTCGAGGAGTTTCGCGCGCAGACCGGGCTCCTGATCGGGGCCAATAATGTCGCCATTCCAACGCAGCAGCTCGGCGAATTGAACCAGCAGCTTTCTGCCGCCCGCGCGGCGCAGGCGGATGCGCAGGCGAAGGCGCGCATCCTGCGCGAAATGCTGCGCAGGAATCGCATCGGGGACATTCCCGACGTGTCCAACAATGAATCGATCCGCCGCATCAATGAGCAACGCGTGGCGTTGCGCGCGCAACTGGCGCTGGAGTCGCGCACGCTTCTCCCGATGCATCCGCGCATAAAGGAACTCACTGCGCAACTCATGGATCTCGACGCGCAGTGGCGCATCGCCGCGGAACGAACGGCGCGCACGCTGGAGAACGACGCCAACATCGCCGCCGCCCGCGTGGAAAATCTGACGCGCGCGCTCGACGAGCAGAAGCGCGTAACAGGCGCCGCGGGCGCCGACGAGGCGAAGCTCCGTGACCTGGAGCGCGCCGCGCGCCTGCTCAAGGATCAGCTCGAGGCCGAGTCGGCGAAATATCAGGAAGCGCTCGCCCGCGAACGCGTGAAGGCGACGCCGGCCGATGCGCGCATCATCCAGCGCGCGCTGGCGCCGCAGCTGCCGTCCTTCCCCAAGAAACTGCCGATCACGATTTTTGCGACCTTGGCCGGACTTATCCTGTCCGCCGGCGTGATCATTTCGGGCGAAATGCTGAGCGGCCGCGCGCGTGTCGCAAAGCAGGCTGCTCCTTCGCCTGAGGCGCCGGAATCGACGCCGGTGGTTGCGGCGCCGATGGAGCGGTCAGCGCCCGCGCTCGTGGAGCCGGCCGCTGAAAGCGTTCTTCCCGCAAGCGCTGAAGTCGACGCCGTCAGTGCGATCGACAAGGCGCGCGCTGCGACGAATTGCGTAAAGGTGCTCGTCACGCCATGCGAAGATGACGGAAAACCTTCGGACACGGTGATCGCGCTGGGCCGCAATCTGTCGCGGCGCGGGCGCACGCTGCTTGCCGTCGCCGATCGCGGCGCCGCCGCTTATGACGCGCTGGTGCATGCGCCGCAGGGCGCGCCGAAAGGCATGGCCGATCTCGTCACGGGAGTCGCGGACTTCGCCGAGGTCATTCATCGCGATGTGGGATCGCGCCTGCATGTCATGCCCGGCGGCGTCCATGAGGGTGAGACGCGCTACGAGCTCGCGCTCGTGGTCGATGCGCTCGCGCATACTTACGATTTCGTCGTCTTCGCGGCGTCTCGCGTCGAGGCGCGTCGCCTTGCGCCTTTCGTGGATCTCGCCTTCGTGCTCGGCGGCGATGCGGAGGCTGAGTCTTTACGTGCGGAGCTTGCGCAGGCGGGCGCCGACGCCCAGCTGCTCGAAGGCGGCGCCGGCGCCGACGATCTCGTCGCAGCGTGAGGCTTGTTTATCGTCGTCCGCGAAGCAGGCGGCGCAGGCGCGAGAATACGCGCGCGAGCGCCGGGGTCTGCTTGATGCGCCGCTTTGCGCGAAGGAAAATCACGAGCAGGGGGGCTGCGACGACGCCTTTCCATGAGGCGGGCGTCACCGTATCGCATAACTCGATCGTCTCGTCGCAGACCGCGTTCTTGTAGCGTGCTTCGCCTGCGCCGAGGTCGAAATACGTCATGCCCCGCGCGACGAGATCGCGCATCAGCGCATGCAACAGAAGATCGCCGGGCGAGCAGCGCGCGACCTCTTCATCCATGTCGAATGAATTGAGCAACGCGGAAAAACGCCCGCCGCGCGTAAGGCCGGCGTAGGTCGCGACAATACGGCCATCGACGCTGAGCGCATGGAGCTCCAGCGATCCTTCGCCGGTTTCGACGCTCAGGCGACGCAACATCTCGCGCATGCCAACGCCGTCGAAGACGCCGCCGACGCCCATGTCGGCGAAGCGCGCGGATTTCTGGTCGATCAGCGCGTTCAGAATTTCCTGCGCGCGCGGGCCGGTTTGGCGATGCTCGTAACGCAGCTCTCCCATTTCGGCGAGCCGCGCTTCTTTCTTGCGCAGTTTCTTGCGGCTTTCCTTCGACAGGCGCGCCGCAAGCTCCGCTTCGGTCGCGGGCAGGGCGACGCCATAGGCGAAACTGGCGCTCGGCATGGCGCCGGCGAAGGCGAGAGGATTTTCTATGCCCTCGAAGCGTCGCGGCTGATTTCTCAGATAATAGACGTCGGGCGGATTGGCCGCGCGCCGCGCCGCGTCGCGCAAAAGCGCACGAATGGATTTTTCGTCGAAGCGGCAGCCCGAGCGCAGCAGCGCAAGATTGAAATTGCTTTCACGCCCGCCGAGAAACATTGCGATGCGGAGCGGCCCGCGTGTGTCGATGGCGAACGGCAGAAGCGCGCGCGGACTCCCCGTCGCATCGCGCGCGACGATGATGAAGGCCTCCAGCCGCTCCTCGCGCCCGACCGTGTCGAACCATGTCGAAAGGAACAGACAGGATTGATAAGGGCTCGTCGTGGCGACGGCGGAAAGCTCCACCCACGCGGCCCGCGTGTCCGCGATATTATCGATGACGTCGATCGTGAAGGGGCGGGCGGAAACGGGTTCTGTCGCCAATTCGGCGTTCCCCGGCGTTTCCGGATTGCTAACCATGTCGCAGAATCGCCTTCGTCCAAAAACAACGCCTCAGCTTTTTAAGCATAGCTCAAGCTGCATAACAGATGCTTTGAGCATTCATCGTAAATGGCCGATTTCACGGAGGAGTGTCGATGGCAACCTGGCGGGAGCGGGCGATCCGGGCCGGCATGGGTCTGTTTCACGCCAGCGGCGCGCATCGCCTCGCCGAGCCTTTCACGCGCGGACTTGGCGCAATCCTGATGTTCCATCGGGTGCGACCCGCGACGGGCGACGCATTTGCGCCCAACGCCGGCCTGGAGATCACCCCGCAGTTTCTCGACAGCCTGCTCACGCATCTTCGCGGACGTGGTTACGACATCCTGTCGCTCGACGCGGTCCTCGCCCGGCTGGGTTCGCGCGAGGCGCCGGGGCGGCCTTTCGTCGTGCTCACCTTCGATGACGGCTATAACGATCTCGTCGATCACGCCCTGCCGATCCTCGAGCGTCATCGCGCGCCTTTCACCGCTTATGTGACGGCGGGCTTTGCGGACGGGACAGCGCGCTTGTGGTGGCTCGAACTGGAGGAGGCGCTGCGTCGCCTCGCGCGCGTCGACATTATCGTCGGCGGCCGGCGCATCGTCCGCGATTGTCGCTCCGCTCGCGAAAAAAGCGAGGCCCATGCGGATATTTATTGGGGCGTGCGCGCGGGCGACGAGACCGAGCTTATGCGCGTCGTGACGGCGCTTGCGTCGCAGGCCGGGGTCGACGCCGGAAGATTGACGAGGGAAGCCTGTCTCGACTGGAGCGGGATCGCAGCGCTGGCGCGTCACGAACTCGTGACGCTCGGCGCGCATTCCCTCACGCATCCGCGCCTTGCGAAGCTCGACGCACAGGAGTCCGCGCGCGAAATGGCTGAAAGCCGCGCGGCGATTGCGCGCGAGGTTGGCGTGGAGGCGCGTCATTTCTGCTATCCGGTCGGAGACCCGACGTCGGCGGGCCCGCGCGAATTCTCGACCGCGAGGGAACTCGGCTTTGCGAGCGCCGTGACGACGCGGCCGGGAATGATCTTTCCCGGGCATCGCGACCATTTTCATGCGCTGCCGCGCCTTTCCGTCAATGGGGGGCACCAGAGCCTGACGGCGGTCGACATTCTCCTGAGCGGCGCGCCATTCGCATTGTTGAATCGCGGCCGGCGCATCGCCGCATAATTGACGGGAGCCGGTCATTTCCTTCGATCCTTTCGACGCGCCGGTAAAGGAGCTCGGACACGGCGAGGCGCGGGGCGTCGCGGCGCCGGCGCTCGCGGCGGCAATCGGATTTATGGTTTTCTCCCTGCTGCTGATCGTCATCCTTTCCGTAACGGCGCCGGGGGAACTGGCTCCTTTGCGCGTTACCGACAAGGAGATGCGCGGCTACGCCGAGTTGGGCCGTTTTCCGCTCATGGCAGCCTCCTCCGCCGCGCAGCTGCACGCGCTTGCGTTTGTCGCGGGGCTACAGACCTTCGGCGCCTTTGCCCTGCTGGCCTTTGTCGCGGTCTTCTTCGGTTGGCGCGGCTTCGCGTCCGGGCGTGTTCGCGGATGGTCTAACGGCTATTGGGTCGCCGGCGTCATGGCGCTCTGCTTCTTTCCGTCCGTCTTTCCCGGAGTGACGGCGCAGCTTTTCGATTACGTCATCACCGCGTCGATCGGCAATCCGGTAGCGAGCCGGGCGCTGCCCGGACTGGCCGCTGCGATTTATGGCCCGCATGGGCTGAACAGCCACATGCTTCCGGCCGTATTCCTGGCCGAGCGCGCGCTGGTTGTGGCGCTGCTCGCGGCGCCCTTCTCGGTCCTTTGCCACGATCTCGCCTATCGTCTGCGCGAAGCGCTGGAGGATTTCGGCGTCATCGAGGCGGATGAGGAGCGCGATCGCCAGTCGGAACGAGCCGGCGCCGGGCGGCGCGCGCGGCAGCCGCGTCACGAGACCGGCGACGACGCGGCTGATCGGGGCGGCGGCTTCGGCCAGCGAGGGGCGCCGCCGTCCGGCGCCCCGCAAAGCGCAGACGCGCACGCCCGCGCCGTGCTCGGCGTCAGCGAGAGCGCCACGCGGCGCGAAATCGAGCGCGCCTATCGTTCGCAGATGAAGCGCGCCCATCCCGACCACGGCGGATCGGTGGAGCGGGCGGCGGCGCTCAACGCCGCGCGCGACGCGCTGCTGCGGCGCGGGTAGGGCGGGGACCCTCGCAATGCGTAATTCGTTGACCTATATTAACCGGAGCTTGTCAGCAGGAGCGGATCAATGAGCGCCATGGGCGTCGTTATTTGTGTTGCAATCGCCTTGTCGGCCGCGCTTGGCGTCTATCTGCGCATGCGGCAGACCGCCAATGTGGAGCGTCATCGCGAGGCCGTGCCGGCGGATTTCGCGCGGGAGGTTAGCCTCGACGACCACCGCCGCGCCGCGGACTACACGATTGCGCGCACGCGTTTCGGCATGGCGGAAACGATCTACGACGCCGTCGTCTCGATCCTCTGGCTCGCGCTCTGGATGGCGCCGCTCTATGCGTTCGTCTCGCATTACATCGAGCCGGGGTTGACGCGCAGCGTCGTCTTCGTCGCGGCGGTCGGCGTCGTAGGACATTTTCTCGAAATGCCTTTCTCGCTCGCCAACGCCTTCTGGCTGGAGGAGCGTTTCGGTTTCAATCGCCTCACGCCCGGCACCTTCGTGCTCGACGAGTTGAAAAGCGGGGCGCTGGCGCTCGCGATCGGGACGCCACTGCTTTATGCGATGTTCGCCCTGTTGCGCGCCATGCCCGACACCTGGTGGCTTCTCGCCTATGTCGGCTTCATGGCGCTGACGATCGCCATGACGGTGATCTATCCGACCGTCATCGCTCCGATGTTCAACAAGTTCACGCCGATGGAGGACGGTTCGACGAAGAGTCGAATGGAGGCGCTGCTCGAGCGGTGCGGCTTCGAGTCCAAAGGCCTCTTCGTGATGGACGCGTCGAAGCGCTCCAGACATGGCAATGCTTATTTCTCCGGCTTCGGCAAGGCGAAGCGGATCGTCTTCTTCGATACGCTGCTCGAAAAACATTCGCTCGAGGAGATCGAGTCCGTCCTCGCGCATGAACTCGGACACTTCAAATTCGGCCATGTCCGGCAGATGATCCTGCAGGCGGCGGTCATCGCCTTCATCGGTTTCGCCGCGCTCTACTGGGCTTTCTCGTCGGATACTTTCGCGGGCTGGTTCGGCCTGCCGAACGATCCGGGCGTCGTCCTCATCGCGCTGCTTTTCGCCAAGGAGCCGATCTCGCATTTGCTGACCCCGCTGCTTGCCTGGCGCTCGCGTCGAAACGAATTCGAGGCGGATGATTTCGCGCGCCAGATCGTCGGCAAGGAGCCGATGATCTCCGCGTTGACGCGGCTGACGCGCGACAATCTCGCGACGCTCACCCCCGATCCGCTCTATGCAAAATTCTACTTCTCGCACCCGCCAGTCCCGGTGCGGGTCGCGCAATTGCGCACTACGCAATAAGTTTTGCGAGGGCGCAATCACAGTATTGTCGCGGGGGAAACAAATTTCGCCGCGGCATTCTGCCTCATAGCGAAAAGGAATATGCGTCTTGTGCGGCGCATAAATCAGCCTATATGTGCCTGATAGGCTGCAGCTTTTACGGATATACCTGCGCTCGGCTTATGGGATTATTGTCGCAGGCGTGTCCACGTAAAAGAGACAAAATGAGCAACACGAACAATACCTCCAGCACCATGGGCCGCATGAAGGGTCTGATCTGGGTTGTTGGCGCTATCGCCCTTATCGCCACCATGATTTCGCTGGCGCCGGTCATTTCCCATCTGGGCTGACCAGGACGGCTCGCCTCATCCGCAGGCGCAGATGATCAAGGCCGCGCAGTGTAATTGCGCGGCCTTTCTCATGTAATGGCGCATCGCGCGGGGGGCTCAGCCGGCTTGCCCGACCGCAGCGCGGTCGCGGTCGATGAAAGCGACGAGCTCTTTCGCGCGGTCGGAGAAAATTTGCAGCTTCCCCGTGTCGAGCGGTTCGCTCAATCGCTGAAGCAGCAGCGTGTCTGCGCCGTCGGCGAAGGCGGGGCCGAGGCCGGAGAAGAAAAAACCATTTTTGCGCGCTGCGGCCGTCAGAATGGGCAGGCCGGGATCGCCGACCGGCGCGGAGAGCCGGATTGCGCTGGCGCCGAGGCCCACGACGTCATTGAGCGCCTGTTTCAGCTCGATGGCGGCGTTTTCGCCGATCGACTGGAAATGAATTTCGCCATATCCGCGGCCATCGGCCTTGACGCTCGCGCGGGACTCCGCGCGCATCGGCGCCGCAGGTTCTGCAATCGTCGCGGAAACGCCGAGGCTCTCGTAAATTTTGAGTATCGCCTCGCGATAGGGCGCGGGCGCATGAATGACGCGCGGCGCAGGGGGCTGAAGGAAGCGAAAGGCGAGGAGCAGGCTTTGCCGCTGCCCCGCTGTCGGCGCCGCAAGCCCCTTCGGGCGCATGTTCTCCGGCGCGGCGCCGAGCAATACGGCGCAAACGGGCATTCCCGCGCGCTCGTCATTGCGCTGGGAGAAAATATGCACCGTCACCGGTTCGGCGAATATGCCCTGAAGGCCGATTTTCGGCGCTTCCTCGCTGAGGCGCCCGGTCATGAGTTCGAGCAGATGATGACCGCGATAGGCCGGCAGCACCACGGCCTCGCCACGTTCGGCGATGCAGGCGCCGGGTTCGCGCTCCAGCGCGACATGGCCGACCACCTCGCCCCGATCATTGCGCGCGATCATTGGAACAAGCTCGCCGCTTTCCACCTTGGCCCAATATCTGTGCGGCGAGAACACTTCGGAATGAATATAGTTGTGACCGTAAACCTCCAGAAAGCATCGTGCGATGGCGGCCGTGTCGCTTTCCTTCGGGGGCTCGATGCGGAAGGGGCCTGTCGTTGGGGGCGCGTCCCCCGTCGCCGTCTCGTCGGCGAAATGGGCGAGCTCCGCCTCCTCATGCAGACTGCGATGCAGGCTGATTTCCCATCCGTCGATCCCACGCTCACGATAGGAGAGGCCCGCTTCGCGGCGCAGGCGTCCGGAGAGCGTCGGAAGCAGATTCGAGAAACGGTGGTGGCCCTGGAGCAGAATCCTTGCGCTGACCTCCTTGCGGGAGGACAGGAGAGCAACATGGACGCGCGCCCCGCCCGATCCATGGGCGCAGAGCGCCAGCCAGGTCTCCAGCGCGTCTTCAGCGATCTGGCCCGCCGCAAAATGCTGCACGCCTTCCGCAAGCGACGCTTCACGAATGAAAGCCCTCACGAGTTCGCTGTGCGACGGCTCCAGAACGATCTGCAACTCCGAGTGTCGGGAAGAGGGTTGAGCGCTCACGATGCTGAGGTCCGATCCGAAATTGCTGGAGAGGCCGAGTCTAGCAATTTCATTGCTGGTTCAAAAAGGTAAACAAACAGCGGACGGACTGCGTGCGCCTCTGCGCAAGACGCTACGAATGAAAACAAGTTCGCGGCCGCGCAAACAAGAAAACGCCCGGCGGTTTGCGCCGGGCGCTTCTCATTCGACTGGTCTCTAAACATAAGGCGAAGGGATAACGCGCATCCGGAAGAATGGTTCCGTCGCATGCGTCGCCACGCTTCCAGAATCTGGCGGGTCCTTCCGCGCTCTGCGTCTCGACGCCGTCGAGAGTGAAACCCGGTGCGGCAGTGTGACACAGCGTGGCGAAGCTTGTGGCTGTTTCCTCTGGAAGTGTACAATTTACCTCGCTGACGCACCCCAGACGCCTCTCCGTCAGTTGAAGCGGCCCGAGCGCGTAAATCCAGCGACGGGCCGTTCTCAATTTTGGCTGCGCCAACGGTCCTGTTCCGGCGCTGATGCGAAGGCGCCGACAAGCGGAGATATTCATGACAGTAATAGTGAGAGACAGTAATGGCGCGGAGCTGAAAGACGGCGACTCCGTGACTCTCATCAAGGATCTGAAGGTAAAAGGTTCGTCAATCGTGCTGAAGCGCGGCACGATGATCAAGAATATTCGCCTCACCGACGATTCGGCCGAGATCGAATGCCGCGCCGAAAAAGTCAAGGATCTGGTGCTCCGGACGGAGTTCGTAAAAAAGGCGTGATGAGGCGCCGATCTCCCGACTGCTGCGGCCCGAGCGCGGATCGAGCGCCGGGACGCAGGTCGCCGCGCCACTGACGCAAGGGGTTCAACGTCTGACTGTAAAATTTTTTGCTTGTTTTCAGGGACAATCGATCGGCCAGCGCGGCGCGCGTCCGAAATTCCGGTCCGAGGCGGATACTGCGCCGAAGCGTCCTTAGCGCCACGCATTCGCTTGATTCGGCCAGCATAAATATCTAGCTTCCGCTGAGCATGGACCGTGGCTATCTTCATTAACGCAAATCGAGAAGACGCCTTGAAAGCTCGCCAGTCATTGACTTGGCGATCATCTCGGCCGTCCCGTTATGGCTTCGCTTTGCTTGCAGTCGCCGCGGCGACCGCGTTGCGCTTTTGGCTGAGCGAGTTTCTGATCTCGCAACCTTTCGCCACCTATTTCCTCGCGACGCTGCTCGTCGTGGTGGTCGCTGGCCCGGGGCCGGCGGCGCTCGCGACTTTTCTGTCGGCGGCGAGCGCTGTTTATCTTTTCGTTGAGCCGGTCAACAGTTTCGAGATTCGGAACGTGGCCGACATCGCAAGATTGTTGATCTTCGTTACGATTGCGCTCGGCATGTCCGCCATGGCGGAAATGATGCGTCGCGCACGCGAGGTTGCGGTGGAAGCGCAGATAAATCTCGCGAAAATCGAGATGTTTCAACAAAGCGAAGCGGCGCTGCGCGCCAGCGAAGAACGTTTGCGAGTCGCCAATGAGCGATTCACGGCGGCCCTCGAGGCGTCGCCCGTCGTCATATTCGAGCAAGATCGCGAATTGCGCTGCATGTGGGTTCACAATTCTGCGCTTGGTTATGCATCCGAAGAAATTATCGGGAAGACTGACCATGACCTTCTCGAACGAAAGGAAGACGCCGATTGCCTTGCCGCAATCAAAAGGCGCGTGCTGGACACAGGTCAGCCGGCCCGTGAAGAGGTCTTCGTGACAAGCGACGGCAAACCGCGCTATTTCGATCTTCATGTGCAGCCGCGTCGGTCGGGCCATGAGGTCATAGGCCTGCTTTGCACCGCCGTCGATATCACGGAGCGAAAACAGTCCCTCGATCGGCTGCGTAAAAATGATCTGCGCTTGCGGATTGCGGTGGACGCCGCCTATGTCATCTCCTTCGAATGGGACATTCAGCGCAACGAGGTTCGCCGCTACATCTCGACGGATCCCGGCCTGCCGCCAACGCCGGAAATGCAACCGAGCACGTTCGAGGCCGTTCAGCAAGCCGTGCATCCGGATGATCGCGCCTTGTTCAGCGCCAATGTCCATGCCGCACTGGAGAGTCGGGAGGGGCTATATGAGAGTGAATTTCGCATCGTCCGGCCGGACGGCGCCGTAGCGTGGCTATTTGAACGCGGTCGCGTGGAGCGGGACGCCGAAGGGCGGCCCGCTTTTCTCATCGGGCTCTCGCAGGACGTTACGGAGCGCCGCCGCATCGAGGAGGCGTTGCGCGAGGCGGACCAGCGGAAGGATGAATTCCTCGCGACATTGGCGCATGAACTGCGCAATCCGCTGGCGCCGCTCCGCAACGCGATCCGCGTGCTTCGCCGTGACGCGGGCAGGCTGTCGGAGGAGCAGCGCGGGGAGCTGTTTGCGATGTTCGATCGCCAGACCGAGCATCTCGTCCGACTTGTCGACGACCTTCTGGAGGTTTCGCGGATCACGCGGGGGAAGATCGACCTGCGAAAAGAGCGGGTCGATCTCGCGACGATCCTGAGGAACGCGATCGAGACCAGTCGGCCGGCCATCGAACGCGGGGGGCATGAGCTACGGATCGATGCGGGCGCGGAGAGGTTGATCCTCGACGCGGATCCGGTGCGACTCGCGCAGGTGTTCAGCAATCTCCTCAACAACGCCGCCAAATATACGGAGCACGGCGGATCGATCGCGCTGACTGTAGAGCGGCGAGGCGACGAAGCGGTGGTGAGTGTCCGCGACAGCGGCGTGGGCATCCCGCCCGAGATGGCGCCAAGGGTGTTCGACATTTTCACCCAGGTCGATCGCACGCTCGGCAGGTCGCAGGGCGGGCTCGGCATTGGTCTCGCGCTCGTCCGCAACCTGCTCGAGATGCATGGCGGCTCGGTCGAGGCCCATAGCGAAGGGCTCGGCCGCGGGACAACTTTCGTCGTCCGTCTGCCAGTTGCGACGGGCGGCTTGCAGGAGAATACGTCGAAGAAGGAGCTGTCGGCGCCGCCGAGGGTCGACCGCCGAATCCTCGTGATCGACGACGATCACGATGTCGCGGACAGCCTGGTGATATTCCTGAAATCATTGGGAGCGAGGGCCCGCGCGGTCTATGACGGCGTTGCGGGCCTCGACTCGCTCGAACATTTCAGGCCAGAGATCGTTATTCTCGACATCGGCATGCCGGGAATGGACGGCTACGAAACCGCCCGTCTCATTCGCGAGCGCCCCGAAGGCCGCAATGCGATTCTGGTGGCGTTGACTGGATGGGGGCAGCAGCAGGTCCACGACCGCGCCCGAGCCTCGGGCTTCGACCACCAGCTGACGAAACCGGCTGACCTCGATGAACTCGTGACGCTGCTGAAATCGCTGGAAAGCTGAAAGCGCGCGCATTTCCCCGCGACAGGGTCAACAATGCGGCAGGGCCGGCGACGCCGAAACCAAAGCCGTTGAGACGGCGCGAAAATCCTGTGCGGACCGTTGAAATGAGTGGCTCCCCGAGTAGGACTCGAACCTACGACCTAGCGATTAACAGTCGCATGCCAACGGATGACGACCGGCGACAAGCGGCGACAACATTCATTCTGTATCCTGTTGAAAATCAACGATTAATCTGGCGCTATTGCGACATGTCTTGATTTGTCATAACGATCGCAGACATAATCAAGCGCTTACCTCAGCGCTTACCTTTTGGAGCAGACGATGGCGAAGCTGACCGTCAAGGCGCTCGAATCATTGGCGCCGCGCCAGAAGCCATACGAAGTGAGGGACGACGCGGAGCCCGGCCTTTGGGTTTGCGTATTGCCAAGCGGGCTGCGCTCCTTTGTCTGGCGATATCGCTTCCACAATAAGACGAAGAAATTGACCATCGGCCCGGTAGGGCTCGCAGAAGCCCGCAGGATGGCCCGGGACGCGCGAAACCTTCGCGACGACGGAACGGACCCAGCGCTTGCGAAACGAGCGCAGCGCGTCGCCAAAGCCGAGCAGGCGCGACAATTGGAGCGCGAAATTAAGAAGCTGCCCGAGCAAGACGACGTTGAAACCGTCATCGCGGCCTTCATCGAGCGACATTGCGAGCCGAAGTTGAGAACCGGACAAGCCGTCGCGCGCGTGCTGCGAAAGGACGTCGCGGGGCCATGGAAGGGCAGGCGGCTTTCGGAAATCACGCGCGCCGATGTTCATGAGCTCCTGGACGGCCTCATTGATCGCGGCGCGCCGGTTCAGGCAAACCGCCTTCTGTCATATCTCAACAAACTATGCCGTTGGGCCGTGTCGCGCGGAATCGTTGCGCACAATCCGTGCGACGGGATCGGCAAGCCGTCGCAAGAGAAAAGTCGCGACCGTGTTCTAGACGATCACGAGTTACGGCTCGTGTGGCGCGCCGCTGGGGAGCTTGGATGGCCGTTTGCGCCGATCATTCGTTTGCTGATCTTGACTGGCCAACGCAAGAGCGAAGTCGCCGAGGCGACGTGGAGCGAATTTGACCTCGATGCGAGGGCGTGGCGAATTCCGCCTGAGCGTGTCAAGAACAAGCGACTTCACACCGTGCCGTTGTCGCCGCAGGCCGTGGCGCTCCTGAAGAATTTGCCGCGTATCCAATCCGCCTCTGACCTCGTCTTCACGACGACCGGAAAGACCTCGGTTTCGGGTTTCTCGCGAGCGAAGCGCAACATCGACGTAGCAGTGAAGGTGCTCAATGCCGGCACGCAGATACCAGCATGGACGATTCATGACCTTCGTCGCAGCGCTGCGAGCGGCTTGGCCAAAAACGGCGCCGAGCTGCACGTCATAGAGCGCGTGCTGAATCACGTTTCGGGGGCATTCGCCGGAGTAGTGGGCGTGTATCAGCGGCACACGTTCGCCGATGAAATGCGAGCCGCGCTGGACGCGTGGGGGCGTCATATCGAGCAAATAACCTCGGAGAAAGCGGCGGGCGACGCAGAGCTCGACACCGTGGAGGCATGACGATGGCCAAGATTTTTTTCGTGCCGCCGGACGAATTCGACACGCCCGACAAGGTGAAGAAGGCTCTGATCGAAGCATTGCGGGCACAAGCGCCATCTGGCGCTCTGGAACAGGCTGTCGCCGACATGCTTGATCCTGCCGGCAACAGCGAGTTCCGCCTTGTGGTGACGCGGAAGCGGGGGAGACCCGGACAGAATGGCCGGGAATGGTTTCTCAGGTTACGGGAAGTCGAAGAAATTTACGACGACGCCCCAAGCGAACGCGAGGCCATCGAAACCGCTGCCGATAAGCTTGGAATTTCCGAAGTCACCGCGCGAAAATACATTCGTTCGATCAAGGAATGTCGGGCAATCCTGGCGGCCGAAAGGGACGCGGAAAGGCAATTCGACGAATAGGCTTTTTGCAGTCTCTGATTTTTCGCAATATCTGAAATGTCGTCCATTCACCAATAGGAGGGCGACATGTCTCAATCACCGGTCAAATTTTTATCGTCTGCGGCAATATCCCGTAGATACGACGTCACGCAGCGCACGATCCTGCGCTGGATCAAAAACCCGCCGCAGGGATTCCCTCAGCCTATAAAAATTGGCTCGCGCAACATGTGGCGCGAGGATGAAATTCTTGAATATGAACGTGTTGCTTCGCTCTCGCAGGCCACCGAGGCGGCGTGAAACATGGCTGTCCAAAAACGGCGAAGGCCGCCCCGGCGAGACGCTGGCGGCGACCTTCAAAATGAGCGGCTTGGCGGCGGGCTCGACACGACGCATACCAAATCGAACTTTAATCTTCAACGCCTGAGCGGCCTTCAGCGGGGTCAAATTATAGCGAGCCGCATCCTCGATGCTGGAGAGGAAAAAGCCGTCGAGCTGACGTTCGAGATCGAAAACGGCGCGCCCGTCAAATCAAGTATTCGATATCGATCGGGGGATGAACGAGCGCAGGCGGCGGGACAGCGGGCGCTTGCCGAATTGTGCGCGGCCTGCGGCCATCGTGGACCGCTCGAAAGCGTGGAAATTTTGCACGGAATTCCGATTGGCATGCACTTCAAGCGCGGCGCCGACGGGTTGCGGATAGATCGCGTCGAGCGCGCGCCGCCGCCGCTGGGCGCCGCGCCGTTGTGGCCGGCCGCCGCTGCTGCCATCCGGGAGGGCCGCTCATGAACGCGACCGTCATCCCATTCAAAAAGAAGCAAAAGCGCGACGCCCGCCCTGCGTGGCTGATCGTCGCGTCGACATGCGATTGCTGCAAAACCGCCATCAGCATTTTCGAGCGGGACCGCATCGCCGACGACGATGACGCCTGGGCTGATAACGACCCGAGCGAGTTGGCCATTCCCGCTGACGCATGGCAGCCCGCCGTCGCCGATGCGCCGCGCCGCTGGTCTGCGAAAACCGGAGACCCGATATCGCCCTGCTGCACCGCTGTTTACGTTGAGGATAAGGCGACGAAAGAAGCCATCGAGGATGAGGCGTTACGCCTTCTTTATGCCATCGCCAAGGAGGGCCGCAAATGACCTTCCTTGGCATCCCCTTCGACCCGGCCGAGCATCCGCCGCGCCTCCACAACGACGTCGCCGCGCACGAGCTCGCGGCGGCCGGGCTGCATGTCCACCCCTGCGACGCAACAAAGCGGCCGCTCACGAAATGGAGCGAGTCGTCGTCCATTGACGCCGCCCGCATAGATGATTGGTGGACACGATGGCCGGACGCTTTGCCGGCCATCGACCTCGCGTCCGCTGGCCTGCTGGTCATAGACGCAGACCGGCATGGCGGCCCGGATGGCGTCGCCGCGTTCGACCAGTTGGTCGCCGTCCACGGGCTGCCCGATGGCGCGCCCGTCATCGAAACGGCGCGCGGCGGGCTGCACTACATCTTCCGTAACCTTCCAGACCAGCTCGGCAACCGCGAGGGCGGGCTGGCGGGGCGGGGCATCAACGTTCGCGGCGCCGGCGGATATATCATCGCGCCGGGCTCGATCCTGCCCGATGGCAGATGCTGGCGCGAGGCGGACGGCTCTCCGACACTCGTGGAAGCCTATTCGTCCGGGACCATTCCAGAGGTTCCGGCGTGGATCGTGGCCCTTATCCGCGACAAACCAGCACGTCCTGAGCCGTCGCCTTCGCCCTCGCGCCCGCCGGGCTCGCGCGAGGAAGCATATGCGCGCGCGGCCATCGACGACGAGGCCGCGAAGGTCGCGGGCGCCGCTGAAGGCGGGCGAAACAACACGCTCAATGCCGCCGCCTTCGCCGCCGGCCAGATGGTCGCCGCGGGCTGGATCAGCCGGGAGGAATGCGCGTCGGTGTTGCTCGCGGCGGCGGCGACCTGTGGGCTCTCGAGAGGGGAGGCGATGGCCACGTTTGGGAGTGGCTTCAACGCCGGCCTGAAGCAGCCGCGCGGGGCGCTGGAGGATCGTGAGCCGCCGGCAATAATGTATGACCCGAAACCGCGCGCGACGATCGTCGAGAACGGCGTGGTGGCCGACGCCGAGACGGGCGAAATTCTGCGGCAACCGGCGGGAGAGAGTGGACGCATCGGCCGCCTCGGCATTCTCACAAGCGCGCAATTCGTGGCCGGCTTCACGCCGCCAGACTACTTCCTCGACGGCGTTTGCCAACGCGGCTTCCTCTATTCACTCACAGCCGCCACGGGCGCCGGAAAGACCGCCGTCGCGCTCACCATTGCGGCGACGGCCGGGGGCGGCGGGGGAACGCTCGGCGGCCGTGAGGTGATGGGCGGAAAAGTCCTATTCCTTGCCGGAGAAAACCCGGACGATGCGCGAATGCGCTGGATCGCGATGGCGCATCATTTCGACTTCGATATCGCCACGATTGGCGTCCGCTTCCGCCCGACCGCTTTCGATATCTCGAAATCGCTTCCAGACCTTCGGGCCGAGGCAGAGGCCGCCGGCGAGTTTTCGCTGATTATCTGCGACACGTCGGCGGCGTTCTTTCAGGGCGACGACGAAAATTCAAACACACAGCTTGGCGCCTACGCTCGCACGCAATTGAGAAAGCTGACCGAGCTTCCCGGCCGGCCGTGCGTCATCGTTCTTTGTCATCCGACCAAAAACGCATCGGCTGACAACCTCCTGCCGCGGGGAGGCGGCGCGTTTCTCGCCGAAGTGGACGGCAACCTGACGGCGTCAAATACGTCCGGGATTGTCACGATGCATTGGCAGGGGAAATTCCGCGGCCCCGACTTCGAGCCGCTCCGCTTCGCGCTCGAAAAGGTCTCGACACCGAGCCTTGTGGATTCGCGCGGCCGGGAAATTCCATCGGTCATCGCCCGGCCGCTCGACATGCGCGAGGCAGGCGCCCTGGCCGCTGACGAGCGGCGTGAAGAGGACATTCTCCTTGAGCTAATGCTTGACCACGAGGCCGCGTCGATTGCCGAGCTGGCGAGGTTGGCCGGATGGACGACCGGCGACACGCCTCACAAGTCAAAGGTCGCGCGTATCCTTCAATCTTTCGCGGCGGAGCGACCGCCCCTCGCAAAGAAAATTCGCGCGCATTGGACGCTGACCGGTAACGGCCAAGAAGAAGCCGCGCGCGTCCGCGATGAGCGAAGGAAGGCCGAGCAAACCGCCGCCCGATTTTCTCGATTGGGAGAGCCCGAATGACCCATTTCGAGCCCCAAAAAGCTGGAACGGCGGCTGGAACGGCAAGAGCGAAAAACACCCCCTATCGTTCCAGAAATCGTTCCGGGAACGAAAAGCTGGAACGATTGCCCCTCAAAACAGCCTTTATGCCAATAAAATCAAGCCGTTCCATTGGAACGATCTGGATAGGCAAAACAGTAGGGAAGGGGGGGGTGTTTACACCCCCTCCCCTGTTCGGAACGTTCCACACCCTTCCTAGGAAGGGAACGCTGGAACGATGGAACGATTTTCACGGCATGACCTTAACAATAAAACAAGGAGCCGCCGATGAGTTGCAAAGCTGAAGTTGTCGCCTTCGTCCACTCCCCCGCCCGCACCGAGGCACGATTCGACGGGAAGCCTTTCGCCAAGCTCACGGCACGGGAGAAGCGGGGGCGGAGCTGGAACGTCGTCGCGGTCGCGGACGCGGTCCGCGGCGTCGCCATGGCCCTGCGACCTGGCCAGCGCGTCCGCGTCATAGGCGTTCCGTCGTTTCGCATTGACGAAGGCGCTTCCACTCCCCGCCTCCGCCTCGATATACGCGCCGATGCGATCGAGGTGCTGGCATGAGCCGCCCCGCTCCACTCGTCCGCGACCTGGCCGGCAATCTCGCCTTCCGCCTCGCCGTCGTCGAGCGCGTCGTCGCCCATCTCCCAGATGACGCAGGCGCCGCGTTGATCGCCGCCCGATCGAGACAGTGCGCCCGCGAGATGCTCGCGACCTTCGACCGGCCGGACCCCGACACGATGCTCGAGTTGCAAAAGGCCGTCATGACCGTCGTCGAGGAGGAAATGAGATGACGCTTTCCGAACTCGCCCGCCGCGTCGAGAAGCTCCGCCCCTCGCATCGCGATCCTGAAAACTTCTTCATCGAGAGAGCCGAGATCGCATTCGCCCTGCGCCAGATCGCCAAAAACGACCCGCCCGTGCGCGAGACGAAGGCGACAGCTACGACGCTAGCTCCGAGGTGGAAAAACGCGCCAGCTGCCCCCTGTGGCCCGCAGAGAGGAAAGGCACGATGACCGCCGATGAACTTCGCACGCTGGCCCGCCAGCTTCTCACCCTCGCCGATCAGCTCGAAGCCGGCGGACCCGCTGCGCCCGCGACGGAAGACATATGGCTCTCCACACCAGAAGCCGCATCGCTTGTGGGCGCCTCTCGCTCAACCGTCATCCGATGGGCGCGACGGTTCAAATGCGGTCAGCAAACGTATACCGGCCAGTGGAGGTTTCATCGCACGCGGCTATTGGAAATCGCACTAAACGAGGCGCAGCGTGACGCAAATAACGCGAATGACGCAAATGACGCGGCTATTCACAATGTCGCCGAGCGGGCCTAGTTTTCGACTCAACCAAGAGGTGAGCCTGTGAATTTCTTGAACCCCTTCCGCACCGAGTCCGCCGAAGTCCGCGAGCCGGGCGGCGGAGCTAATCCAAACTTCGTGCTCGACCCTATCGACCGCTTACCTCCCGCCGCCGCCGACAAGCTCCGATCAATCCGGCGTGAGGCGTCCGACGCGCACGCGGTGTTGCGACCTTTGCAAGACGAGCTGGCCGAACTCCGCGAAAAGCGCCAGCGCTCAGAAGTGTGGATCGTTTCCTATCTTAACGGCCGCCATGATGGCCGCGCGCACCGCGAAGACGATCCTGCGATCATCCGCGAGCGCGAAAAAATCGCGAAACTGACGGCGGAGATCGAGCGACTTCAGGTCGCGTATGACGAGCGGGCCGCGAAATGGCGGCAGCTGGCCGCGGTGCGCGAGACCCTCGAAAATTACATCAAGCGCCTGTCCGATCCGGTCGAGGCAGCGCCGCCTGTTGCCGCGACGCTCGGCAAGGGCGAGACTCATCAGCAGGCGGTCGCGCGCGTGCGCAAGCATTGCGAAAAATTGCGCGAGGACGCGCAGGCGGTCGCCGACGCACCTATTCATTCGAGCGTCGCAAAACAGATGGCGCGGACAAAAATCGAAGCCCTCGCCGAGCGCGGCCGGCCGAACACGCTTATCTCGATCGAAGCTGGCCGACCGTTCGAATTTCCCACTGTCATCGCGGGCGGCGGCGCCGTCGCAGTCGAGGGGAAGATGGTCTCCCTGCCGTTTCATCGCGTCACAGACACTGAGTCGATGTTTTGTTGGCTGCACCGCGACTCGCTCATCGCCGCGATCGAACGCGAGATTGACGAAAATTCCGACGACGCATCGGCGCTTTCGCCCGAGACCCGCGCGAAGAAAACCGCGCAGTGCAAATCCGCAATTCTCGCCGCCGAGCGCGACGAGGAATCGTTGATCGCGGCGGCGCAGGAAGCCGGTCTCACAATCCATCGCCGCCCCGAATGCGATCCTCGCGCCGTGCTGGGCCTCGCCGACGCCGCCCCGGCGCCGCGCGATAGCTGATCAAGGGGATCGGAAATGGGCGCGAGGGAAAACCAGAATGTTTCGTTTTACGCTGGCGACCGCGTCACCCTTCGATTCCCCCTTGCCGATGGAACCGGGCTCGCCCCGGCGGCGCTCACGAGCCCGGTCGGGCATTTCAGGATGGCGGCGACGCTCGATGGCGTTCCAGTTCTGTCGAAATCGTCTCCGGCGTCAGGGGCGTCTGTCCTGCAAGAGAACATCGGCGGCGTTCAATGGTGGGTGCTTTACGTCTACTTCGAGGAAGAAGACACGAAGACCATTCCGGGCAAATACTTTTATCAGATCCGGGTTGTCCCGAATGAAGGCCCGTCAGTCGTCGCAGCGGGCATGATCACGATCAAGCAACTTATCAAGACACAATAGGAGATGAAAATGAGCAAACTTTACGACGGCGAAGAACTCGAACGTCAACGCGCACTCGGTCGCGCCGAGGGATTGCAGCAAGCGCACGACGACGGGTCATTTGACCAGGGCTTTCTCGACGGAAAATTGACGGGGCTCGCGGAGGGCCGCGAGGCCGGCTTCGCGGAGGGGCTTACACTTGGGGCAAAGGACGAGCGCGCCCGCATAACCGCAATCTTGACGAGCGACGCCGCACGCGGACGAGAGGCAGCGGCGCGGCACCTCGCCTTCGAGACGGAGATGAGCGCCGAACAGGCCATCGGCGCCCTGCGCACCATGACGAGCACGTCATCAATTGGTGCGCGCCAGGCGGCGGCGATCATTTCTCACGGGCGCTGACAGAGGATTCGCCACGGGCTTTACTGTTCCCCCGTGGTGAAGGCGGCGGCCGGGGCGCGCTCATCCCGGTCGCCGCATACAAAGAGGCGATAGAGGAATGGGTATGAGGGCGTGGATATTCGATCTTGATAAGACGATGGCTGACAGCACCCATCGCGCGCACCATCTTCGACAAGAACACCCTGACTTCGATGCGTGGCGTTCTGACACGGCGGGCGATAGCCCGATATCCGAGATAGTTGAGATCGCCAAAATGGCGCGATCATCAGGCGTCAAAGTCATCGTGATCACAGGTCGGCGCGAGGCTGATCGATGCCATACATCAGCATGGCTCGACGCTCACGGTATCGCTATCGACGCCATGTTTATGCGGCCGGATGGACTGCGCAATGCCGACAATAGCGCCGTAAAGCGCGGCCTACTCTACAACGCACGCGCCAAAGGCTATCGCCCTGTCCTTGCATTCGATGATCACATTGAGTGTTGCGGCATGTATCTCGAAGAGGGCGTGAGGGCGTTATGGGTCGCACAATACGGTTGATGCAAGTCAAATGGAAAACGACGTTCAATAGAAAACATCTATAGATGATTGATGTTGCCTTTGCCGTAACCATTGTTCGCACAGGCAGCAAAGTGGACGATGTTCATTCATAAGTAATTGAAAAGATTGATGGTTCCTTTTGGCTATTTTTTCGGCCGAGCGCGGGCGGCGACCCCGATCTTTGATTATATTGGGTTTTTCCATTTTTCAGGTATTGTATTACCTCACCACTATAGGAATTTTCTATAAATGGCTGTGTCTTAAAGACTTCTCCGATCTTCCAAGGCTCGCTTCGGCGGGCCTTTTTTGTTGGGTGACGACATGACGAGCGTTCCGGCAATCTGCGGTGACTTGGCCATTCGCGAGACGAGCGGCGTCCCTGTCGTCAACTCCCGCGACGTGGCTGAGAAGTTCGGCAAGCGGCATGACCACGTGCTGCGCGATATCGACGTTTTGCTCCATACCCCAAATTTGGGGGGTGGCTGGTTTCATGAAATCCAGACAGAGCATCCGACTGTTGCCGGGCGCTTCGACCGCTACTTCGACCTGACCCGCCAGGGGTTCACCTTGCTCGTCATGGGGTGGACTGGCGAGCGGGGCTCACCTTTCACGTCGAGGTAACGGGCCGAAAATTCGGCCGGTTGAATTTCAACCGCCACATCCTCGCGCGCGGGGGTTCACCGACTTTGTTTGCTCGCCGATTTTGGCGAGCGAAGCCACATCCTCGCGCGCGGGGGTTCACCCCTTCGCCTTCCGCAACCGCACGCCCGGCCCCTCGCCGTTCTCCTCGACGAAGATCACGCCCGCCGCCTCAAGCGCGGCGCGGATCGCGGCGAGGTTGTTGGCATAACCGGGAGCAGGACCGACCGCCGCCTCGATGCGCTTTATGGAGGGGGTCGAGAGATTGGACCTTTCGGCGAGCTCCGGCTGCGTCATTCCAACGAGCGTCCGGGCCGCCGCGATCTGCCGCCCGGTGAGCCGATTTTTATCCATTAGAGTTGCCCTTATCCATTCGTATTGACTTCGCGCCATGAGTCGCGCTATTAGTATCACGTCAAGACTATCGCCTAAAGCGCAAACCAACGCGGAAACCACCGTTTCCGTGAACGGGAAAGGCTTGCCAAATGCCCGACCAGACCACCGCCTTCATCTTCGCCCTCGCGCCCTTCAGCCTCTTGTGGCTGGCCTTCGTCGCCTATGAGGCGAGCCGGGCCGCCGCCGCGATCAAGGGAGGCCGCCGCCATGGTTGAGCCTCTCGACATGATCGACGTCATCGACCGCCTGTGCGCCGCCATCAAACAAGGGCGAGCCCTCGAAATGGCCATCACCGGCTCATGCAGCCTTCAGAAAGACGAGCGGGAGGCGCTGGAGCTGTTGGCCGAGCATTTCATTGATAGCGTCAAGGCCCTGCATCGCGAACTCGACGCCCAGCAGTCCGCGACAGACGGGAGGGAGCCATGACGACCGCGACGATCCTCCCTTTCGAGAAGCGCGACGCCGACGGCGTGCTTCACGTTCCGCCGCCCGAGCACGAGGGCGCGGTCTATGTCTTTTTCGGCAAGATGTGGCCGCGCCAGAGGAAAAAACGATGGTTCATCGCGATCGAATATTGCGACCACAGCTACGAGATTGAGGACGCCCCGGAGGACTGGGCGGCGGCCATGTTTCTCGCCCGCCTCCGCGCCCGCAAATTCGGTTTTCGCGTGGTCGACTTGTCCGGGGAGGCGGCGTCATGAGCCTGATCGAACTCCCCCGCCGCAAGCGCGAGGCGCGGACCTTCGTCGAAGCGCCGCCGGGCCTTCAGCGCCGCGTCAACCGCGCCCTGACCGCCCTTGGCGATCTGCCAGACGACCTCGACCTTCCGGGCCTCGACGACCTCGCCGGAGCCCTCATCGAACTCGCCGACGCGATCGACGGCGACCCGGACCTCGAGCCCGAGGAGGCCGCGGACGGCGAGGAAGAGGGCTTGCCGCTCTTCGCCTTCGCCGATCGGGCGGCGGACGCTGTAACGGAGGAAATCGTTGACCGTTGACCCCGCAATTCTCGCGGCCGCCGCCGCCGAATATCACGAGCAACGCGGCGACCGGTCGCGCATCGTCGTCGGGCTTCCAGCCGCGCCACAAGTCGAACTGGTCCGCGCCGACGCAATCGAGCCCGAGCCCATTCGTTGGCTCTGGCCCGGCTGGATGGCGAAGGGCAAGCTGCACATCATCGGCGGCTCGCCCGGCGCCGGAAAGACGACCATCTGCCTGCGGATGGGGGCGACTGTTTCGAAGGGCGGCGCATGGCCCGACGGCTCACACGCGCCCATTGGCAACGTCGTCATCTGGTCCGGCGAGGATGACCCCGCCGACACTCTTGTTCCCCGCCTGATCGCCTCGGGCGCGGATATGCGGCGCATCTTCTTCGTCGGCGGCGTCTACAGCGGCGATATCGCCCGCGCCTTCGACCCTTCCCGCGACATTGGCCCCTTGCAGGCGGCGATCGAACGGGCGGGCGGCGCGGCGTTGATAATCGTGGACCCTATCGTGAACGCCGTGACCGGCGACAGCCACAAGAATACGGAAACCCGGCGCGGCCTTCAGCCTCTCGTGGACCTCGCGGCGGCGACGGACGCGGCCCTGATCGGGGTGACGCATGTCGCGAAAGGCTCGGCGGGACGGGAGCCCCTGGAGCGCCTCTCCGGCTCGCTGGCCTTCGGCGCCGTGGCGCGAATTGTCCTGATGGCGGCGAAGAAGGCAGAGGACGACGGGCCAGCGCCGCGCATCGTCTGTCGCGTAAAATCGAACATCGGCCCCGACGGCAATGGCTTCACTTATGAAATCTGCCAGACGGGCATCGTCGGGCATCCGGGCGTCGAAACCTCCTATGTCGAATGGGGCGAGGCGGTGAAGGGAAGCCCGCGCGAGCTGCTTGGCGAGCCCGACGGCGACAAGGGGCGCGCCGAAAGCGACGCCGAGACGTTCCTGAAGGCGTTGCTTGCCGACGGGCCGATGGCGGCGAAGGACGTGAAGGAAGCCGCCGAGGCGAATGGGCTGGCGTGGCGGACAGTGAGGCGGGCGCAGAAGGCGCTTGGCGTGAAGGTGGCCCGCTCTGGATTCGGACCGGAAGGGCAATGGACGTGGAGCCTTCAACCATAGGTGGCCAAAGATGGCCACGCGAAAAACCTGGCCACCTATGGCCACCTATGAGCGAGACCACCAAAGATGGCCATAGGTGGCCAAAAGAGATAGACGGCTTTGGCCACCTATGGGCCGGAGGCTCAACCAGAGGACAATAGACGATGACCATTCACGATAAGACCGTGCTCGAGCTGGCCGCGTTATTGTGGCGAATCCGGCTCGCCGGATGGGCACTTAAAGTCGGGACGCGCACCATATCCGCAGGCCGGGCGCTCGTGGCGCTCGGGGAGCGGCTCACCCCGAGGACGTGAGACATGGCGACGCCCGCTGGCGGATATGACCGGGCCGCGATCCTCCGCGACGCTCACAAGCGCTACAGGGACGGCAAGCGCCTCGGGCTCGGGTGGAGCTGGTCGCAATGCCTCTCGACAGCATGGGCGGCGGCAAAGCAACGGCGGGCCCTCGCCGAAGACGCGAAGAAAAGGCAGGGACAGCGGAATGACCTGAAGCCGCAGAACATTCGCGCAGACCTGCGCAAAAGTTCTGACCGCAGCAATCGTTCTGACGAACAGGCTGCGAAGGTCGTCGCCACCTGAGCGCCGGCCAGCTTGCCCTCATCGCCCTCGATCTCGAAAAACTCTTCGCCAAAGACGCGAAGAAAAGGCAGGGACAGCGGAATGACCTGAAGTCGCAGAACATTCCGGCAGACTTGCCGGAATGTCGCCAACGTGAGTCCCGCGAACAGGCTGCGAAGGTCGTCGGCGCTTCCGGGCGCGGCGTGATATTTCTGCGACGCTTGCAAGGATGCTCGCCACCGGCGAGCATGAACCGGCCAGCGGCGTTATCAGCCTCTCGCCGAGGGCGTGGCCCCGAGCGCGTCCCCTAANAACCCGCGCTCGGGCCGACTCCCGGCAAGCTCTTTGGAGAAAACCCCGATAGGGGACGAGGTTGCGGATTGCGGCTTGCCTGTTTAGGTTGAGCAAACGCCGGCGTCGTCCATTCGCCGGAACACGAGAGCCCCGCGACCACGGATGAACTGGCGCGGGGTTTTTTCTATCGTCACCCGTGAACTATCCATAAGGCGCTGTTGAGACACTGTTTTCCGTATTGGAAAAGTATCGTTTTTTGCAAGAAAGCGGGTGCTTTCGGTCTGTTTTCCGGCGATTTGATCTGGGCGGCATGGCGTGATTCTCTCCTTTTCGGGATCGAAAAGGGAGACGCTTTCGATGCGGCCGAAGGAGCGACGCGACAGCGGGCAGAGCGATCTTTTCCGGGCGCGGCTCGATCAGATCGTCGACAGGGCGCATCCGCTCGTAAAGCTCGCCGCGGCGATCGACTGGGGCTTTCTCGAGCAGCGCTTCGGCGCGGTTTATTCCGACGGTCCCGGCCAGCCGCCGCTGCCGACGCGGCTCATGGCCGGCCTCGCGATTTTGAAGCACATGCACGACCTCTCCGACGAGGTTTTGTGCGACCGCTGGCTGGAAAACCCCTATTATCAGCTGTTCTGCGGCGAGGAGTTTTTCGCCCATCGGCTGCCGTTCGACCGCTCGTCGATCACCCGCTGGCGCCAACGCATGGGCGAGGAGAAGCTCGCGGCGCTATTGCAGGAGAGCCTGTCCGTCGCGACTCGCACCGGCGCAGCGAAGCCCGCCGACTTCACCAAGGTGATCGTCGACACGACGGTGCAGGAGAAGGCCGTCGCCTTCCCCACCGACGCGAAGCTCATGCACCGCGCGCGAGAGAGGCTTGTGCGGCTCGCCAAAAAGCATGGCGTCGCGCTGCGCCAGTCCTATGAGCGAATCGGCAAATACGCGCTCATCGACCATCAGCGCTACAAGCACGCCAAACAGCACAAGCGGGCGAACAAGGCGCTGCGCAAGATCAAAACATTCCTTGGCCGCGTCATGCGCGACATCGCCCGCAAGGCAAAGGGAAACGAGGCGCTCATCGATGTCTTTCGCCGCCCATTGTGGCTGGCCGAGCGCGTGCGCGAGCAGCGCCAGAACCAGAGGGGCAAGAAGGTCTACAGCCTGCATGCGCCGGAGGTGGAATGCATCGGCAAGGGCAAGGCCCACAAGCCCTATGAGTTTGGCGTGAAGGTGTCGGTGGCGACGACGCTGCATCGCTCGAAGGGCGGGCAGTTCATCGTTCACGCCAAGGCGCTGCCGGGCGCGCCTTACGACGGCCACACGCTGGCGACGGTCATCCCCGAGATGGAGCAAATGATCGGCGCGCCGATGCAGCGCATTCTCGCCGACCGCGGCTACCGCGGCCACAATGCCCCGCCAGAGCGCAAGTTCCGAGTGTTCATCGCCGGCCAGAAACGGCGCATGACCAAGGCGATCAAGCGCGAGATGAAGCGCCGCTCCGCTGTCGAGCCGGTGATCGGCCACGCCAAGACCGACCACCGCATGGGCCGAAACTTCCTCGCCCACGCCATAGGCGACGCCGCCAACGCGGTGCTGGCCGCCGCCGGCTACAACTTCAGACGCCTGCTGGCCTGGCTGAAGTTTTTGCGCGCCTTCATCGACGCGCTCTTCTCAGCCTATGGCGAAGCCCTGTCCGCAGCTTCAAGCGCATTCTTCACGGGAGACTCTATCGAGGTCCTCGATATGAGCGGCGTTCCCTTCCTCGATCTGAAGCACGGCCAGTGCAAGTTCGCCCTGGGGAGCATTGACGATCCGCCGGCGCTCTTCTGTGGCGAGGCTTCCGCCACGGGCTCGCCCTACTGCGCGGCGCATCACGCCATCTGCTATCCGCCCAGGGCGAAGAAAGAGCGGGGCGGGCGCGCTTACCTCAGCGCTTACCTTTTGGAAGTCCGGCCTTGTTCGCGAAGTGCTGGTGTTTTCGCAAGCCGTTGAAAATAGTGGCTCCCCGAGTAGGACTCGAACCTACGACCTAGCGATTAACAGTCGCGTGCTCTACCAGCTGAGCTATCGGGGAACGTGAGAGGGCGTATATAGGGCAGGCGGCGATTTGCCAAGCCCTTTCAACCGGCTTGTTGATAACTTCGTGTCACCGGGCCAGTTCGAGGCGCGCGCCTTCCGGAAACGCCGCGCGGGCGACGGCGATGTCGTCTTGCGAGGGCAGGCCGGCCTCATTGCCGAGATGCTGGATTTTATGGGCCGAGGCCGCGCGCGCGAATTCGAAATGCTCGCGCCAGCGCGCCCCGGGGCGTTCGAGATAGGAGGCGCAATAAGCGCCGTGGAAAACGTCGCCGGCGCCGGAAGTGTCCACGATTTTCTCGCGCGGCACCTGGAGCGAGGGCATGTGCTGGACGATTCCGTCTTCGTCGTACCACATGATTCCCTTGTCGCCGTTCGTCACCGCGCCGATCCGGCAACCCCTGGCCTTCAGCCAGTCGAGCATCCCGAGGTCGGAAAGCGACATCTGTTCGCAGAATTTTTCCGCGACCACGGCGACGTCGACGAAGCCGGTCAGCTCCTCGATGCAGGGACGCCTGGCGCCGCCGTCGAGAGACACCAGCACGCCCTTTTCTCGCGCGGCTCTGGCGTAGTGGAGCGCCGCGTCGGCCATATGGCCGTCGAGATGCAGAAGCCGCGCTTTCCCGATATCCACGCTGGGGAAGGGGGCGAGGTAACTGTCGTCGCGCGCCCGGAGGATCGCCCTTTTGCCGTCGTTGGGAAAAACGAAGGAGAGCGACGAGCGCGCGACCTTGCGTGAATGCACGCGCACGCCATAGGCCTGGGCCATGTCCACGAACATGTGGCCGAGCCAGTCGCGCGCGACCGTCGTCAGCAGATCGACATTATGGCCGAGCTTGGCGCAGGCGAAACCCGCCGTGACCGCGTTGCCGCCGAAGCTCACCGCGTAATCCTGCGCCACCGTCTTCTCGTCGCCGCTCGGCATTCGGTCGGCGCGCATGGTGACGTCGATGTAGGCGTGACCGATGAAAAGCGCTTCCATGGCGGCTCCGGATGATAATCCTCGGAAATTCGTTGAGCGGGCGCGAGCTTCGCCTGGACGGACGACAGAACTATGTCATCGGCGCGATAAGACCTAGATCGAGAAACTCGTCCCGCAGCCGCAGGACGCCGTCGCGTTCGGATTTTCGACGCGGAAGGACTGCCCCATCAGGTCGTCGACGAAATCGATCTTCGCGCCAGCCAGGAAGCCCATGGAGGCCGGGTCGATCGCCACGCGGGCGCCGTCGCGCTCGATGACGGCGTCCTCCTCCGTCGGGGCAGGGGAAATCGCGAATTGATACTGGAAGCCCGAGCAGCCGCCCCCTTCGACAGAGACGCGAAAAACCGCGCCGGGCGCCTCCCCCGCCAGAAGGGCTCCGATTCGCTTTGCCGCCTGATCCGTCAGCACCACTTCGCTGGCTGCGCCGGTCGTCATGTGCCTGTCCCCGTTGGCTGCTTGCATTCGCTGGGTGATGCGGTCTATGCGCCGCAACATAGGTCCGATCCGCCGGCCTTTCAATGACAGGAGCACGACAGTGGCGCTTCGCGACCCCCTCGCGCCCTACGCCTGCGACGCCACGCGCTCGCGCGGGCGGCTCCATCCCGTGTCGCCGTCGCCGACGCGCAGCGAGTTCCAGCGCGACCGCGATCGGATCATCCATTCGACGGCCTTCCGGCGCCTCGCGCACAAGACGCAGGTCTTCGTGCCGCTCGACGGCGACCATTTCCGCACGCGCCTGACGCATACGATCGAGGTCGGGCAGATCGCTAGGGCGCTCGCTCGCGCCTTGCGGGTCGACGAGGATCTGGCGGAGGCGGTGGCGCTGGCGCATGATCTCGGCCACACGCCCTTCGGCCACGCGGGGGAGGACGCGCTGGAGGCCTGCATGAAACCCTTCGGCGGCTTTGACCATAACGCGCAGGCGCTGCGCGTCGTCACGCTGCTCGAGCGCCGCTATGCAGATTATGACGGGCTCGATTTGTGCTGGGAGACGCTCGAGGGCATCGTCAAGCACAATGGCCCGCTCGCGGGGCCGAAGGCGACGCGCAAGCTCCCGCGTTTTGTGGCGGAATTCGACGCAGCCTATCCGCTGGAGCTCGCGACGTTTGCAAGCGTCGAGGCGCAGGCCGCGGCGCAGGCGGACGACATCGCCTACATCGGCCACGACATCGACGACGGCCTGCGCGCGGGGCTGTTTTTGCTCGAAGACATCGCCGCCGCCGTTCCCTTTATCGCGTCGTTGCTCCAGCAGATCGGCGAGAAACATCCGGGGCTGGAGCGCGGTCGCGTGATCCACGAACTCGTGCGCCGCGTCATTACGCGCTTCGTCGAGGATGCGATCGCCACCGCGCTCGGCCGCCTCGAGAGGCTGGCGCCCGCAAGCGCCGCCGACGTGCGCGCGGCCGGCGAGGCGATGGTCGCTCTGTCGCCGGCGATGGCGGAGGCCGAACGCGACATCAAGAAATTCCTCTTCGCCAACATGTATCGACATCAGAAGGTCAAGGCGGTCTGGGAGCGCGCGCGCGACGCGATCTCGCGGCTCTTCCCCGCCTTTTTCGAAACGCCCTCGCTGATGCCGCCCGAATGGGCCGCGCAGGCGCTGGCGCGCGAAGGCGCCGCCCGGGCGGTGGTCGTAGCGGATTACATCGCCGGCATGACCGACCGTTATGCGCTGGGCGAGGCGAAGCGGCTGTTCGGCGCATGAAGCGCCTTGGAAAAGGCAATCGGAGACGATGATGGACAAACTTGCGCTAGCCCGCGCGCTTCACGTCGTCGCCGTCGTCATCTGGATCGGCGGCGTCGCCTTCGTCACGACCGTGCTGCTGCCGGCGACGCGCCGCCTGAAGGAGCCCGGCCAGCGGCTCGCCTTTTTCGACGCGGTGGAGCGCCGCTTCGCCTGGCAGGCGCGGCTCACGACGCTGCTTGCCGGGGCGAGCGGGTTTTACATGGTGGCCGAACTCGACCTTTGGGACCGTTTCCGTTTCTCCGCCTTCTGGTGGATGCATGGCATGGTCGCCATATGGGCGGTCTTCACCGTCATGCTTTTCGTCGCCGAGCCTTTGTTTCTGCACCGCTGGTTCAACGCGCGGGCGACGGTCGATCCCGAGGGAACCTTCGCCCTCGTCGAGCGGTTGCATCGATTCCTGCTCACCATCAGCCTGATCGTGGTCCTCGGCGCTGTCGCCGGCGCCCATGGCGGGGCGTTTTTCGGGTAGCGGCGCGGGGCGGGGTGATTTCGGCCGACCAAGCTGCTAAACCCGCCGCCAATTCAATTCCGTCCGGACCTCCATGAACATCTTCGACATCTTCCACGCCCGCATCGCCTCCATCCTCGAGGGCATCAAGGCCGACGGCCGCCTCCCCGAGCCCGATCTCGCGCGCTTCGTCGTCGAGCCGCCGAAGGACGCTTCGCTCGGCGACCTCGCCTGTAACGCCGCGATGGTCTTCGCGAGGGAGGCCAAGGCCCATTTCGCGAATCCGCGCGAGCTGGCGGTCGAAATCTGCTACGCGCTGGCGCAGTCTGAGGGCGTCGCGACGGCGGAAGTGGCCGGACCGGGCTTCATCAACATTCGTCTCAAGCCCGAGATTTTCGCGCAGGTCTTGCGCGCGGCGCTCCTCGATCCGGACAACTACGGCCGCGTCGAAAAGGGCAGGGCGGGCGCGCTTCAGGGCAAGGTCAATGTCGAATATGTCTCGGCCAATCCTACGGGGCCGATGCATGTCGGCCATGGCCGCGGCGCGGTGTTTGGCGACGCGCTCGCCAATCTCCTCGCCTTCTCGGGCTGTGAGGTGACGCGCGAATATTACATCAACGACGCCGGCGCGCAGGTCGACGTGCTCGCGCGCTCGGCCTTTCTGCGCTACCGCGAGGCGCTGGGCGAAACGATCACGATTCCGGAAGGTCTCTATCCCGGCGACTATCTCAAGCCGGTCGGCGAGGCGCTCGCGAAAGCCCATGGCCGGGAGCTGCTCGACAGGCCGGAGGGTGAGTGGCTGCCCGTCGTCCGGCGCGAAGCCATCGACGCCATGATGGACATGATCCGCGACGATCTCGCTGCGCTCAACATCCGCCACGAGATCTTCTTCTCCGAGCGGACGCTGCATGACCGGTCGAACGGCCCGTCGAAAATCGACGCCGCGATAGAATGGCTGCGCGAGAAGGGGCTCGTCTACGAGGGTCGCCTGCCGCCGCCCAAGGGCCAGTTGCCGGACGATTGGGAGGACCGCGAGCAGACGCTGTTCCGCTCCACCGATTTCGGCGACGACGTCGATCGCGCGCTGAAGAAGTCGGACGGCTCGCCGACCTATTTCGCCTCCGACATCGCCTATCACAAGGACAAGATCGACCGCGGCTTCGACACGCTCGTCGACGTCTGGGGCGCGGACCACGGCGGCTATGTGAAGCGCATGGGCGCCGCCGTCGCCGCGCTCTCCGGCCGCAAGGTGGCGCTCGACGTCAAGCTCTGCCAGCTCGTGAAGCTGATGCGTAACGGCGAGCCGGTGAAGATGTCGAAGCGCGCCGGCGATTTCGTCACGCTGCGCGAGGTGGTCGACGAAGTCGGCGTCGACGCCGTGCGCTTCATGATGCTCTATCGCAAGAACGACGCGCCGCTCGACTTCGATCTCGCGAAGGTCATCGAACAGTCGAAGGACAACGCCGTCTTCTACGTGCAATACGCCCATGCGCGGGCGAAGTCCGTGATGCGGCAGGCGCTTGCGGCCTTCCCCGATCTGGACATTTCCATGGCCGCCCTGTCCGGCGCGAAGTTCGAGATGTTGACGGATGAGGGCGAGCTTCAGCTCGCCCGCGTGATCGCCCAATATCCGCGCGCGATAGAGGCGGCGGCGGCCGCTCATGAGCCGCACCGCGTCGCTTTTTATCTTCATGAACTGTCGAGCGTGTTCCATTCTCACTGGAACAAGGGCAAAGATCAGCCACAATTACGCTTTGTTAATTCAACCGAGAGAGATTTAACGAGCGCCCGGGTCGCTTTAGTTTTATCCTTAACTGTCGTCCTGGGGTCGGGCCTGAGACTTCTCGGCGTGAGCGCCCCCGACGAAATGCGTTGACGCGATAATACCTTGGGCGCTCGGCCCTCGCGCGACGCTTTAGCCACAGCTCAGCGCCTGGGAAGAGTGATCGAGGTGCATCATGCGTGAATCCACCGTTAGGGGCCCGGCCGTCGATCTGGGCGAGTTTGAGCGGCGTCTGCGCGGGCCCGAACGCACGGGCCAGGGGAAAGCCGACCCGTTGAGCGAACTCGCCCGGCTGATGGAGGGGCGGGAGGCCGCAGAGACAGACCCGTACAGCCAGATCCTGGCAGACCCTCGCGCCGCGCGCGCGCCAGCGCCCCCGCCGGTCGAGCCCTCCTGGGATGCGCCGCAACACGGCCTTCGCGGCTCCTATGACGAAGCGCCGGCCATCGCGCCGGAGCCCCGCCATTACGCCGACGAGGTTCATGGCGAGCAGGCCTATCACGACGCCGTCTACCAGCAGGAGCACGCCTATCATCAGCAGGCGCCGGCTCCGGCCTATCCCGACCAGTATGGGACGCCTTATTCGGGCGCGGAGGGCGGCTGGAGCGACGACTCCCAATATCTCGATTACGGCGCCGATGAGGAGCCGCAATATGAAGAGGAACGCGGCGGCTGGCGTCGTCATCTGCGCCCGTGGCACGCCATCGCGGCGATTTCCGTGCTCGCGATCGGCAGCATCGGCTGGGGCTTCGCCCATCGCAGCGGCGGCGGCTCCCGGGATATCGCGGTCATCAATGCGCCTGAGGGGCCAGTGAAGGTCAAGCCGAGCGCCGAAACGGAGCAGGGCGCGCCGGACGCCGGGACTGCGGCGGTCCTGGACCGCAAGGAAACCGCTCCCGTCAAGCAGGTCGTCAACAATCGCGAGCAGGCGGTTGATCCGACCGTCGCGCCCAGGACCGTGAAGCTCGGTTCGGGCCCGGTCGATGCGCCACACGAGCCGGCGCTCGCCCCGACGCAGCCGCGCAAGGTGAAAACCGTGACGGTGCGCCCCGACGGCACGAGGGTCGAAGACGCCGCGCTGCCGCCGGCGGTGGCCAAAGTGACTAGCCCGCCCCCGAGCGCGGACGCCGCCAAGACCGGCGGCGGCACGCCGAAAACTACGAGCGCCAAAACGACGACGACTGCGGCCACCGCACAGGCGGCCAAGCCGAAACCGCCGGTAAAGACGGCCGCTGTCGAGGAGCCGCCGGCCAGCGAGCCGGACTCCGCTGCGGCAGCCGTGTCCGGCGGAGGATACGCCGTGCAGTTCGGCGCCGCCGGCAGCGAGGCCGAGGCCCGCGCGCTGCTGAAGACCGTCGCCGCCAAATATGGCGCGCAGCTCGGCGGCCGCAAGCCGACCTTTAAGCCGGCGCAGGTCGGCGACAAAACGGTCTATCGCGTCCGCGTCGGCGGCGTCAGCAAGGACTCGGCGAACGCCATCTGCAGCAAGGTCAAGGCCAGCGGCGGCTCCTGCTTCGTCGCCGGGAACTGACTCGAATTTCGGGCCTGAGGGCTCGCGGTCCGGGGAGCCCCCTCGGATCGCGCGTCCTCAGGCTCGCTCCATTTCAGGATTTACCGAATGACCCGCGCATTCATCTGCGGCGTGAAAGGCTACGTTCTCGAGAACGAGGAGCGCGCCTTTCTGCGCGACGCGGCGCCCTGGGGCGTTATACTCTTCCGTCGCAACATCGACACGCGCGAGCAGGTGGCAAGGCTCACCACCGACCTGCGCGCCGCGCTCGGCCGCAATGCGCCCGTGCTCGTGGATCAGGAGGGCGGGCGCGTGCAGCGTCTCGCGCCGCCGAACTGGCGGGCCTATCCCAGCGCCGCGCGTTTCGAGGCCGCGGGCGCCGACGCGGCGCAGGCCGAACGGCTTGCGTGGCTCGGGGCGCGGCTCATCGCCCATGACCTCCGCGAGGTCGGGATCGACGTGGATTGCCTGCCGGTGCTGGATACGCCCGCGCCCGACTCCCACGCCATCATCAGCGACCGCGCCTACAGCCGCGATCCCGCGCGCGCCGCGAAGGTCGGGCGCGCGGCCGCCGAGGGGTTGATGGCTGGCGGCGTCGCGCCCGTGATGAAGCACATTCCCGGCCACGGCCGCGCCAAAGCCGACAGCCATTTGGAGCTTCCCGTGGTGGAGGCCAGCCGCGCCGAGCTGGAGGCGGTCGATTTCCGGCCCTTCAAGGTCAACGCCGACCTGCCGATGGCGATGAGCGCCCATGTCGTCTACACGGCCATCGACCCGAACGCGCCCGGCACTCTGTCGAAAATCGTGGTCGACGAAATCATCCGCGGCCATATCGGCTTCGACGGCCTGCTGATGACCGACGATCTCTCCATGAAAGCGCTCACGGGAAGCTTCCGCGACCGCTCCGAACGCGCCATTGCGGCGGGCTGCGACATGGTCCTGCATTGCAACGGCGACCTCGCGGAGGCGCGACCGGTCGCCGAGGGCGCGCCGGAACTGTCCGGCAAGGCGCTGGCGCGGGCGGAGAAGGCGCTTGAGTGCGTGCGGGAGGTCGAGGCCTTCGACGTGGCGGCGGGCGTCGCAGAGTTCGATGCGGTGATGGGGGCGGTCGCCTGATTCGTTCGCCCGACGCGCCGGGGCTCGAAATCAGGTTTCACGACATCCACGGGGAGTAGCCCGCCCGGTTATCCACCCCTCTATCTTGTGGACGGAGCGAGCAAGTTGCGCACCGCGCTTGCGACGTCGCCTCAAAGAGACCAATCTCCTGCCGGCAAGGTGAATCGGGCGTAAACGCGCCCTGAGTCGCTGGAGAATCAATGGCGCAGGAACTGTCTTTCGATCTTTCCGACGAACCGCGCGCGGAGGGTGAGGCCTTTCTCGTGGACGTCGACGGATTCGAGGGGCCGCTCGACCTGCTGCTGGAGCTCGCGCGCCGCCAGAAGGTCGATCTCGCGCGAATATCGATTCTTGCGCTTGCCGAGCAATATCTCGCCTTCATCGAGGCCGCGCGCCGCGTGAGGCTCGAGCTTGCCGCCGACTATCTGGTGATGGCGGCCTGGCTCGCCTTCCTCAAATCGCGGCTGCTGCTGCCGGAGCAGCCCAAGGTGGGCGACGAGCCCTCGGCCGCCGACCTCGCCGCCGCGCTGGCCGAGCGCCTGCGCCGGCTGGAGCTGATCCGCCTCGCCGCCGACCGTCTCGTCCAGCGCGGACGGCTCGGCCGCGACATGTTCCTGCGCGGCGGGCCGGAGGGGCTGGAAACCATCTCCCAGCCGAAATATCAGGCGAGCCTGTTCGACCTTTTGTCGGCCTACGCGCGCCAGCGGCAGAAGAACGCGATTTCCCGTGTCGTGCTGCGCCAGCGCACCGTCTGGTCGCTGGCCGAGGCGCGCGAGGCGCTGGAGCGGCTCGCCGGCGTCGCCGCCGAATGGACCGTGCTCGACGACTATCTCCTGCAATATTGCGCCGACTTGCAGACGGCGCGCACCGTCCGCGCGTCGTCTTTTTCGGCATCGCTGGAAATGGTGCGCGAAGGCCATCTCGACATCAGGCAGGACCGGCCCTTCGCGCCGCTCTGGGTGCGCCGGCGCGAAGGCCGAAGACTGGAAGAACCCGCGGAAGCGCTCTGAGCCCCGCGAGGCGAATATGGAGGATGCGCATTGGCGCAAGCGGCGGAAAAAGTAGAACTCTTCGACGTCAACAGCGATGAGGCGCTGGCGCGCAACGAAGTCGCGCTGCGGGAGGCCGAGCGCATCGTCGAGGCGATGCTCTTCGCCTCCGCCGAGCCGCTCGACGAGGCGGAAATGGCCCGCCGCATCGACGACGGCGTCGAGCTTTCGCAGGTGCTGGAGCGCCTGCGCGCCCATTACGCGCCGCGCGGGGTAAATCTCACGCGCGTCGGCAGGAAATGGTTTTTCCGCACGGCGGCTGACCTCAACTGGATTCTCGCCCGCGAACAGGTGGAGGAGAAGAAGCTCTCCCGCGCCGCGCTGGAGACGCTGGCGATCATCGCATATCACCAGCCCGCGACCCGCGCGGAGATCGAGGAAATCCGGGGCGTCGCCATCTCCAAGGGCACTCTCGACACGCTTCTCGAAACGGGCTGGATCCGCCTGCGCGGCCGCCGAAAGGCGCCCGGCCGGCCGATCACCTATGGCACGACCGACAGTTTCCTGATGCATTTCGGACTGGAGCAGATCGGCGACCTGCCGGGCCTCGACGAACTCAAGGGCGCGGGTCTCTTCGACGGCCGCCTGCCCAAGGGCTTTGGCGTGCCGCAGCCTTCGGACGACATTGCGCTGCGCGACGACGAGGAGCCGCTGGAGGACGAGGCCCCGCAGCTTCTCGAAATGGAGTTCCCCGAGGAGCCGGAGGCGCTGGAGGCGCCCGAGGCGCTCAATGACGACGAAGGGTAATCGCGACGCCAGAATCGCCGCGTCTCTCCTTGTTTTTGCGGCGCCGGCGGCATAGGTTCCCGTCAACCCGGCCGGCGGTTCCGGCCTGTAAAGTTTTCGGAGGTTCGCGCCATGGGTGGTCTGTCGATCTGGCACTGGATCATCGTCGGCGGCGTCGTGTTCGTGCTGTTTGGCGGCAAGTTCAAGATTTCCGACGTGATGGGCGACGTCGCCAAGGGCATCAAGGCCTTCAAGAAGGGCATGGCCGAGGACGACGACAAGACCGCGGAAGCTGCAAAACCGGTGGAGCAGACCGCCGAACGCCGCGCCATCGAGGCCGACAAGACCATCGACGGAAACAAGGTCTGACGCGGCCTCCGCCGCCGTTCAGGAAAAATCATGTTCGATCTCGACGCCGGGAAGCTCATCGTCATCGGCATTGTCGCGCTCATTGCGATTCCGTCGAAGGATTTGCCGCGCGTGCTGCGCACGCTGGGGCAGGCGACCGGCCGCATGCGCCGCATGGCTGCGGAATTCCAGGGCCAGTTCATGGAGGCGATGCGCGAGGCCGAACTCGCCGATCTCAAGAAAGAGATCGAGGAGACCAACAAATCGATCATGAAAAGCGTGAAGCTGGAGGGCGCCTTCGATCCGATGGTCGAGGCGCGCAAGCAGATCACGACCGCGATCGACGGCGAGAGCGGGGCCTCCCAAACTCCTGAGCCGCCGGCGGGCGAGGCGGAGGATGCGTCGGACGGGGCCGGAAGCAAGGCGCAGCCTTCCGGCAAGGCCGACTCATGAACGAAGCGGATGAAGCCGAGATCGAGGCGAGCAAGGCCCCGCTGATCGAACATCTGATGGAATTGCGCGAGCGCCTCATCAAGGCGCTGCTCGCCTTTCTCGCGATGTTTATCCTGTCCTTCTTCTTCGCCAAGGACATCTACAATCTGCTCGTCATCCCCTACACTCAGGTCGCGGGGCCGGAGGCGAAGCTGATCTACACGGCGCCGCAGGAATATTTCTTCACGCAGATCAAGGTCGCGCTCTTCGCGGCGGCCTTCCTTTCGTGCCCGATCGTGCTGTCGCAGATCTACGCCTTCGTGGCGCCGGGGCTCTACCGCCACGAGCGCGCGGCCTTCCGGCCCTATCTCTTTGCGACGCCTATCTTTTTCGCCATCGGCGCGCTGGTTGTCTATTTCCTCGTGATGCCCAATCTGCTGCACTTCTTCATCGGGATGCAGCAGGCGAACGAGCCCGGCAAGGCGCAGATCGAACTTCTGCCGCGTGTCTCCGAATATCTCTCGCTCATCATGACGCTGGTGCTGGCCTTCGGCATCGTGTTCCAGATGCCGGTGATCCTGACGCTGCTCGGGCAAGTCGGCATTGTCTCGTCGCAGTTTCTGGCGGAGAAGCGGCGTTACGCCATCGTGATCGTCTTCGTCGTCGCGGCGATCCTGACGCCGCCGGACGTGTTCTCGCAACTCGCCCTCGCGCTGCCCGGCATGCTGCTCTATGAGGCGTCGATCTATTCCGTCCGGATGGTCGAGAAGAAAAAGGCGGCGGCCGAGCAGCCGAGCGCCTGATCCGACAGTTTTTTCATCCAACTCCCTGAGCGCCCGGTAACGCCAAATGTACGACATCAAATGGATTCGCGAGAACGCTGAGCTTTTCGACAATGGCCGCAAGCGGCGCGGGCTGGAGCCCCTGTCGGCGCAGCTTCTCGCTTTCGACGACGCCCGCCGCGCGGCGATCGCGCAATTGCAGGTCGCGCAGGAACGCCGCAACGCCGCCTCCAGGGAAATCGGCGCGGCGATGAAGGCGGGCGACAGCGCGAAGGCGGAAGCGTTGAAGGCCGAAGTCGCGCAGATCAAGGAAAACTGGCCGGCGCTCGAGGAGGCCGAGCGCTACGCCGTCGCCGAACTCGACGCCGCGCTCGCCGCCATCCCCAACACGCCGCTCGACGCCGTGCCCGACGGCGCGGACGAGAACGACAATGTCGAAGTCTCGCGCTGGGGCGAGCCGCGCAAATTCGACTTCGCGCCGAAAGAGCATTTCGAGATCGGCGAAGGGCTCGGTCTGATGGATTTTGAAACCGCCGCCAAGCTTTCCGGCGCGCGTTTCGTCGTCAACAAAGGTCCGCTCGCGCGGCTCGAGCGGGCGCTCGCGCAATTCATGCTGGACCTGCACACGGGCGCGCATGGCTACGTGGAGGTTAACCCGCCGCTCCTCGTGCGCGACGACGCCATGTTCGGCACAGCGCAATTGCCGAAGTTCAGAGAGGATCAGTTCGCGGCGGGCGATGGTTACTGGCTAATCCCCACCGCCGAAGTTCCGCTGACGAATCTCGTGCGCGAGTCCATACTCGATGAAACGCAACTGCCGATCCGCATGACCGCCGGCACCTATTGCTTCCGCGCAGAGGCGGGCGCCGCGGGCAAGGACACGCGCGGCATGATCCGCCAGCATCAGTTCTACAAGGTCGAACTGGTCTCGATCACCACGCCCGAGCAATCGCTCGAAGAGCATGAGCGCATGACCGGCTGCGCCGAGAGAGTGCTGCAAACGCTGGGGCTGCCCTATCGCAAGGTCGTGCTCTGCACCGGCGACATGGGCTTCGCCTCGCAGAAGACTTACGATCTCGAAGTGTGGTTGCCGGGGCAGGGGAAGTATCGCGAGATTTCATCCTGCTCGGTCTGCGGCGATTTTCAGGCGCGGCGCATGGGCGCGCGTTATCGGCCGGCCGAAAGCAAGGGACCGCGATTCGTCCACACGCTCAACGGGTCCGGCGTCGCCGTCGGCCGCGCGATGGTGGCGGTGCTTGAGAATTATCAGGAGGCGGACGGCTCCGTCACAATCCCGCAGGCGTTGCGGCCTTACATGGGCGGCATGGAGCGAATCGCGCGAAGCGCTTAAGAAGTAAAGCTTGCCAAAGCTTCCGCCCTGCGCGGAAGCCCTGGACAAGCGTAGGCGTCCCTGTCAGCGCAGAATGCTGACGCCCGCATCGAGAACGTCGCCGGCGGCGTCGATCGGCGCCGTAACCACGCCGGCGCCGACTTCAGCGAGGCCGCCGTCGCGATAACCATAGCCGGCGCCGCGCGGGCCGTAGACCGTCCCGTCGAGCACATGGCTCATGTAGATGTAACCCGCGTGCGGACCATGCGTCACCCAGCACCAGCTATGGTCGCATTTGTCGATATTGACGATGTCGCCGTAGCCGAGGGTCATGAGGTGGCGGCCATGGGGGCGGTTGTGCAGGGGGAAATCGCCGCCGAGCATGGCTTCGAATGCGGAAGCGGTCGGCGCTGCGCCGAGGAGGGCGCCAGCGGCAATGAGGGAAAGACACAGTTTACGCATATGAACCTCCATAACGAAGTCGTGAGCACAACTTCAGATAGGGCGGCGCAGGGGCGGTCGATCCTTCTCGCGAAAATTTTAATTGCCAAGCCTCCGATATAAACGACGTGCGGGACGTGTGAATGCGGATACTCATCACCAATGACGACGGCGTGCATGCTCCCGGCCTCGCGGTTGCGGAGCGGGTCGCGCGCGAATTGACCGACGATATCTTCGTCATCGCGCCGGAGTTCGAACAGTCGGGCGTGGCGCATTCGCTGTCGCTCAACGATCCATTGCGGCTGCGCGAGATTTCGCCGCGTCATTTCGCGCTGAAGGGAACGCCGACCGACTGCGTCATCATGGGCGTGCGCAAATTGCTGCTCGACCACCCGCCGGACCTCGTGATCTCAGGCGTCAACAGTGGCCAGAACATCGCGGAGGACGTGACCTATTCAGGCACGATCGCGGGCGCGATGGAGGCGACCATCCTCGGCATTCCGGCCATCGCCCTTTCGCAGGTCTATGATTTCTTCGCAGGCCGCCAGACGATCAACTGGGATTGCGCCGAGACTCACGCCGGCAGGATCGTTCGCCGCCTGCTCGACGTCGGAATCCCTCGCAATGTTCTAATGAACGTGAATTTCCCCCATTGCCGCGCCGATGAAGTGACGGGCGTCGCCATCACGATGCAGGGACGGCGAAGCACCGATCTGATGAAGATCGAGGATCGCAAGGACGGGCGCGGCAATCCCTATCACTGGATTTCTTTCCAGCGCGGCAGCTTCACGCCGGGGCCGGGCACTGATCTCGTGGCGCTCGACGAGAAGAAGATTTCGATTACTCCGCTGCAGCTCGATCTCACCGATCACCCGACGGTGACGCGGCTTTCGGCGGCTTTCGAGGAGGGCGCATGATCGAGGCGGGAGCAGTCACGGGCGACATCGAGGAGCGCGCGGCGTTTCTGCTGGCGTTGCGCCAGGCCGGCGTGCGCGACATTTCCGTCATGCGGGCGCTCGAAATCGTGCCGCGCGAGGCTTTCGCGCCATACAGGTTCCGCGATCTCGCCAATCGCAACATGAGCCTGCCGATCGGCTGCGGACAAACCATGTCGCGCCCCGCCGATCTCGCCCGCCGGCTGGAGGCGCTCAAGGTCGGGCGCGGTCATCGCGTGCTGGAGGTCGGCACGGGGTCCGGTTACGGGACCGCGACGCTGGCGCAACTCGGCCGCGAGATCGTGAGCCTCGAACGCTACGAGACTCTCGCGATTGAAGCGGCCCGACGCCTCGCCGCGCTCAAGGTGTCGAATGCGGTGGCGCTGCACGCGGACGGTCTCGCGCCCTCCCGGACGCTTGGCGAATTCGACCGCATCATTGTCCAGGCTTCGATTGCGGGGACGCCCGACGCGCTGCTGCAAATGCTTGCGCCGGGCGGGGCGTTGCTCTTCGGGCGCCGCGAGGCGACGGCGCCGGGCGAGCCGCCGCGTGAACGATTGATTAAGCTTGATCGCATCGAGAAGGGTGAAATCCGCGAGACCGACCTTGGCCCGCATATCCTTGGCGCAGCGGCGATTGGGGTTGCTCAGGCGTTGTAAACATTGCATTTCCGCCACACCGACGAATTTCATGAATGGAGTCAAAAGCCGTTCATCTTAAACGGCTCCTTAACCCGCTTACTGCTACAAAAAAGCCCGTTGATGTTGCGTGCGAGTGGGTCGCGTCATGGCTATAGAGCGTCAAATTGCTTATTCGCGGGTCGCCAGGCGACTCCTCATGGCCGTGGGGACGGCCGCATTGATGGCGGGCTGCTCCGATGCGTCTCGCCTTGCGGATCCCTTCTCCAATCCTTTCGGCGATTCACCGAAGATCGCCTCCTCGCGCTCCATCGATCGCGCGCCGACGGGCGCGATCGGCTCCGCCCCGGCGCGCTCGATGGCTCCGGTTCGCGTCGAATCCCAGCCCCTTCCGGCGCCCGGCGCGGTGAAGACCGCATCGGCTGCGCCGGCTCCGGCGCCGGCCCCGGCCGCCCCTGGGAGCGCGGGCGGATCTCACTGGGTTGCCGATGGCGGCACCCCCGTCACCGTCGCGCAGGGTGAAACCGCCGGAATGCTCGCCACCCGCTATGGCGTGCCGACCGACGCGCTGCTACGCGCCAACGGCTTCTCGACCGCCGCGCAGGTGCAGCCCGGCACGCGTATCGTGATCCCCGTATACCGCGCCAACGCCGTCGCCCATTCGGCTCCCGCGGCCCCTGCGCCCGTGGCCGCGCCGAAGGTCGCCGAGACCAAGCCCGAGCCGGTCAAGACGGCGTCGCGCGAGGATCAGCTGAAGGCCGAGAAGGCCAAGGCCGCGGCCGCTAAGGAAGAAGCGGCAAAAGCCGAAAAGGCGAAGGCTGCGGCGGCGAAGGAAGAAGCGGCCAAGGCCGAGAAAGCCAGGCTCGCCGCCAAGGAGGAGGCAGCCAAGGCTGAAAAAGCCAAGGCCGCCGCCCGCGCGGAAGAATTGAAGGCGGAGAAGGCGAAGGCCGCCGCGAAAGAGGAAGAGGCGAAGCGCGCCAAAAAGGCCGCCGAGCTGAAAGCCGCCGAGGAAGCCAAGATCGCGAAGGCGGAAGCGAGGAAGGCGGCCGAGGCCAAGACGGCCGAGGCGAAGAAGGCGGCTGAAGCCAAGGCCGCCGAGGCGAAGGCTGCGGCGGAAAAGGCGAAGCTCGCCAAGGCCGAAGCGGCGAAGGCCGAGAAAGCCGCGAGAGCCGAACGCCTTGCCAAATCCGCGCCGGCGCCGCGCGTCGAGGAGAAGGCCGCGACCGTCTCGGAGCCGGTCGTCGCCAAGTCTGCCGAGAAGCAGGAGACGAAGACGGCGGCCGTCGAGAAGCCGGCCGAACCGGCCGCCTCCAAAACGGTCGACAAGACCACGACCGCCTCCATCCCGCCAGCCGCCGCGGCGGCCCCGGCTCCGGCCGCGCCGGCGCAGGACCAGAAGACCGTCGCCTCCGACGATGGTCGCCCGGAGTTCCGCTGGCCGGCGCGCGGCCGCATCATTCAGGGCTTCTCGTCGGGCGGCAATGACGGGATCAACATCGCGGTGCCGGAGGGCACGCAGGTGAAGGCTGCGGAGGGCGGCGTCGTCGCCTACGCCGGTAGCGAGCTGAAGGGCTATGGCAATCTGGTGCTGATCCGCCACCCCAACGGCTTCGTCTCCGCCTATGCCCACAATGGCGAGCTGGAAGTGAAGCGCGGCGATCAGGTGAAGCGCGGACAGACCATCGCCAAGTCCGGCCAGTCCGGCAATGTCGGCTCCCCGCAGCTGCACTTCGAGCTGCGCAAGGGTTCGACGCCGGTCGATCCGACGAGCTATCTCGCGGGTCTCTGACAGACGGAATATCTCCGGCGTTCGCGAGACACTTACGCCGGAGAACAGCGGCGGCGGGTCCAAAGAAAGGCCCGCCGCCCGTTTTCTTTTCAGCGGCGCATTCTTTGGCGCGGGTGGAAGGCGCAATCAGGAAAGCCATTCGCGCGCGCTCTTCAAAATCCTTGTCACCGTTTCGTGTTTCACTTTCCGCTGCATCGAGATCGCGTAATAGCGCTCGGTGACTTCCTCTATTTCGCCAATGAAGACGAGCCCATACTGGCGCTCGATTTCGGCGCGCACGGATTTGGGCGCGATGATCAGTCCGGCGCCGCCAGATGCGAAGGTCTTCAGCAGGGCGCTGTCTTCGACTTCCGCTTTCACTCTCGGCTCGATCGCAAGGTCTTCGAACCATTTGTCCAGCGCACGACGCACCTCGGTGTTCGTGGTTTGCAGTAGCAGGGGCGCGCCTCTCAAGGACCAAGGAAAATCCTCGCGATATTGCGCGGCAAGCGCTTTTGCGCCGAAGACCGCGACGGTCGACTCTCCGATGACGTGGTTATAGACGCGCGCGCCGCCAGCGTTGGTGGCCGGCGCGTCCGAGAGCACGAGATCGACGCCGTGCAGCGTCAGTTCGGCGAGCAGTCGGTCTCTCTTGTCCTCGTAGCAGACGATCTGCGTGGGTTCGTTCAGATGCAACGCCGGCGCGAGCAGACGATAGACGACCAGTTTGGGCAGGGCGTTGACGACGCCGACCGACAGACGCTGTCCCCGTACGCCAACTGTCCCCTTGAGCGTGTTGCTCAGTTCCTGACCTAATGTGAATATTTCCTCCGCATAGTTGAAAACTGTCCGGCCAGTCTCGGTCAGCACAAGCTTTCGGCCTTCCTTGCGGAACAATGGCGAGCCGATCGACTTCTCGAAAACCGCCAATTGACCGCTGATCGTTGGTTGCGCGAGGCGAAGCTTCTCGCATGCGCGAGTGACGCCGCCCTCCCGCGCGACATGCCAGAAGTAGAAGAGGTGCTGGTAATTAAGGCGGTCCATCGGCGCCATCCATCGAAAAAACGGATCAAAAAAATTTATAAATTCTATTTTTAAATTTTTCTAGCCCATGGCATATGGATTCAGCCGATCCGCTTCAATTTGCTCGTCGCGATGAAAGCCGAATGCGGTCGTGAGTTCCGCAATGGCGGGTCCGAAGTATCCGGGCCAGCCTCATCCGTTTCAATTGTTGGAGGGTGTCATGCTGAGAAAAATCGCTTTGGCGGTGGCCCTTACATGGGCGGTCGCCAATACGGGCGCAGCGGAAGCCGCTCAATTGTTCGTGGACGGCCCAACCGGGCGTTGTCTGCTTTGCGAGATGTTATGGGGATCTACCAAGGCTGACTCATCGCGCGCGTCGCAAGTAGAAGACCAAGCGAGTAATCCCGAGCGCGACAGCGGCCGTTCCGGCCCGGCATGTGATAACTAGCCGCGCATCGAATCGACGTGATCGCGCGATGGCGTGATCATCGAACAACACGAGAAAACGCTCTAAAGCCCCGGCGTCACTCGCCGGGGCTTTTCTTTTCGCGGTCCGGCAAAAGTGGTCGCGAACCTGCTGGTCAGTGGTCGTACATGGTGGCGCTCAGGTTTGCGCCGGGCGCCGCGCCGATTTTCGTAAGTATCTGTAAAAAAGTATTTTTCTATTGCCGGGCCGGATCCTGTGAAGTCGCCGGATCGGACTGCGCAAAACATCGGATATAACGATTTTTGCAATTCAAATTATCTATTTTACGATGACAACCGCTGCGCTTATCATTTGTTCACATCACATGTTGGGAGAGAGCCGCATGCAACGCCTCATTCAGGGCCTCCATCATTTCCAGAACGCGGTGTTCGGGAGCCAGCGCGAGCTTTTCGAGCGTCTGGCCAAAGGGCAAGCGCCCGAAACCCTGTTCATCACCTGCTCGGACTCGCGCATCGACCCCAACCTTCTCACACAGACAGTGCCGGGCGAGCTTTTCATCATGCGTAACGCCGGCAATCTCGTGCCTCCCTATGGCGCAAGCCAGGGCGGCGAGGCGGCGACGATCGAATTCGCCGTCGCCGGCCTCGGCGTGAAGGAAATCGTCGTCTGCGGGCACTCGCATTGCGGCGCGATGAAGGGTCTCCTCGATCCGCCGCCGGCGAAGGATTTTCCCGCGCTGACGCAATGGCTCGGACATGCTGAATCGACGCGCCGCGTCGTGAGGGACAAATACGCCGACCGTGAGGGAGCGTCGCTGATCAACATCACGATCCAGGAGAATGTGCTCGCGCAGCTCGAAAATCTGCGCACGCATCCGGTCGTGGCCTCGGGTCTCGCGCAGGGCAAGCTGAAACTTCATGGCTGGGTCTACAAGATCGAGACCGGCGAGGTCTTCGGCTACGACCCGGAAAGCGGACAGTTCCGCCTGCTGACCGAACAGCCGTCGCACCGGACCGATCGCGAGCGGCAATTCGAGCCGCTCGATGTCTGAGTTGCGGCGCAGTCCTAAATAATCTGTCGCGTATAAACCGCCGCTGATCGGCGTCCCCGAAAGACAAAGGATATCACCATGAGCGCCGTAACGTCGCAAAACGAAACGCGACGCTTCTATTTGAAAGAGGACCTTCTCGCCTCGTTCGTCGTCTTTCTCGTCGCGCTGCCCCTCTCGCTCGGTCTGGCGCTCGTCGCTGGCTATCCATTCGAAAAGGCGGCCGCCGTCGGTCTCATCAGCGGCGCCATCGGCGGCGTCGTCGTCGGCTTTTTCTCGGGTTGCGCGCTGCAGGTCAGCGGCGCCGCGAACGGCGCCGCGGTGACGGTGGCGGCGTTCGCGAGTGAGCTGGGATTTGAAGCGCTTGGCCTGATCGTGATGCTGGCCGGCGTTATTCAGCTTGCGGGCGGCGCCTTGCGTCTCGGCCCCGTGTTCCGCGCGGTTTCCCCCGCGCTGATTCAGGGCATGCTCGCGGGCATTGGCATTCTCATTTTCGCCTCGCAGTTTCACGTCATGGTCGACGACACGCCGCCGGGAACCGGAAAAGAATTCGGCGGCGTAATCAATCTTTGGTCGATTTCCGATGCCGTGTTGAAAGGCTTCACCGTGGACGCGCATCGTCCCGCCGCGCTGATCGGTCTGGTGACGATCGGTCTCATCGTTTTGTGGAACGATCGCGCGCCCAGGATGCTGAAGATGGTGCCCGCCCCGCTCGTCGGCGTGGGCGTCGCGACCTTCATCGCCTGGCGTTTCGGTTTCGATGTCAAATATGTCCCGGCGCCGGATCGGCTGATAGACGCGATTTCCTTCCCCGACACCGCCTCCTTCGCCCGCGTGTCGGAGGGCGCGATCTGGATTGCGGCTTTGACTCTCGCCTTCGTTTCCGGCGCGGAATCGCTGCTTACCGCGACCGCCGTCGACGCCATGCAACGGCATACGCCGCGCACGAGATACAACAAGGAGCTGATCGCGCAGGGCGTCGGCAATTTCCTGTGCGGCGCGATCGGCGTTCTGCCCGTGTCGGGCGTCATTGTCCGAAGCTCCGCAAACGTGATGGCCGGCGCCCGGACGCGCCTCTCCACCATGCTGCATGGCGTCTGGATTCTGCTTTTCATAACCATGCTGCCGGACGTGCTGCGCATGATCCCCGTGGCGAGCCTCGCGGCGGTGCTGGTCTATGCGGGCGCGAAGCTGATCAAGCTCGGCTTTCTCCGCAATCTCTGGCAGCAGGATCGCGCCGAGGCGGGCATTTATGCCGTGACGCTCGGCATGGTGGTCGCGACGGACGTGCTTACCGGCATCGCCGTCGGCGTCGGCCTCGCCTTAGCGCGTCTGCTCTATACCTTCTCCACACTTGAAATCAGCGTCGAGGAGGACAAGGAGAGCGGCAAGACGGAGATAAATCTGCGCGGCGCGGCGACCTTCATTCGCCTTCCGCAGCTTGCTTCCGCGCTTGAGGCGCTGAGCCCGGACGCGCATATCCAGGTCCATCTTCATGATCTGAACTACATCGATCACGCCTGTCTCGATCTGCTCCTGAACTGGCATCAGCAGCATCAGTCGGCAGGCGGCGAACTGACCATCGACTGGGACGAACTGCATGGGCTCTTCCAGCAGAAGGCTTGGGGCGATGGCAACGGGGTTGCGCGAATGGCGGCGACCTGAGCCTCGCGGAGAGCGCGGGGGGAGGGCGGGCGCAACTGCGCCCGCCCTTCGCATTTCGGCGGGGGCCTCTTACATGTCGCCATCGGGCGGGGAATGTTCTATATCCCCGCCGTCGCAATTCTGGAGGGACCGCAATCTTGAAACTTCGTCTCGCCTGCCTTTTCGTTCTCGCCGCCACGCCCGCGCTCGCCGTAGACCCGACGGGCGTGCCGCAATGCGACGCGCTTCTGAAGCGCTACGAGGCCTGCTCGGTCGAACTCTCGCCCAAGCAGTTGCACGCCGCGCAGAAAGAGCTGCTCGAGGGCGCCATGGGGATGCGCGCCGCCGGGACAGATCCCAAGCTGCGTCCCGATCTCGAGCGCTTCTGCGACGACACTTTCGAGAAGATGAAAAAGGAAAGCGACATCAAGGATTGCATGTCGAAGCCATGAGCGCGATGCGCACGGCGCAATTCTCCAGATAGTCGCGCGCCCGCATCTCGGTGAGGCGCGAGACGGCGCGCTGGAATTCGCGCGCCTCGGCGCCATGGGCGGCGCGATAGAGTTCAGGCGGCTCGGCGGCGGCGGAGAGCGCGAGCAGCGCGCGCGCCTCGTAAAGCACGTCGACGAGCATGATGAAGCGGCGCGCCTCGTTGCGCTGCTCCGGCGCGATGATGGGAACGTCGTCGATGAGCATCGCGTCGAAACGTTGCGCCAGCGCGAGATAGTCGCCCGCCGCCAGCGCCCGCCCGCAAATGTCTGCGAAGCCGAGACGGGCGACGCGGCCCGCCGCCTGCGGAATGAAGATGGCGCGACGCTTCACTTCGATCGTCGCCGGCGCGCCATGCGTAACGCCTGACAGCGACAGGAACAGAGCGTCGAGCGCGGCATGGGCGCGCGTATCGGCGGGTGTGAAATAGACCTCGCCGACACAGCCCTTCTGCGCGCGATAATCGACCGGCGCATCGAGGCGCAGAACGTCCATGCGGTCCTGCAACAGCGCGACGAAAGGCAGGAAGAGATCGCGGTTGCGGCCGCCTTCGTAAAGGCGCGACGGTTCGACGTTGGAGGTTGCGACGACGACGACGCCCGACGCGAAAAGCGTCGAGAACAGCCGCGCGAGAATGGTCGCGTCGGCAATGTCGTGCACCGCGAATTCGTCGAAGCAAAGCAGCCGCGTCTCGCGCGCGATCTCCTGCGCGACGCAGCTCACCGGATCGTCGGCGCAAACGCCGGCGTTCTGCCGGAAGCGATGCAGGCGCTCGTGCACATCCGCCATGAACGGATGAAAATGCGTGCGGCGCTTCTTCTCGACCGTCGCAGCCTCGAAAAAGAGGTTCATCAGCGTCGTCTTGCCGCGCCCGACCGATCCCCACAGGTAAAGGCCGCGGGTCGGCGGCGCCTCGCGCCTGCGGAAAATCGACGTGACGGCGCGCGCCAATCCTGCGCCGGCGACGCCGCGTCCGGCGAGCGCGTTGACGAGCGCCTGCAGCTTCTCGACCGCAGTCCGTTGCGAGGCGTCGCTCTGCAGCGCGCCTTCGACGACCAGCGCGTCATATCGGTCGATGAGCGATTCCGTTCGCGTCATTCTCAGGCGCGCCGCATCTTGCCGCTTGCGGCGTCGAGCGCGCCGGGGCGCAATTCGCAATAGAGCAGGCGGTCGGGATCGACCGGGCCGGGCATGACGATCTTGCCGCGCGGAACACGGGCGAAGCCCATGCGCGAATAATAATCCTCATCGCCGACAAGCAGCACCAGCCCATGCCCTGCCTCGCGGGCGGCGTCGAGCGAATGTTTGACGAGCTTCTCGCCCACGCCCTGCGAGCGGAAGGCCGGCTCCACCGTCAGCGGGCCGAGCAGCAGGGCGGGGGAGGAGCCGACGAGAACAGGCGTCATGCGATTGGCGCCGACAAGAAGCGTGCCGACGCGGGCGACGAAGGAGAGCGACAGATCGGGCGCGACGCCCTCGCGCAGCCGGTAAGCCGTGCGCGCGTAGCGGCCGGGACCGAAGGCGCGCTCGTCGAGTTTCTCGATATGCGCTTCGTCGGCGGCCGTGGCGGGGAAGAATTTGATGACGAGGTCGATCATGACGCTTTTGTTACCCGTGGCCCGCCATATCATGCGGCGCGCGGAGGGCAAAACGCGACCGTTGCCTTGGGCGCAAAGCCCATGCAAAATCGCGGCAAATGAGCAAAACGCCCATCCGCCGCGCCGGAATCGAGGATGCGCGGACGATCGCCGAAATCCATGTCGCCGCCTGGCGCGAGACCTATGCGCAGATGATGCCCGCCGAGACCTTGGCCGGCCTCGACGTCGACGAATGGGCGGCGCGCTGGCGCAAGTCGCTGGCCGCGGGGGCGGGCGACCCGGCATGGGCTGTGTTTCTTGCGCTCGACGAGGAGGGCGCGGCGGCGGGCTTCGCGAAATGCGAGCGTCAGACCAGCGAGAAAATGGCGCCGCTCGGCTACGAAGGCGAATTTTCGTCGATCTATCTGTTACGGCGGATGCAGCGTCGCGGGGCGGGGCGGCGCCTGATGGCGGCGATGGCCGGGCATCTGCTCGCGAGCGGATGCAAGAGCGCCAGCGTCTGGATGTTTCGCGACGCGCTCCACGCGAGGCGCTTTTATGAAGCGCTCGGCGCGACGCCGACGGGCGTCGAAGGCGTGTGGGAGATTTACGGGCTGGTTTTGCCGGATGTCGCCTATGGCTGGCGGGATATTCGCGCGCTGGCGCAGTCCTGAACGCGCTTCAGTGCAGACTCCTGAGCAGTTGCCGCACAAATCTCGCGCGCTTGAACGCGTTGAGATCAATGCGCAATTCTTCGCCTTTTCCCTCGCCGTGCATTGCGGCGCGCGCGTCGCCGAGCACGCCGTTGCGATAATCCTCGAGGGTTAACGCCCCTTTCTTCCGGCGATCCCAGCGATCGAAGATCGCATCCTTGGCGCGCTCATACGAATGCGACACGCCCTGTTCGGCGGCGACGTCGGCGAGGCCGAAGCTGAAATTTCTCCACGCTTCCTTCGTCATCCGGCCCGTGTGACGCGGGTCCATTTCGGCGAAGGTTTTGTCGATGAAGTGATTGGCCTCGGCGGATGTGATGACGCCGTCGCGATTTTCGTCGAAATTGTAAAAGATGGCGTCGAGCGTATGTATCGCATTGGATTGGGCGCGCGGGGAGGAAGACGCCATCGCGACGGCGAGCGCGACGAGCATCGCGGCAGGGAAATGTCCGGCTTGCGACATGATCAATCTCTCCAATGCGGATTCACCAGTAGGGCGAGACCGGCGCGCCGTGAAAGACTTCCGCCAGCCGGGCGCGCGTCGCGGCGGTCGTGTCGTCGGGCAGGGCGTCGAGCGTGAAAAAACCTGCTTCCGCAATCTCCCGGTCGGGCGTGCGCGGACCTTTGCAATGAAAATCCCGCACGACGTAAAGCGCCACATGATCGCGCGGCGAAACCCGGCGGTTGAGAAAGACGCCATGCAGCGCCGGCTCGTTGACGTTGTGGATTTCGCCTTCCTCGGCCAGCTCGCGGGTCAGCGCCTCCAGCATGGTCTCGCCGCTCTCGACGCCGCCGCCGGGAAGGTAGAAGCCCGGCACATAGGTGTGGCGCACCAGCAGAACGCGATTGTCGGGGTCAATCACCAGCCCGCGAACGCCGAGCGTCATCGGCCGCTGGAACAGCGCGCCGAGGGTTATGATCCGCGAGACCGCGCGGGCGCGAAGCGACGGGGGCGGTCGTTCTGTGGGCGGCGGCGTCACCATTGTCTCCTGTTTCGTCGCGCGACTATGGCAAATGGCGCGCGAAGGCTCTAGGACTATTCGCAAACAACAAAGGCCGTCGCGTGACCTTTCTTCTCGCCCATCTCTCCGACGCGCATATCGGACCGATTCCACGCCCCAATCTTGCGGAACTGCTCGGCAAGCGCGTCACTGGCTATGTCAACTGGCTCTACAAGCGCGCTGGACAGCACGACATGGGAGTGCTGTCGCGCCTCGTCGAGGACATGAAGGCGCAAAAGCCCGACCATGTGCTGATGACCGGCGACATTGTGAACATCGGCCTTCCAGCCGAGATCGCGCTGGCGAGGGATTGGCTTGCTTCTCTCGGCGGACCCGAGGAGGTGAGCTACACGCCAGGCAATCACGACGCCTATGTCGCCGACGCCACGCAACTCGTGCATGAGGTCTTCGCGCCCTGGACGGCGGGCGAAACGGCGGCGGCCGGCTTTCCCTATTTGCGCCGGCGCGGGGGCGTGGCGCTTATCGGGCTCGACTCTGGCGTGCCGACGGGGCCGTTCATCGCCTCCGGCCGGCTGGGGGAGGAGCAACTGTCGGCGCTTGGGGCGTTGCTGGAACAGACGAAAACCGAAGGGCTCGCGCGCGTGGTGTTCCTGCACCATCCGCCCCATGTCGGCGGCGCGCGCATCCTGCGGGGTCTCGACGACGCGGCGGCCTTCGAGGACGTCATCGCCCGACATGGCGCGGAACTCGTCCTGCACGGCCACAACCACAAGCCGAGCCTTGCGCACATCGCCGGCCCGCTGGCGGCGGCCCCCGTCGTCGGCGTCGCCTCCGCCTCGGCGCGCCCCGGCGGCCACTATCCGGCCGCGGCTTACAACCTCTATTCGATCGGGCGCGAAGGCGACCGCCTGCGGATCAACATGCGCCAGCGCGGGCTGAACGAGGCGGGTGAAATCGTGGAGATGGCGGCGGTCGATCTTTAGATCAGTGCGCGATGTAGGTGCGATAGGCCCAGAGCGCGATTACCGCCAGCATTCCGAAGAAGGCGGCCGAGCCGAGGAACTCCACGACGAAGAGGAACGCCTGAAATGCCTTGCCGCGCAAGGCGCCGACTTCGCCCGCCGATTGCGCGGCGCTGTCGACACGCAGCGCTCTCGCCGCGCCGCCGCTCGCGTAATCGATGGCCAGCGCCCTTTCGCGCTCGATAAGCCGGTGAGCGATGTAATTTGTGACTGCGTCCACCAGCGCGTCGATTTTTTCGCTCTCGATCAGCGTCACGCGGCCATGGCGGGTGTCCTGCAGGAAGCGGTAGGTGCGACGGTCGCGGTCCATCTCGACGAAGCCGATCTGGTCGATGAACAGTCGCGGCCGCTCGCTGGGCGACACGGCGACGTCGAAAATGTCGCAGTCCGCCGGCACCTGCGCCAGAACCGGGGCGAGGGCGTCGGCGAGGATTTCGAGCCGGGCGATTTCCGCCGCCCGGAGATCGGCGAGCGCGGCGGAATGGTCGGCGTTCTCGACCCGGGCGCGACGAAGCGCCGCGGCGAGACTGGCCATGCGCTCGTCGAGCGTGGCCTTTCCCTCCACCGCCCTCGCGGCGCCCTTTTCCTGCGCAATGATCGCAGACAGGCGGTCGGCCGCCTGGGCGGTCGATTTTCTTCGCAGGCCGGAACGAGGGTTTTCCGTCGGCGCGGGCATGGGTTCGTCCATATCGTCCACTTGCTTCGCCCTCGCCGGAGCGCGGGATTTACGCTTTTTTGACTATAACGGCTTGCACTGCTTCTGCGAAGGGCCGCAGCCGCCGACGGGGGCGAGGGGTCGACATTTCCCCCGCCGTCCGGCAAGGGAATCCTTTATTCTGCCGGTGATTCCGGGGATTAACTATAAACAGCGCCGATGAGCGGACGCGTGGAGGGAACCCATGGCGACTATCCATGGCGAAACGGACACTGGCGGCGCGCTTTTCGAAAGAATCCTTTTTGGGCTCGGGCTCGCCGTCGTCGCTGCGCTAGAGGCTTCGGGCGGCTATGATCACGCCCTCGTCGCGGGCTTCTTCGCCGGCGCCGCGGTCTATCTGCTGCGGCCCTCCGGCGAGGCTGCGCGGCAGGCGATCGATTTCGTCGTCGATTTCCTGGTCATCGCGTCCTTCTCCGTGATGTGCGACCGGGCCGGCGTGTTGTGGCGGGCGCCGGACACGCTGGAGCAATTGTTCCGTTTCTCGCCGGTGGGCGCGGGCGTCGCGACGATCATATACATTTCTGGCGTCGTCACGCTTCGCGCGCGGTCGCGGCTGGCGGTCCGCGCGGCGCTGTTCGCGCTCCCGCTGCTTTTCAGCCTGCTGATCGCGTTGGGCTCCCCGCCCGTGACGCAAATCGGCGGCATGTTTCTGCCGGGGATCGACGCGCCGGAAATACTGAAAAAGATCATCGGCCGCACCTTCGTCCTGTTTCTGCTCAACGAGGCGGTCGTCGTCGGCGTGCCGCTGGCGCTCGGGCGCTTCCTGCCGCGGCAGTGGCGACCGCATGGCATCCTCTTCGCGGCGGCCTTTCTGGCGTCGCTCACGCCATTCGTCGCGACGGCGGTTTCCGCCTTCCTCACGCCTTATCTGCCGGCGCCCTTCGCGGCGTTCGCCGCGACCGTGATGGAGGCGCTGGCGCAGGGGGGGCTGTGGGGCGAGACCTATCTCGTGACGCAGGCGCTCGCCGGCCTGTTGCGCGCAACCCCGTCGCTTTCCGTCGTCGTCTACCACGACTGGAAGGTCGGCGCGGAGAAGGGCGCGGTCTACGGCTTCGTTTACATGGCGCTGCTGCTGGCGGTCGGGCTCGTCGTCTCGTTTCCGCCGGCCGTCTCGCTCATCAAATTGTCGGGTCCCCTCGGCGCGGCGCTGATCGGCGCGGCGACCTATCCGCTGGTCCGCACCATCGTCGAGAGCACGGATTCGACATTACCCTTCGTCGGGCGACTGGAGGAGGCCTATCTCCGGCCGTCGAATTTCGCGCGCGGTCTGGTGGCGGGCGCGGGCGTCGGCGTAGCGCTCATGATCGATCTGCCGGCCATGAGCGGATGGGACCGGTTCCTGTTCGGCGTCGTTGTCGGCGCGCTGGCCTACGCCGGCGTCGACGCGGCCTTCGATCTGCGGGCGCTGACACAGCGTCGTCGCCAGCACTTCCGCAGCTGGCGCGTCTACTCGCTCGGCGCGATGCTCGGCGGCGTCGTCGCGGGCAGCGTCGCCTGGTATCTGGACACGGGCCAGATCCAGACGATCGTCGGCAAATTCTTCGCCTATGTTTCGATCGATTACGCCGCGGACGGGCGGCCGGTCTACGCCTACATCGTGCGCCCGCTGTTCTCGAAATGGGGCGCGACGGATCTTGGCCTCGTCGATGGCGGGGTGCGGCTGCTCTATGACGAGTCGCTTTCGGGCGTCATCCAGTGGGTGTTCGCGGCGCCGCTCTTCTCGATCAATTTCTTCTTCCTCAGCGCCCTCGTGCAGCGCAGCCTCTCGCCGTTGCGCCAGCTCGCGAGCTGGGAAGGGCTTGAGATGCTCGTCGATAACGCGGTGCGCGTGCTGCGCTGGGGCCTGTGGATGGCGCCGGTGATCTACTCGTTCCTCAAGGCGTCGCCGGAGCCGGCCTGGTACAATCAGGATGGGCTGATCCGCACCGGCGTTGCGACCTGGATGAGCTACATCCTTCCGGACAATGAATTCCGCGCGTGGAGCCTCGACATCTTCACCGCGCTGCTCGCCTATGACGTGCTGCGCGTGCTGATCTGGTTCGACCACATGGGCCTGCGCGTTGCGACGCTGGTGAACTTCTCCTTCGTCGGCGGCGATCTCCTCGATGAGCGGGCGGCGCGCTTCGTCGGCAAGGAACAGGTGAGCCGCGCCATTCCCGAGGGCATCCGCCGTTTCGGCACATGGGCGCCTTTGCTCCTGCCCTTCTATATTCCGCAGGGGAGCAACTGGGACAAGGCGTGGACGGGCGCCGAGCAGATGGCGCAGACGCGGCCGCCATCCTACACCTATCTCGTCGGCGGCTATCTCCTTTACGCGGGGCTCGTGGCGCTGGGCCTCGTGCTTTTCCTGCTCGGCCGTCTCGCCCAGGCGCAAAAGCTCCCGCTCGAAGGCGTTACCGGCGCGGGCGGCGTGCCAGGCTCGAAACCTCTGAAGCTCACCAATGGCCTGATGACCAGCGAATGGTTCCAGGACAGTCAGGGCGCCATCCGCATCGAGGGCGTCGCGCGCGGCGGCCCGCCGATCGATCTCACGCGCCGCCCCGACGATCACGCCCATCCGCGCGGACGTTTCCTTTTCCTTCGCGAGGAAAGCGGCGAGTTGTGGTCGATTGGCGAGGCGCCGACGCGCTGCGCCGCTCACCGCGCGACTCTGACGGACGCCGGCGAAAACTGCCTGTTCTTCATGGCCGAGCGGAATGGCTTCGCCGTCGAGGCGCGCGTTTCTCTCGCGCCGGATGAGGCGGTGGAGATCACGCATCTGCGCATCGTCAATCTCCAGCAGCGCGGGCGCAGGTTGACGCTCGCGAGCCTGCGCGAATGGGTGCTGAACGAAACCAGCGTCGAAATGCGCGACGCAGCCTATAACGCCATCCACGTCGGCACATGGTACGTGCGTTCGCTCAATGCGATCTTCGCGCAAAACCGCCTGCTCAAGGGCGGCGCGCGGCGCCATGCGGACAGGCGTCTGTCGCCGGAAATCGGCTTCCACGCCATCGGCGCCGGGGCTGACACGAAAATAACGATCGTCGGCTATGAGGATGTGAAGTCGCGCTTCTACGGCATGGGGCCGGTGAATTCGCCCGACAGCCTGAAAGGTCTCGGCGAGCCGCGCGATCCTGACGACGAAGGGCTGCTCTACGGTTTCGAACCCTGCGCGAGCCTGCGCGTCGACATCGACATCGGCCCGGCCGGCGAAGCGGAGCTCATCATCGTCGACGGCTGGGCGCGCGACATGGGGCGCGCCACCGCCTCCGTCGCGCGTCATCTCGGCATGGCGCCGGTCGCGCCGGAAATTCTTGACAGGGCGCTGTCGCGCCAGCGTTCGCTGATCATGCCGCCGGCGCCGAAAGAGCATCGTTACAAATTCTCGCAGGACGGCCGCAGCGTCACGCTCGCGCCCGGCACGCCTCGGCCCTTCGCGCATGTCATCGCCAATGCGCTGGGGCAGGGGGCGGTGCTCACCAACGACGGCGACATCTTCTCCTTCAACGCCAATTCGCGGCTGAACAGCTTCACGCCGTTCCGCATGGGCGAGGGACGCATGGCCCCGACCGGGCAGATGATCTACGTCTATGATCTGGCCCGCACCGACGCCCATGCGCCGACTTTCGTGCCGCTGCGCCGGAGCGACGCGGAACATGAAGTGACCTTCTCGCCAGGCGCCGCCGTCTATCGCGCCGAGCGCGATCGCCTCGAACTCGAGATGACGGTCTTCGTCAGCCCGACGCGGCCGATCGAGTTCAAGATTCTCAAGATACGCAACAAATGCGATCACGAACGTCTGCTTCAGATCGTGCCGGCCATGGAGATCGTGCTCGCCGAAACGCCGAACGAAAGCCTCGGCGCGGTGCAATCGGTCATCGACGATGATCTGCACTCGATCTACTTCCTCAACCCGCGCAATAATTTCGTGAAAGGCTGGGCTTTCGTGACGACGTCTATCCCGGCGGAATTCGCCGAGACGTCGCGCCGCCGCTTCCTCGGCCACGAGAGCCGCGATCCCTGCCTGCCTTACATGGTCGAGCACGGCCACCCCGACGCCGGCGCGCCGGAGCATGAGCGCAAGGTCGCCGCCTTCTGCGGATCGATCGACGTGCCTCCCGGCGGAGAGGCGATCGTCATCGTGGCGCTCGGCCAGACCACGACGATGGAGGAGGCGCAGAAGCTCGCGGCCTTCGCGCGCGATCCGGCCAATGCGCGCATGGAATTCGAGGCGAGCGCGCGCGCATGGGACGAACAGCTCTCGGTGCTGCGCATCAAGACCAACCGTCCGGACGTCGACCGCCTCGTCAACGACTGGCTTCCCTATCAATTGCTCGCCGCGCGCCTTTGGGGCCGCACGGGTCCGTCCCAGCGCTCCGGGGCCATTGGCTATCGCGACCAGTTGCAGGACGTTTTGCCGCTCGTGCATCTCGCCCCCGAGCGCGCCCGAGCGCAGATATTGTTGCACGCGCGGCACCAGTATCTCGAAGGCGACGCCTGCAAGTGGTGGCATCGGGCGCCGAACGGCGGCACGGGCCTCGCCGACCGCACCCATTCGTCGGACCCGCACCTGTGGCTGCCCTATGTCACGATCCGCTACGTCAACGGTTCGGGCGACGCGGGAATACTCGACGCCGTCGAGCCATTCCTCGAAGCCAATCCGGTGCCGAAGGGGCAGGAGGGCGAGGCCACCGTGCCGCTGACCTCACGCGACAAGGACACGCTGCTCGGCCATTGCGCCCGCGCCATCGACTACACGCTCGACCGCTTCGGCGCGCATGGCCTGCCGCTGGTCGGTTCGGGCGACTGGGACGACGGCATGCATCTTGTCGGCGTGGAAGGGCGCGGCGAGAGCGTGTGGCTCGGCTTCTTCCTGCACGGCATCCTCATCGACATCGCGCCCTTCTTCGAGGCGAAGGGCGATGTCGACCGCGCCTCGCGTTATCGCGATGAGGCCGCGAAGCTGCGCCTCGCCCTCGACGCCTGCTGGCGCGGCGACCGCTATGTGCGCGACTTCGCGGACGACGGTAGCGAGATCGCGCCGATGAGCGCCATGACCGCGCATTGGCCGGTGCTCTCCCGGGCCGTCGACGCCGGGCGCGGGCGCGAGGCGATCGAAAAAGCGTTGGCGGCCCTCGGTCGGCCCAATCGCGTGTTGCTCGTCACGCCGCCCTATAACGAGCATTCAAGGCCATACCCCGGGCGCAGCGCCGAATATCCGCCGGGCGTTCGCGAGAACGGCGGGCAATATTCGCATGGCGTGTCCTGGTTCGTGGACGCGCTGGCGAGGCTCGGGGCGCAGGCGCAGGCCGAAGGCGATACGAAGGCGGCGGAAGAGCTGTTCCGTCAGGCGTTCGAGACCTGGATCGCGATTTCGCCCATCTCGAAGCTCGCGACCCCCGCAGAGGCGGACGTTTATGGCATGCCGCCGCATCAGCAGCCGGCCGACGTCTATGAGGGGCCGGGCTACGAAGGCCGCGGAGGCTGGAGCTGGTACACCGGCGCGGCGGCGCGCATGATCTCCGCCGCCTACGCCATGCTCGGGCTGGAATTCGAGAACGGCGAATTGCGTCCGCGCCCGGACGCTTTCGAGCCGAAAGGCGACCTTGAGCTCGAGAGCGTGACCTATCGCGGCAAGACGTATTCGAAGGATGGGAACAGGAAGGAAACATAGAAAGAACATTTTAAATGCTCGTCTACAAACATTGCCAAAGCGTTAACTTGGCAATAGACTCGGCGTCTTACACTGCCTGTGTTATCAAGCGTGTAGCGGCGTCGCGTCATGCGTGCATTTTTTGTTCTTTGTTCTCTTGCCTGCGCCGTCTTCGCCGCCGCTCCGGCCCGGGCCGGGGCGTGGCTTTATCCCGCAGGCAATGGCCAGGTCATCGTCACGACGACTTTCGCCGACGCGCGCAAGGCCTATGACGCCCGGGGACGGCTGATCGCGACGCCCTCCTATCGCAAGTTCGAGGCGCGCGTTTATGTCGAACACGGAATAACCGACTGGCTGAACTTCGTCGGCGAGGGCGGCTACATGGATTTCAGCGGCGCCGCGTCGCCGACGAACCATCTCAACCAGTTGATCGCCGAGGCCAAGGCCCGCTTGCCGCTGACGCTGAAGCCGCCGCCCGGTCCGCAATACGAGGGGCTGGGGCTGGGCTCGGCCGGCGCGCGACTGCGCCTCTTCACCTACGGCGACTATGTCTTCGCGCTGGAGGCCAGCCTGCGCGCGGCATCGCCGGAAGCGCGGCGGTTCCTCGACATGCGCGATCCGGTGCAGATCGACGCCCGGTTCCTGATGGGGCGGCCGATCACCGTCTTTGGCCTCAAAGGCTTCATCGACACTCAGATCGGCTATCGCTCGCGCGGGCAGAACGGCGACGAGTTGCGCGCCGACTTCACCGCCGGTCTGCGCCCGTGGGATAAACTGCTCGTGATGGCTCAGAGCTTCTCGGCCTTTGCGCCGCGCGGCGGCGTCGCCACATTCGTCGCCGCGCAGAAGCTCCAGCTCAGCGCGGTCTATGACGTGACGCCGTCATTGTCCGTGCAGCTCGGCGGCGTTACGGCGCTCAGCGGGGCAAACTCCCCCGCCGAGCGCGGCGTCATCAGCGCCCTGTGGTGGCGTTATTGACCGGAGACGGGCTCTACCCTGACCATCGCCACGCCGGCCGAGCGGAAGCCCAGGCTGTCCGCCGCATGGGCGGAGACGTCGATCACGCGGCCGCCGGTGAAGGGCCCGCGATCATTGACAGTGACGATGACCGAACGATTGTTCCGCAGATTGGTCACGCGCACATGAGAGCCGAATGGCAGGGTGCGATGGGCGGCCGTGAAGGCGCCGACATGGCCGCCGCTCGCGGTTCGTCCGCCAAGATTATAGTAGGACGCCTTGCCAACCCAGGCGGCGTCGGCGCTGACAGTGAGCGCCAGCAGCGCGACAGATCCAATCACCAATTTCTTCAACAGCACATTCTCCATGCAGGATGGCGGCTCTGCGCCGACTGTATGCGTCACGGAGCGACGCGAGCCCTTGAAGTAGCCGGACGCCCGGGCGAAATAAAGGCAGTCACAAAACCGTATTATTTGCGATAATTTGTGCCCAGGGGCGGATTTTTCCGAAAACTATAGTTTTACGATTTCCCAATTATATCGCCAGCTTGTTTGACAACACGATGCGGATGTTCGCCAGCTGAAACCTGTTTTTCGTCCATGTGGTAAAAATACTACAGCCACTGAAATTCTGGTCCCCTTTGCCGCTCTCGACACTGACACAGCAAAAACCGGCCAGCGATGAGCGGCCGCATGGCCCGGGTTGATTTGGTCCGGCAGGAGCTCAAGTAAAACGATTGGCGATGCGGCGGCAGGGAAGCGCCCGCATTTGTTCCGCGGGCCGTCGCCCTCGTTGGGAGGACGCGATCATGGTCAGGAAAAATATCACGGCGGGCGTCGCGGCCGCGGCCCTCGGGGCCGCGCTCTTGGCGCAGACCGGCGCAGCAGAGGCGCAACATCGCGGCTTTGGGGGCGGCGGCTTCGGCGGATTTCACGGGAGACCGGCCGGCGTCGGCTTCGGCGGGGGCGGCTTTCATGGCGGCTGGGGAGGCGGGATCCGTCCCGGATGGGGCGGGGGCATCCGTCCTGGATGGGGCGGCGGGATTCGCCCCGGCTGGGGTGGCGGCTGGGGCGGCGGCCATCATTGGGGCGGCGGCTGGGGCGGCGTTCGACCGGTCGGCTGGGGATGGCGGCACAGGCCCTATTGGGGCGGCTGGAGATACCGCCGCCATTGGGGCGGCGCCTGGCCGTGGTACGCCGGCGCGGGCCTGATCGGCGCCGGCTGGGGCTACAGCTATCCCACTTATGGCGGCTGTTATCGCCTTCGCACCGTCTGGACCGGCTATGGCTGGGCGCAGCAGTGGGTAAACGTCTGCGGCGGCTGGGGATATGGCGGTTGGGGCTGGTAGGCGCTCAGGCGGAAGGGATTCATGGGCTCTCCCGGAAACGGGAGAGCCCAATGTTTTTCAGGCGGCGGCGGCCGAATGAGCATGCACGTCACGGCCGCCGTTACGTTCCATGATGCCGATGGCGGCGCGTTCCTTGTCCTTGTCCCATGCGCGCGCCCACAACAGCAGGCCGCCGTGCTGCATCTGCTCCTCGAGCCACTGGGCTTCGCGATATCCGACCCATTTGGCTATCGCCGCGCCGATGAGACCCGTTCCGCCTCCGGCTATCGCCGCGCCTGCGACCGCCGCCGGCAGGGCGCCGCCCGCCGCAAGCACGGCTCCGGCCCCCAGGATCGCTCCGATGTAGAACAGACCGCCGATAACGCCGGCCTTGGCCTCGTTCCTGGCCTCCGGGTCGATATATTCGCTGCGTGGCGCGACGACGCTGTCTTGGAGCTCCTTTGCCGGAATGTGATCGGCGCCGAGCTTCTCGCGCACTGTCTGCTCGTCCGCCAAAAGGCTGATGGTCGAATAATCGAAGCCATTGGTCATAAGATCGTCGATCGCCGATATGAGCGCGTCCGAGGTGTCGAATACGCCTACGACCTCGCGCACCTCCCCACGTTCCTCAGGGGTTGAAACCTGTTTTTCTTCCATGGGCGTACCTCCGCGAGCGCATTGCGCCGGGGGCGATCCGAGCTGTCGCGCTCTACGTTTGTTAAAGGGAGCGGATGCGCTGGTGTTTCAAGATGGCGGAATCGGAAAAATCCAAGCAGGAGCTGGACTTCGGCGCGTAGCCGACGGCGCATTGCCGAACGTCGCATTCATAGAAGCTCTTTCTGCGCGCGCGCACCTTGCGTGGACGGCTTGGCGTTCTCATCTGATGAGGCTGCGAAGCCGGGGCGTGGTCGGCGAGGCGGCGAACATGCGCGCCTCGAAACGCATGTACGAAGGGCGCTCATGAACTATCTCGACACCGCATTTTCCGCGCTGACGTCCAACCAGCTTCTCGTCGGCGGCGTCGGGACGCTGGCCTTCGGCTCGCTGATGTATGTCCTGCGAACCGTGCCCGAGACCATGCTGGATCTCGTAGAGAGGACAGTATGGACGAAGGTCTTCGTCGAGAGCCTCTCGAACGAATATCCGGACGTCGACGCCTTCATCGAGGGCCGGCGCCTCGATTTCTTCAGCCGCTCGCTGGAGATCAAGGATGGCGGGCTGAAGACCGGCTTCGGCGGCGGCTGGGGCGTTTATGGCGGAACGTTCTTCAAATATTCCAAGACCAAGTCCGCACAGCAATTCACGCCTTTCGAGACGATCACGATCTCCTTTCTGACCCGCGACCGCTGCGTGGTCGAGCGCTTCATGCGCGACTGCAAGCCCGAGGAGCATCGGAACTCGATCCAGATTTCCATGTTTTCCGCCGGCGGCGGCGAGGGCGGCCTGCGCCGTCGCAAGCGCGGTCTCGACACGGTATTCGTCGATCAGTCGATCAAGGATCGGCTCGTCTCGCGGTTCTCATGGTTTCAGGGCGCCGAGGAATGGCACGCGTCGCGCGGCATTCCGTGGAAGCTCGGCGTCGTGCTTCATGGTCCGCCCGGCACGGGAAAGACGAGCCTCATCCACGCGCTCGCCTCCGACTTCGGCTTCGACATCAAATATATCAAGTCGCTGCACGGGCTCGGCGCGGCGTTCAAGTCGGGAACGTCGAACGATCTCTTCGTCATCGAGGATATCGACACGATCGCGAACAGTCTCGATCGCGGAACGAAGGCGAAAGACGAAGACCCCGCCATGCGCGCGTCGCCGCTGCATGAAATCCTGAATTCGATGGACGGCATGCAGACGCCGGACGGGCTGAAATTCATCGTGACGACGAACCATCTCGACCGGCTCGATCCCGCGATCGTGCGGCCGGGGCGCATCGACGAGGTGATCGAGGTCGGGCCGCTGCCGATCGAGAGCGCGCGGGCGATGTTCCGTGCGTTTTATGGGCGCGAGGGGATTGCAGGTTACACGCCTCGCACCGGGGCGGAGTTGCAGCAGATGTTTTCGACGATGAGCGCGGAGGAGGTGGAGAGCGAGTTGGGGCTGAAGGTTGTGGAGCGGGTAAGGGAGGTGGCGTGAGAGCGACCGCTGGAATCGGCCCCTCGCCCTTCGAGACGCGTGCTGCGCAGGCTCCTCAGGGTGAGGGGCCTGATGCTCGCGAGGTGGTTATTTCACGGAAGTCCCCTTGCCGAGCCGACAGGAGCGCCCGAAGGACGCGTCTCGAAGGACGAGGATTGCTGTGATGGCCGAAGGCGCAAGCATCTACATCCTGCTTTGCGCCGATGGCAGTTACTACACCGGGCTGACGCGCAAGGAGGTAGAAACGCGCGTTGGGGAGCACAATGCCGGGGTTAACGCGGATTATACTAGCCGCCGACGCCCTGTAACGCTCGTCTGGTCTGCTTACTACGAGCGACTGACTGACGCGATTGCAGCGGAACGCCAGATAAAAGGTTGGAGCCGCGCCAAAAAAGAAGCGCTGATTAAAGGCGACTACGACGCCTTGCCCGCGCTTGCTGCGCGTCGAAACAGGAAGAGCGGCGCGCCTTCAGGCCAATGATCCCGGCCCCTCGTCCTTCGAGACGCGCGCTGTGCGCGCTCCTCAGGATGAGGGGCCTTGCATTGCCATCACCGCCCATCTCCAACTCAGGCTGCCTTACCGCGCCGACAAGCAATCCTCATCCTGAGGAGCGCCCGAAGGGCGCGTCTCGAAGGACGAGGATTGCGCCGCCAGCGATTATGACGCCTTGCGCGCGATGGGCGCGCCACAGCAAGAAAGGTGTGAAGGCTAGTGAGGATTGATCGTCGCGGCCCCTGGTCCTTCGAGACGCGCGCTGTGCGCGCTCCTCAGGATGAGGGGCGTTGCATTGCCATCGCCGCCTATTTCCAACCCGGGCTGCCTTGCCGCGCTGACAAGCAATCCTCATCCTGAGGAGCGCCCGAAGGGCGCGTCTCGAAGGACGAGGATTGCGCCCGGGGACATCGGCGCATGGCCTCAACGACAATGGCCGGGACGAGCCCGGCCATGACGACTGAGACGTTGCCTGCTCAACTACACCCCGTCGTCGATCCACACGTCTCACACTTCAGACACGTCCCATTGCGCACCAGCGTGAAATTCGCGCACTCAGGGCACGCTTCGCCGACATAGCCCTTCATCCGCGCTTCGGCGCGTTTCTCCGCGACGCCCTGCACGGTCTTCGTCGGCTCGGTCCAGCCGAGTTGTGACAGCGCTTCCGCTTCTTCGACGGCTTCCGGCGTCGGCTCGCTTTTGAGGGCGACGGCGCCGCCGCGCACCACCATCAGCTTGTCGGTCTTGGAGCGCAGCAGGCCGCGCGAGACGATGGAGCTCGTCTCCGGCGCCTTGCCCTCGTGCTCACCCTTGCCGAGCACGTCATGGCCGATGTCGTCGGGCGAGACATGCGCGAGGTCGGTGCGGCCGAGATAGGACACGGCGAGTTCGCGGAACACATAGTCGAGGATCGACGTCGCGTTCTTGATCGCGTCATTGCCCTGCACCGGACCGGCGGGTTCAAAGCGCGTGAAGGTGAAGGCGTCCACATATTCCTCGAGCGGCACGCCATATTGCAGGCCGAGCGAAATCGCGATGGCGAAATTGTTCATCAGGCTGCGGAAGGCTGCGCCTTCCTTGTGCATGTCGATGAAGATTTCGCCGAGGCGCCCGTCCGCATATTCGCCCGTGCGCAGATAGACCTTGTGGCCGCCGACCGCCGCCTTCTGCGTATAGCCCTTGCGGCGATCCGGCAGTTTCTCGCGCTCGCGGATGACCTGATGCACCACGCGCTCGACGATGCGCTCCGCGACCATGGCCGCGCGCGCGGGCATCGTCGCCGACACGATTTCGTCGATCACATCCGCCGCGTCGATGTCGTCGTCGCCCGAAATGAGCTGCGCCGACAGCGGCTGCGAGAGCTTGGAGCCGTCGCGATAGAGCGCATTGGCCTTGAGGCCGAGGCGCCAGGACAGCAGATAGGCCTGCTCGCAATCCTCGATGCTCGCGTCATTCGGCATGTTGATGGTCTTGGAGATCGCGCCCGTGATGAAGGGCTGCGCCGCCGCCATCATGCGAATGTGCGACTCGACCGAGAGATAGCGCTTGCCCGTGCGGCCGCAGGGGTTGGCGCAATCGAACACGGCGTAATGTTCGCGCTTGAGATGCGGCGCGCCCTCCAGCGTCATCGCGCCGCAGACATGGGTGTTCGCCGCCTCGATCTCGGACTTGGCGAAGCCCAGATGCGTGAGAAGGTCGAAGTTCCGGTCCTCGAGCGAATGCGCGGGAACCTTCAGCGTTCCGGTCAGGAAGTCCGGCCCGAGCGTCCATTTGTTGAAGACGAATTTGATGTCGAAGGCGGAGGGCAGGGCGGCCTCCACCGCCGCGAGCTTCTCGTCCGTGAAGCCGCGCGCGCGCAGGCTCGCGGTGTTGATCGCCGGCGCGTTGGCGAGCGAGGCGTGGCCGACGGCGTAGGCCTCGATCTCCGCAATCTCGCTCTCGCGATAGCTTAGCGCGCGCAGGCCCTCCGGCACGGCGCGGTTGACGATCTTGAGATAGCCGCCGCCTGCGAGCTTCTTGAATTTCACCAGCGCGAAATCGGGCTCGATGCCGGTGGTGTCGCAATCCATCACCAGGCCGATGGTGCCGGTCGGCGCCACGACAGTGACCTGCGCGTTGCGATAGCCATAGAGTTCGCCCTGCGAAAGCGCCTTGTCCCAGGCGGCCGCCGCACGCTCCGCCAGCAAGGGATCGGGGCAGGAGGCGATGTCGAGCGGCACGGGTTTCACCGCGAGGCTTTCATATCCGTCATGCTCGCCATGCGCGGCGCGGCGATGGTTGCGGACGACGCGCAGCATCGACTCGCGGTTCTCCATGAAGCGCGCGAAGGGTCCGCGCTCCTTCGCCATCTCCGCGGAGGTCGCGTAGCAGACGCCGGTCATGATGGCCGAGAGCGCGCCGGTGATCGCGCGGCCCGCGGCGCTGTCGTAAGCGACGCCGGACGACATCAGCAAGCCGCCGACATTGGCGTAGCCGAGACCCAGCGTGCGGTAGTCATAGGAGAGCTGCGCGATTTCCTTCGACGGGAACTGCGCCATCAGCACCGAGATTTCGAGCACGATGGTCCACAGGCGCACGGCGTGCTCGTAGGAGTCGACGTCGATGCGCTTCGTCTCGTCGTCGCGGAACTGCAGAAGGTTCAGCGAGGCGAGGTTACAGGCCGTGTCGTCGAGGAACATATATTCCGAGCACGGATTGGACGCGCGGATCGGGCCGCCGGCGGGGCAGGTGTGCCAGTCGTTGATGGTCGTGTGGAACTGGATGCCCGGATCGGCGGAGGCCCATGCGGCGTAGCCGATCTTTTCCCACAGGTCGCGGGCTTTCAGCGTCTTCGAGACCTTGCCGTCGAGACGCTTGATGAGATTCCAGTCGCCGTCATTTTCCACGGCATGGAGGAACTCGTCCGTCACGCGCACGGAGTTGTTGGAGTTCTGGCCGGAGACGGTGAGATAGGCCTCGCTGTCCCAGTCGGTGTCATAGGTCTCGAAGGAAATGTCCTTGTAACCCTGACGCGCGAACTGGATCACGCGCTTGATGAAATTATCAGGCACCTCGTTGCGGCGCGCGAGCTTGATCTCGCGCTTCAGCGCCGGGTTCTTTTCCGGGTTGAAGCAGTCGTCGCCGGGGCCGTCGCAATTCACGCAGGCGCGCAGGATCGCCTTCAGGTGCTTCTTGACGATCTTGGAGCCGGTGACGAGAGAGGCGACTTTTTCTTCCTCCTTCACCTTCCAGTCCACGAAGGCTTCGATGTCGGGATGGTCGACGTCGACGACGACCATCTTCGCTGCGCGGCGCGTGGTGCCGCCGGACTTGATCGCGCCCGCCGCGCGGTCGCCGATCTTGAGGAAGGACATCAGGCCGGAGGAGGAGCCGCCGCCCGAGAGCTTCTCCTTCTCGCCGCGCAGCCTGGAGAAATTGGTGCCGGTGCCGGAGCCATATTTGAACAGGCGCGCCTCGCGCACCCACAGATCCATGATCCCGCCTTCGTTGACGAGATCGTCCTCGATCGACTGGATGAAGCAGGCGTGCGGCTGCGGATGCTCATAGGCCGACTTCGACTTCACCATCTTGCCATTGGCGTAGTCGACATAGAAATGGCCCTGGCTCGGCCCGTCAACGCCATAGGCCCAGTGCAGGCCGGTGTTGAACCATTGCGGCGAATTGGGTGCGGCCATCTGCGTGGCGAGCATGTAGCGCAATTCATCGCTGAAGGCCCGGGCGTCCTCCTCGCTGTCGAAATAGCCGCCTTTCCAGCCCCAATAGGTCCAGGCGCCGGCGAGACGGTCGAAAACCTGACGCGCGGAGGTTTCCGACGTGTGGCGCTGATCCTTCGGCAGCGCCGCGAGCGCCTCCGTGTCGGCGATCGAGCGCCACAGGAAGGAGGGGATGCTGTTCTCCTCGACGCGCTTCAGCCGCGTCGGCACGCCGGCCTTGCGGAAATATTTCTGCGCCAGCACATCTGCGGCGACCTGGCTCCACTGCGTCGGCACTTCGATATTGTCGAGCGAGAACACCACGGAGCCATCGGGATTGCGAATCTCGCTCTTTGTCGTGCGGAACTCGATGTTCGCATAGGGAGACTCGCCAGCCTTGGTGTATCGCCGCTCGATTTTCATGTGCCCAGATCCCTTCAATGCGCAAGCTACCGCTCGCGCGCAGCCGTCCGCCGGCCAGCGACGCAAATGTTCGCCAAACCAAAACTCGAGAGACGCGCGCCCGGCGCCCCCGGATAGAGTCGGGGCGAGAGCGAGCACGCCAGAAACGAGGAATAACGCCCGCGCAGAATGTCGCTCGCGCCCGGCTCGCGCCAGGAACAGCCAGACATTGGGAGGAACGTCCGCCGCTGCGTCATCGCGTGGTGTCCTCACAGTGCGCGAGTCTGCCGACCGCGTCAAGATATTGTGTCGGGAATTAACAGGCAGACAATATGTGGAGAAAATAGTGGATATTGGGGAAAATTCTACCTAATCCGCCAAAACAGGCTCGACGAAAGCCGGAGATTCGGCAAGGCAAAGATTTCAGCGCGGGATGCTACCTGCAGGCCCCCTCTGGGGCCGGCCTCAACAGAAACGCGTGATTTTCCGCGTTATTGGGGCTGAGATAGAGGAAGCTCCTGCCCTCCGGCGGCCCGAGAAGCTCCAGCCGCTCCCGCACCGTGACGAGCAGGCCGTCGCCTTTGGGCGCGATCTCGAAGGAGCCGGCGTCGTCCATGGAGAGGCGGCAGTCCCTCACGCCGTCCTCTTTCGTCTTGCAGAGCGTGGTCTCCTCCGCCGAAAGGGAGGCGTTGCAGGTCAGCGCCTCGCTCTCCATCGAGCAGGCGCCGAGCGTGCCGAAGCTGCGTTTGTTCCCGACGACCCATATCTGGAGGTTGGCGTCGGCGACGATCGGGCGTTCGTCGCCCGGCGTCTTGGGAACCGATGTCGGCCCGATCATGAGCTTCACATGTCTCACGATCTGGCCGCGATGCGCCTGAAGATGCGCAGCGTCGTAGACGCGCTCGTAGCAGCCGGCGAAGGGGGCGGGGTCTCCCGCGCGGACGGCGGTCGCAGACAAGGCGCCGCAGATCGCAATCGAGACCTTCAAACCCCGCACCCAAACCATTCGACTCTCCTCATGATGTCAAGCTTACGCTGTCGCGCGACGGGTGTCATCCAAAGGCCGGCGTCACAAAAGCGTTGCCGACTCGTGATTTTTCATTCTTGCGCTTCGCAGGAGAAAAAACGCGGATGTGGACGATCAACGCCGGATTCGGCCGCACGATCATCGCTTCGACGCAACCAACACAGCCTCACGCTAAAAAAGTAAAGCTCGACGAGACGCTTGGAAGGCTCGGGACGCTCGAGGCGCGCCTCGCGCGCGGCAAGAAGGAAATCCGAAGGGCCCAGCGGCTGCGATACGACATCTTCTACAAGGAGGGCGGGGCCATTCCCGACGCGCGCACCGCTTTCACGCGCCGCGATGCGGACCGCTTCGACAAATATTGTGATCATCTGATCGTCATCGATCACGCCGCGAAGAATCGTCGCGGCAAGGTCAAGCCGAGGATCGTCGGCGCCTATCGCCTTCTGCGCGACGAGATGGCGGCGAAGGCCGGCGGCTTCTATTCGGCGGACGAATACGACATCGAGCCGCTGCTCGCGCGTCACGCCGGCAAGCGCATATTGGAGCTTGGCCGCTCTTGCGTTCTCGCGGAATATCGCAGCAAGCGCACCATCGAGCTATTGTGGCGCGGCCTCCTCGCCTATGTGCGGGCGCATGACATCGACGTCATGATCGGCTGCGCGAGTTTCCCCGGCGTCAGCCCGCTCGCCCATGCGCAGGCGTTGAGCTATCTCGCGCATTACGCCAGCGCGGACGGGGTCTGGAGCGTGAAGGCGCGCAATGATCTCTACAAATCGATGGCGCTGCTTCCGAAGGACGCGCTCGACGTGAAGAGCGCACGCGAGGCGCTGTCGCCGCTGATAAAGGGTTACATGCGGCTGGGCGCGCGCTTCGGCGACGGCGCGGTGGTGGACATCAAGTTCAACACCACGGACGTCTTCGTCGTCATGCCCGTTGCAGAGATCGACGCGCGCTACATCGAATATTTCAGCGGAACCGAACGCCGCGCGGCCTGATCGCCGCGCGCGGCCGAAAGCATGTCGCGCACCCGCGTCTCGGTTTCGATTGCGAGCGTCTTGCGGTCCTTGCCGCGCAGATCGACGGGCTCGCCAAAGGTGATGTGACAGCGCGCGCCGCCGCGTTTCATCAAATCCCACAGATGCGGCAGGAACGTCATCTCGCCATACCAGCCAACGTCGATCGGGCCTTCGCTGTCAGCATAGAGAATCGCGACGGGCGCGATTGCAGCCTCGCCGTCGTATTTTTCCAGAGCGTCGAAATGCGCCGGATTGAAGCGCAGAACATTCGTGCCGTCGCTCGACGTGCCCTCGGGAAAGACGACGAGATCGCGGCCCTTGCGCAGAACGTCGCGGAGCGCCGCATTGACGCGCGGAATCTCGCCGCGGGCGCCGCGATTGACGAAGACAGTGCCCTGAAGCCTCGCGAGAAAGCCGAGCGCCGGCCATTTCGCCACTTCGCTCTTTGCGAGAAAGACAAAGGGATGAAGGCTCGCGAGCGCGATGATGTCGGTCCACGACACATGGTTCGCCACGACGAAGCGCGGCGCCGGGGTGGGCAGGGCGCCCGTGGCCTCAACCCTTATGCCGATGGTGGCGCAGATCGCCCGGCAGAAGCCCGTCTGGATCCAATGCTGCAAGGCCCAGCCGCATCGCCGCGCCAACGCCTGCAGGGGAACGAGAAAGATGAAGGCCGCCGACATGGCGAGGACGAAAGCAAGCGCGCGCAGATAGGGCATGGCGCGCAGATGGCGCGCCTGTGAGACGGGCGTGTGACAGAAAGAGACGCATCGTCTTGAGAGGGGCGGGGCCGCGCCGCCGCTTCCACCCTCCACGGCCTTGACGCCGCCCCTTCCAGTCCCTTTATGTGCGCAATCCGCCGCGACCGGCGGCAGATCAGGTTCAGGAGAATTTCCCATGTCCTTTGTGATTGCGCGCCGCGCTGTCGTCGTTGCGGCCCTGTCGCTCGTTTCCGCCGCGGTCGTGTCGGCCCCGGCTTTCGCGCATGGCCCCTCGCGCCAGAAGGTCGTCGAGAAGATCGAGATCGACGCGCCGGCCGACAAGGTCTGGGGAATCGTCGGCAATTTCCAGGATCTGAACTGGCACCCCTCCGTCGCCTCGACGGAAGGAACGGGCGGCAGCGACGTTGGCGCGAAGCGCAAGATCACGCTCAAGAACGGCGGCGTGATCGAGGAGTCGGCGACGAAGGTCGACGCGGCGGGCAAGTCGCTCAGCTACAAGATCGATAATGTGGACGTTAAGGTCGTCCCGGTGAACAACTACTCCTCGACGATTTCGGTCAAGGAAGAGGGCGGCAAGAGCGTCGTCGAGTGGAAGGGCGCCTTCTACCGCGGCTTCATGAACAACGATCCGCCGCCGGAGCTCTCCGACGAAGCGGCCGTGAAGGCGGTGTCGGACTTCTATAAGGCCGGCCTCGCAGCGCTCAAGGCCAAGGCGGAGGGCAAGTAAAGCCGGGGCGAGAGGGGCCGCCGGGAGGTTTTGAAATGTCCAGCCTGTCGCGCCGCGCGGCGTGTCTCGCGCTGGCGGCGTTCGTCCCTCTGGCCACAACGGCTTTCGCCGCCGGCGCAGAGCCGCCTGTTCCGGGGCCGAATTCCTGGGCCGCGCATGGCGCGGCCCCGCTCAAATCCGTCGAAACAATCGTCATCGACGCGACCCCCGAAAAAGTCTGGGCGGTGGCAAGCGATTTTGCCCATTACGACTGGCTGCCCGGCGTCGCACGCGTCGAGGCGAGCGGCGGGAACGCGCCGGAGCAGGGCAAGCGCAGGCTCCTGTTGGCCGACGGCGGCGCGATCGACGAGACGCTCGTGAGATGGGACCCGGAGCGCATGACGCTCGCCTGGCATCGCGACCGCGACGACGTGAAGCGCCTGCCCGCCATCAATTACATGACCCACGTGACCGTGAAGCCCGCCGCGGACGGCAAGGCGCTGGCCGAATGGAAGGGCCGGTTCTACCGTGGCCATCCCTTCAACGACCCGCCGCCGGGACTCGACGACGACACGGCCCTGGCCGCAGTGACGGCGCTGCATCGGGCGAATCTCGCTGCGCTGAAGGCGCGGGTGGAGGGGAAGTGACGCATATGCGGCGGAAGGGGCGGGGCGGTCGTAAACGCACAGCGCTGCATGGCGTCGCGCGACTCGCTTTCGCGACGCTTCTTTGTCCCGCTCCCGCCCGCGCCGATGAAGTCTTCATCACCGCGCAGGGGGCGGACGCGCTCGAAATCATCGACGTCGCGACGATGAAACCTCTGGCCCGCCTGCCAATCGGCGGCAAGCCCGCCGGAATCGCGGTGAGCCGGGACGGCGCGCGCGCTTTCGTGACCAGCCCCGAGGGCAAATTTCTCACCGTTGTGGACGCGGAGGCGCGAAAGATCGAACGACGGATCGCCGTCGCAGGGGGGCCGCTCGGCGTCGCTGCCGCAGCGGACGGCCGCCGCGTCTATGTCGCCGATCTCTATGGACGCCGACTTGTCGAGATCGATCCCGAGAAAGGCGAGACCCGCAGCGTCGGCGTCGGAGCGATGGCCTCCGGCGTGGCCGTGACGCCGGACGGCGGGACGATCCTCGTCGCCGACCGCGACGACAATGCGGTCTCGGTCATCGACGCCGCGAGCTTCACCCGCGTCGCGACGATTCCCGTCGGCAGGCATCCTTTTGGGGTCACCATCGACGCAGAAGGCGCCCGCGCCTATACGGCCAATGTCGAATCGGACGACATGAGCGTCATCGACATCGCCGCCCGCAAGGTCGTCGCGACGGCGAAGACCGGCAGCCGGCCCTATACGGTGGCGCTGGCGGGCGGGCGAATCTTCACCGCCAACCAGCATGGCGACAGCCTCAGCGTCTTTGACGCCGCGACCCTCGCGCCACTGGAAACCGTGAAAGTCGGGGAATATCCCGAAGGAATCGACGCGAGCCGCGACGGCAGGACGGTCTATGTCGCAAACTGGTTTTCAAACGAGCTCTTGGCGATCGACGCGAAGACGCTCAAGGTCGTCGGCAGGGCCGAGACCGGCGACGGTCCCCGGGCGTTCGGCGCCTTCGTCGCGGCAGGTAGATGACGCGCGACACTAGACACCGCCGCGCGGCGACGCCATAAGGAGCGCAACGCCAAGACTGGCGGCCGCAACACTGGCGGGCTGCAAGCAAGAGGCCGGAACTCTCATGTCCTATATCGTCCGTTTCTTCACCTGGTGGAACCGCGCAACCCTTTCGACGGGATTGTGGACGCTGCTCTATGGCGAGCGCGTCGGCGAGGATGAATTCGGCAACGTCTATTACCGCCGCCGCGGCGGCAAGAAGGACAAGGCGCTCGGCATCGAGCGGCGCTGGGTTATCTACAAGGGCTATTGCGAGGGTTCGGCCACGCCGCCCGGCTGGTACGGCTGGCTGCATCACACGGTGGACACGCCGCCGACCAAGGAAACCTACAAGCCGAAGGACTGGGAGCTCCCGCATCAGGAGAACCTCACCGGCACGCCGCGCGCCTATCGCCCGCCGGGATCTCAGCTGGCCACCGGCGAGCGCCCGGCGACGGGCGGCGACTATGTCGCCTGGCGCCCGGAGGGCTGAACGCCGCCGTCCTTGGAAACGCCTTTCTTGCCTGTTTCTGTGACCTGCGTGTTCCTCAGCCCCTCGCGTGTGGCGCGGTGAATCGATGATCAAGTCTTTTCGTTTTGGCGCGGCGCTCGGCGTCGCGGGTTTCGCGCTTTCCGGCGTCGCCGTCGCCGAACCGATTCGGCATCCGACGGCGACCTTCGCCGGTCTCGACAAGACGACGGGCCGCATCATCAATTTCGACGTCGCCATCGATGAAACGGTGCAGTTCGGCGCATTGCAGGTGACGCCGCGCGTTTGCAACACCCGCCCACAGACGGAGACGCCGCAGACCACGAGCTTCGTCGAGGTCGATGAACTGATCCTGAAACCGGAGCGTCAGGGCCGGCCGGAGGCCAAGCCCGAGCAGGCCAAGACCGACGGCAAGCAGGAGGCCAAGCGCATCTTCTCGGGCTGGATGTTCGCGGCCAGCCCCGGCCTGCACGGCGTCGAGCATCCGGTCTATGACGTGTGGCTCGTCGACTGCAAGGGCGGCAAGGAGAGCGCGCCGGCACCGGCTGCGGCCGCAGCCGAGCCTTCCGCTGCCCCCGACGCGGCCGCTCCCGCCGCGGAAACCGGCAAGAAGCGCCGCTCGCGCAAGGTCGAGCCCGCAGCGCCCGCGCCGGTGGAGAACCAGCCGATCGGCCCCGCCGACCAGCCGCCGGCGGCCGCCGATTCCGCCGTTCCGGCGCCGGAGGCTGTTCCCGGAGAGGCGCCGGCCGAGCCCGCGCCCCCGCCAGCCCGGAAAAAGAAGAGGAAGAAGCCCGCGGCCGATGCTCCTGCCGCCGCGCCTGTCGAGCCGACCGGCGGAAATCCGCTGCTGCCCTTCTGATCAGCCGTCCTCGAGAGCGGCGAGCGCGTGCGCGCCGCTCACGCTCTGGTCCGGAGACCAGACGTAAAAATCGGCCACAACCGTCAGAGCCTCCTCGAGCGCCCGGTGATAGGCGTCGCGAGAAATCTCGATCGCGCCGAGTGAAGCGAGATGCGTGGTCATGAATTGCGTGTCGAGCAGCTGGAAGCCGCCGGCCCTGAGCCGGGCGACAAGATGCGTCAGCGCCACTTTCGAGGCGTCCCGCTCACGGTGGAACATGCTCTCGCCGAAGAACGCCCCGCGCAGCGAGACGCCATACAGGCCGCCGACGAGTCGCCCCTCGCGGCGGCATTCGACCGTATGGACGAAGCCCATATCGAACAATTCGCGATAGAGGCGGCGGATCTCCGCATTGATCCAGGTCTTTTCGCGATCCGGCGCCGGCGCGGCGCAGGCGTCGATCACCGCGTCGAAATCCCGGTCGACGGTCACCTCGAACCTGTCCGAGCGCACCGTCTTGGCCAGCGAGCGCGAGACGATGAAAGTGTCGAGCGGAAAGATCGCGCGCTTCTCGGGATCGACCCAGAAAAGCTGGTCGTCTTCGGCGCTTTCGGCCATCGGAAAAAGGCCGATGGAATAGGCGCGCAGCAGAAGGTGCGGAGTGATTGCGCTATTGGCGCCGGGTTTGGACATGACGGAAAGATAGCGCCGATCAACGGTTTTTTGCAGCCTCGGCGCTCAAACTGTCATGGCTGCCCCGCCGAAGACCTTTGTGGTCGTTCGGCGGGCATGGTCGCTTGCCGTCGCCGTGCGGTTCAGAACCCCGGCTCGATCCCGCCTGTCGCGAGGAAGTGCTCCAGCCAGTGGATGTCGTAGACGCCGTTCTGAACATCCGCATTGCGGACGAGCGTGCGGAACAACGGCAGCGTCGTGTCGATGCCGTCGACGATGAATTCGTCGAGCGAGCGTCGCAGGCGCATCAGCGCCTCGGTGCGGTTGCGGCCGTGCACGATCAGCTTGCCGATGAGCGAGTCGTAATTCGGCGGGATCGCGTAGCCCTGATAGACGGCGGAATCCACGCGGACGCCGACGCCGCCCGGCGGGTGGTAATAGGCGATACGGCCGGGCGAGGGTCGGAAGGTCAGCGGATGCTCAGCGTTCACGCGGCATTCGATGGCGTGCCCGTAGAACCAGATGTCTTCCTGCTTCATCGAAAGCGGCGAGCCGGCGGCGACGCGGATCTGTTCGCAGACGAGGTCGACGCCCGTGATCGACTCCGTCACCGGATGCTCGACCTGAATGCGGGTGTTCATCTCGATGAAGTAGAACTCGCCGTTCTCGAAGAGAAACTCGATCGTGCCCGCGCCGGCGTATTGCAATTCGCGCATCGCCCTGGCGCAGACCTCGCCCATCTCGCGCCGCTGCGTGTCGTTGAGCGCGGGGGAGGGGCTTTCCTCGAAGACCTTCTGGTGACGGCGCTGCAGCGAGCAGTCACGCTCGCCGAGATGGATCGCCTCGCCCTTGCCGTCGCCGAAAACCTGAAACTCGATGTGGCGCGGCTTTTCGAGATATTTCTCGATATAGACCGTGTCATCGCCGAAGGCCGCCTTCGCCTCGGTGCGCGCGGTGGCTATGGCGATGGAGAGGTCGTGCGGATCGCGGGCGACCTTCATGCCGCGGCCGCCGCCGCCGGACGCCGCCTTCACCAGAACGGGAAAGCCGATCTTCTCGGCGACCTTGAGCGCTTCCTTCTCGCTGCGAACCGGGCCGTCGGAACCCGGCACGCAGGGGATGCCGAGCTTCTTCGCCGTGGCCTTGGCCTCGATCTTGTCGCCCATCAGCCGGATATGCTCGGACTTCGGGCCGATGAAGGTTATGTTGTGTTCTTCGAGGATTTCCGCGAAGCGCGCGTTCTCGGAGAGAAAGCCGTAGCCAGGATGAACGGCGTCAGCGCCCGTGATCTCGCAGGCGGAGAGCAGGGAAGGAATGTTGAGATAGGAATCGCGCGCCGCGGGCGGGCCGATGCAAACCGACTCGTCGGCGAGCTTCACATGCATCGCGTCGGCGTCGGCGGTGGAGTGCACGGCGACCGTGGCGATGCCGAGCTCTTTCGCCGCGCGAAGGATGCGCAGCGCGATTTCGCCGCGGTTGGCGATGAGAATCTTGTCGAACATGCGACGCCTATTCGATCACGAGGAGAGGTTCGCCATATTCGACCGGCTGGCCGTCCTCGACGAGAATGGCGGTCACGACGCCCGCCTTCGGCGCAGTGATGTCGTTGAAGGTCTTCATCGCCTCGATGAGCAGCAGCTTGTCGCCAAGGGCGACGCGCGATCCGATCTCGATGAAGGGCTTGGCGTCCGGGTTGGGGCGGAGATAAGCAGTGCCGACCATCGGCGATTTCACCGCGTCGGCGTAATCGGCGGCGGGCTCGGGGGCGGCCGGCGCAGGCTTCGCCGCCGGCGCGGCCGCTGGCGCAGCGACCGGCGCCGCATGATAGGTTTGGGCGGCCGGCGGCGCGGCGATCGTCAATGTTGCGGGCGGCGGCGCGATCAGCGTGCGCGCGGCGCGGATGCGCAGGTCGCCCTTCTCGACCTCGAATTCAGTCAGATCGCTGCTGGAGACGAGTTCCGCGATCGTGCGAAGCAGTTCCGGGTCGACGACCGGCGCGGGGCCGGTCGGAGCCGGCGCAATGCGCGGGGCGGCTTTCGGCGCCGGGGACTTGCGCGAGGCGGTTCGAGACGTTTGAGCTTTGCGCGCCATGGGAATCTCGGGTCTTTCTCAGATGTTTTCGAGAACGGCCTCTAGGGCCAGCAAATAGGACGTCGGGCCGAAGCCCGCGATGACTCCGCGCGCCACCGGCGAGATATAGGAGTGATGCCGGAAGCTCTCGCGGGCGTGCACGTTGGAAAGATGCACCTCGATCACGGACGCGTTCGCGCCCTTGATCGCGTCATACAGGGCGATGGAGGTGTGGGTGAGCGCTCCGGCGTTCAGAATGATCGGCGCGCCGGATTGTCCTGCCTCCTGAACCCAGGTGACGAGATCGCCCTCGTGATTCGACTGCCTGAAGACGAGCGAGACGCCTCGCGCGGCGCATCGTTCCTCCAACATCGCCCGCACGTCGTCGAGAGTCGCCGATCCGTAGATCACCGGCTCGCGCTTGCCCAGAAGGTTGAGATTGGGACCGTTGAGCACATGGACGACTGTCATTGCGTTCTCGAACGATCCCACATCCTGAAAAAGCGCGACGCGGTTCTTCTCTTAGCCTTATTGCAGCCACAAAGGAAGCCCGCCGCAACACGGCTTTCGAACGAAATCGGCGAATTCGGGTTCGCCAATTTCGCGCTCGTTTCATATTCAGTCGCGCGTTCGGAGGGAAAATCGCGCGCACTTTTTGTAATAGCGCATCAGCAGGCGGTCTTGCCGCATTTGCGCACGTTGTCGATCTTCGTCTTGATCTGGTTGTAGGGCAGGCCGCCGACGAACGCTTCGGAGCCGACCACCCACGACGGCGTGCCGTCGAAACGCATCTGCTCGGCGAGCGCCACGACTTCCTTCAGCGCGGCCTGGGTCTCGGGCTTGGCCATGTCCTTTTCGAGCCGGTCCATGTCGGCGCCGACTTCCTTGGCGGCGGCGAGCGCCTGCTGCTTGCCGATATGGCCGCGGGTGGAGAGCAGCTTCTTGTGGAACTCCCAGAACTTCTCGGGGCTTAGCTGCTGACGCGCCGCGGTTGCGATCTGAGCCGTTTCGACCGAGTCGGGGCCGAGAATCGCGAAATCCTTCAAGACCACCCGCAGCTTGGGATCGCCCTCGATCAGCTTCGCGACGGTCGCAAGCGACTGCTTGCAGTAGCCGCAGTTGTAATCGAAGAACTCGACAAGCGTGACGTCGCCGTTCGGATTGCCGACCACGGCCTGGTTCGGCGAGTTGAACAGCTTGTCTTTCTGCTCTGTGACAGCCCTCTCGCGCGAGGCGGCCTCCGCAACCTTCTGGCGCTTCTCCAGTTCTTCGATCGCCTCCTTGATGACCTCGGGATTGGTGACGAGGTAGTCGTGGACGATTTTCTCGATGACCGTTTTCTGCGCGGGGGAGAATTCGCTTGCGGCCCGCGCGGCGGGGGCCGTCAACACCACGCCGGCGATGACGCTCGCGGCAAATATTGCGCGCGAAGCGCCGGCGAAAGAGAGGGGAAGGCGCATCGAGTTCTCCTTGTCGCGTCAGAGCGCGGTTGTGCGTGGTGGCGCTTCTAACACAGCTTGAGCCCCGTGGCTGTACAAATGGCCGGATCAGCGCGGAATGGCGGTGCGCACGCCGTCGTTCACCAGAACGGAGCCGAGGCCGTAGTTGAACCGCGCTTCGCCGAGAGTGCGGAAATTCAGGCTCACCATCACAGTCTGGTTGCGCGCCGGCAGGCCCGTATAGGACTGCGGCTGGTAAATCTGCGAATAATTGACCATGAGCGTCGTGCACTCGTCATGGTATCCGACCCCGGCTCCGAGCGCGGCCACCGAGAACAGCGGAGCGGTGCCGGTCAGGTTGATGCCCGTGAATTGCGTATAAAGCCACGGGTTTTCAGTATACCGGTTGTAGAGGTAGCGGCTCATGTCGAAGGTGACGGAGCCGGTCATGAAGTAGTTTTTGGTGATATCGTAACGGCCCGCCGCGGACATGCCCTGTCGGCGCACGTCGAAGCCGATCGCGGGCTGCGCGGAGTAATTCGCATATTGGAGGTCGACAGAGATCGGATTCAGATTGAACGACGCGAGAAGATCGAGCCGCCGCATCTGCATGTTGTCCTTGTCGAACCGGCCTTTGGCGACAAAATTGACCCATGACGCGGGGGCGAAGGCGAGGCGGCCGACGAGGTCGGAAGTGCGCGAGTCGAGGCCGGAGTTGAGGCCGACATTAGCGGCGTCCGCCGTAGAGTAGGAGTTATTGCCGGCGATCTGGCGGGACTGACCGAACATGGCGTTGATGAATCCGCCGTTCGCCAGCGACAGCGTCGCCTGACCGCCGTAATTCAGACGCGTGCCGGTCTCGAAGCGGTCGTAGCCGGAGAATTTGCTCCACTCAAACAGGGTCGAATCGTCGAAGACGAGGCTCTGCGCGTCCATATTCACCAGCGACGGAATCGACGTCTGGTTCGGACGCGCGACGAGCTGGACGATCGGCTCGAACACGACATTGCCGAGAGGGCTGCGCGCCAGAATCGGGTAGCGCCATTCCGCGCCGACGCCGGGCAGCGCCTGGCCGCGGAAGCGGTTGTCCGACCCGTTCACGAAGAACGCCTGATTGGCGTTCGGGATCGGTGAAAAGGTGTTGGTGATCTGGTCGTAGCTGTAGATCGGATACAGACCCTGACGGTCGTAATCGAGATAGCTGCCGACGAAACGGGCGAAGGCGAAGCCCGTCCATACGCCGCCGACCGGATCGATGGCCTTGCGTTTCCAGTTCGCGCTGATCGTGGCGTGCTGGTAATCGCCGCCGACGCCGCGCAACAGGCACTGGCTCCCGTTCTTGTCGATGAGCGGGGAATAGATCGAACAGACGTTGTAGAGGCCGTAAACGACGTCCAGGCGGCGCGGATTGATCGATTCGTAATTGGCGAGCTGGGCGGAGGTGCTCGTCACATTCGCGTCGAGTTCGACCTGGCCGCCAACGCCGCCCGTCTTCGCCGGATCGATGTCGAAAACCCGGTTGTAGTCCGTGACAGGATGGACGACGGACTGCTGCGCCTGCACGTCGTTGGGCGACAGGCCCTGGAAGTAGTAGCCGCGCATGTCGAAGAAGCTGCGCGGGCCTTGCCCGGTCAGATAGGCCGTCGACGACGTTTCACGGAAGAAGTAGTTCTGAAGCAGATAGTTGTACTGCTTGTAGTCCTGCAGGAAATAACGGTCGGACAGCGCCGTGATGTCCCACCCCGCGCGCCAGCGGTCGTTGATCGCGAAGTCGCCGAAAGTGTGGATCGAACCGCGCCACCTGCGGTCGCCGGCGCCGAGCGGCGGTTGCGCGAAGGCGCCGGGGTCGCCGACATGCGTGCCTTCGGCGCGGATCGTGAAGCCGCCATTGTCGAAGCGCTTACGGAATTCGCCGGTCAGATAGGGGCCCTGGCGCGTGAAGACGGTCGGCGTGATCGTCAGATCGTAATCCGGCGCGATCGCCCAGAAATAGGGGACGCCGAAGCCCATGCCGAGCTGCGAGCGATAGGTGAACTGCGGCGTGAGGAAGCCGCTCTTGCGTTTGACGGACGGATCGGGCGACGACCAGAACGGCACATAGGCGATCGGCGTGCCGAGCATCTCGAAGGACGCGTCCTCGTAGTAGATCATCTTCTCGACATTGTCGTGGATGATCCGCTTGGCGCGCACTTGCCACATGCGAGGCTTCGACGGATCGTCCTTACAGGCCTCGCAGGCCGTGTAGGTGCCCATGTCGAAGGTGGTCGTGTCGCCGGAGCGCTCGGCGCGCGGCGAGCTGAAATGGGTGTTGTCGGTGGTGTCGACCTGCAGACTGTCGACGAAGCCCTGCTTGAAGTCGTCCGTGAGGTCAAATCGCTCGGCGCGGGCGATCGTGCCGTTCGTCTCCGTCAGCTTGGCGTGACCCTCGGCGAAGACGCGCGAGGTGTTGCGGTCGTAAACGACCCGATCCGCCTCGAGCAGGCGGCCCTTGTAATAGATCTGCACGTCGCCGCGGGCCGTGACGGTGTTCTTCTTTTCGTCGTAGACCATCTCCTTGGCCTCGACGACCATGCGCGCGCCATCGCCCGTCTTCGGCGCCGCGAGGGCGGGCGACGGCAAAAGAGCGGCCGCGCCCGCGAGCGTGGAGGCGCTGGCGAGGAGAGCGGAGAGGAAGCGGAGCCGGCGACGTTCAGCCATCAGCCGTCCTCCGAATACAACAGGGTGAGAGTACCCAACATGCTCCCGACAAGCGCAGGCGACCATGCGGCGACGAGCGGGCTGATGAGCCCCGCGCCGCCGAGATCCGAGAGGACTTTGGTAACGATATAAAGCACGAAGCCTGCCGCCACGCCACCCGAAAGGGTTTTGGCCACGCCGCCAAATCGAAAGAATCTTAATGAAAAACTAGCGGCTACGAGAACCATGGCGACGAGAAGTAGTGGACGCGCCAGAAGCGTCTGGAATTGCAACCTGTAGCCGGTAGAGTCGAGGCCGGCCTCGGTCGTGCGGGCGGTCATTTCCGGCAGCTCCCAGAAGGGCGTGCCCTGCGGCGGAGTGGTGGCCGCGGCGGCCTGCTCGGGGGTGAGGTCGGTCGCGAGCATATAGGAAGCCACCGGCCGGGCGGGTTCGCCCGGCGCGCTCACGATGGCTCCGTTCAGCACCCAGACGCCGGGTTCGAGCCGGGCGCTCTGGGCTTCGACGCGCTCCAGAAACCCGCCGTTCGGCGAATATATGTTGACGCTGACGAAGGTCAGCTCCGTCCCGCCTTTGGCGGTTCCCATGGCGTGCATCACGGCGAGGCCGTCGACGCCGTGCTGGCGAAGCCAGACGCCATGGTCGATGCGCAGGCTCCCCGGCACCCCGAAAAGCTCCAGCTCCATCTGGTCGGAGCGCTGCTTCATGGAGGCGGAAAGGGGATTGTAAACAGCGACTGAAAACACCCCGATGAGCAGGGCGGTCAGCACGGGCGGCGTGATGAACTGCCACACCGACATGCCGGCCGCGCGCGCCACGATCAGCTCGAGCTTGCGGGTGAGGTCGACGAAGGTCGCCATCGAGCCGAAGAGCACGGCGAAAGGCAGAATCATCTCCGCCGCGGCGGGAACCTTCATGGCGGTCATCAGCGCCACCATCCCCGCGCCGGCCTGTGGATTGTCGCTCGCCCGCCGCAGCATCTCGACGAAGACGACGACGAACATCAGGCAAAAGATCGTGAAGAAGATCGCCAGTATGGTGCGCATGAAGCGCCAGGCGAAATAGCGGGTGATGGTGACCCCGATCATGCGAGGGCCTCCGCGCCGGCGCCGGGAATCGGAAGCGTCGCGAGACGGCTCGCCGGAAGGTTCGGAGCGCAGTTTCGCGTCTTCGTCGCCATCGGCCGGGCGCCATCCTTTCCCTTGAACCATGCGCCGACGGGGCGCGTTGACTACGATGGCTAGACGCTCCGCCGCGCCGTGGCAAGCGCCGGCCGACCGCCGCGGGCGCTCCCAACACATTCATATTGCGAGCGTTGCTTTTGCGCCACGCCACTCTCTCTGCGTCCCGATCGCGGCGATTTGGCGGCGCCATTTGACCCGGCCCCGTCGGCGGGATATTGCGCGACCAACATCCCGACGCGCCCGGCGGGCGCCCAATCTCCTTTCCACGAGGCAGCCATGACTCTCAACGCCAAATATGAGGTCCAGACCTTCGACGAGGCGGAGGCGCTGCTGCGCACGCCCGAGGACGCCGAGCGTCCCCGCACCCTGGTGGTCTTTGCCGGCTCCGAGCTGGCCATGGCGGAGCGCGTCAGGACGCTGCTGAAGGACGCCCAGGCGCAGATCGCCCGCGCCGCGGCCGCCGCGAAGTTCAAGGGCAAGTCCGGCTCGTCACTGGAGATTCTGGCGCCCATCGGTGCGCCGGCGAGCCGCCTCGTCATCATGGGCGTCGGCGTCGCCAGCGCCGACGAGGGCGAGGAAAAGGCCGAAAAGCAGGCCAAATTCGAGGACTTCCTGAACCTCGGCGGCCAGACGGCGGCGAAGGTCGGGCAGGGAGCCAGCGCGGTCATTCTCTTCGACCTGCCGGAGACGCCGGCGGACGCCGCCGCCGCGGCGGCCCAGTTCGCGCTCGGCGGCTGGCTGCGCGCCTACAAATTCGACCAGTACAAGACGAAGAAGAAGGACGATTCCGACAAGGAGGGTCCGACCGAGGCGCATCTCGCCGTCTCCGACGCGGCTGCCGCGCGCCCGCTGATCGCCGAGGCCTCCCACACGGCCGAGGCCGTGGTGCTCGCCCGCACGCTGGTCAACGAGCCGGCCAACGTCCTGTCTCCCGCTGAATTCGCCCGTCGCGCCTCCGAGTTGATGAAGCTCGGCGTGGAGGTCGAGATCCTCGACGAGAAGACCATGGCGGAACTCGGCATGCGGGCGCTTCTCGGCGTCGGGCAGGGCTCGGAGAACGAGAGCCGCCTCGTGGTGCTGCGCTGGAACGGCGGCGCGGCGGATGCGGCGCCGATCGCCTTCGTGGGCAAGGGCGTGGTTTTCGACACCGGCGGCATCTCGATCAAGCCGGCCGCCTCGATGGAGGATATGAAGGGCGACATGGCCGGCGCCGCCGCCGTCACCGGCGCGCTGCACGCCATCGCCGCCCGCAAGGCCAAGGCCAATGTCGTCGGCGTTCTGGGTCTCGTCGAGAACATGCCCGACGGGAAGGCGCAGCGGCCGGGCGACATTGTCAGGTCCATGTCCGGCCAGACCATCGAGGTCATCAATACGGATGCCGAAGGCCGCCTCGTGCTCGCCGACGCGCTGACCTATGTCATCGAAAAGCACAAACCCGCGGCGATCGTCGATCTTGCGACGCTGACCGGCGCGATTCTGGTCGCGCTGGGGCAGGAATATGGCGGCCTCTTCTCCAACAATGACGAGCTTGCTGACCGGCTGACCAAGGCCGGGACCGCGACGGGCGAGAAGCTGTGGCGCTTCCCGATGGGGCCGGCATACGACAAGTTGATCGATTCGAAATTCGCCGACATGAAGAACACCGGCGGGCGCCACGCGGGCTCCATCACCGCCGCGCAATTCCTGAAGCGCTTCGTCGGCAAGACCCCCTGGGCGCATCTCGACATCGCCGGCACCGGCATGGGCTCGCCCGCGAGCGACATCAACCAGAGCTGGGGCGCCGGCTGGGGCGTGCGCCTGCTCGACCGGCTGGTACGCGATTATTACGAGGGGTGAGGGCGGCGATGGCGGGCGATGCTGGTGGGGAACAGGCAGCGTCGCTGGGGTCGCGACGGAATCGCGTTACCCCTTTCGGCGAACTTGTCCTCGGCCCGCGAGGGGCGGCGCTTATGGGCAACCGGGGCGATCTGCACGACATAGACGGTCGGATCATCCGAAAGCGGAAAAGCGGCAATCGGCGTTGGATCGCCTGCTCGCTGTCGAATGATACGGGCTGGCGTGTGCCCTTTGACAAGCCAGGTCACTACACGCCATTGTTTTTCGCCGATGAGGCGACGGCCTTCGCCGCGGGTCATCGACCGTGTTCGCAATGCCGCAATTCACATTACAGGCTTTTTCAAAACTGCTGGCGCGCCGCATTTGTGTTACCGAAGGCGCCATCCGCCGACGACATGGACACCGCGCTTGAAGCAGCGCGTATCGATGCGCATGGCAATCAAATTACACGCTCGATGCCGCTCGCCGACCTGCCTGATGGCGTATTTCTAACCCTACCGGAAGATGCGAACGCGCCAGTGCTCAAGTGGGGAGAGGCGCTTTTTCCCTGGTCGCTTACGGGGTACGGCGCGCCGAAAACGGCGCAAAAGACGTGTTTGGTCACCGTGCTGACTCCCGCGCCGATCATTGAAGTTTTTCGCCATGGCTATCGGCCGGCGACCGCCATCTCGCCCGAGCTCTGTTCGTAAGATGCCCGAAATCGCCTTCTACCATCACACGAACAGCACGCTCGAGCAGACGCTGCCGGTGCTGCTGGAAAAGTCTCTGGCGCGAGGCTGGCGCGTCGTTATCCAGGCGGCGAGCGAGGCGCGCTTGCGGCGGCTCGACCAGTATTTGTGGTCCTACAGGCCGGAGAGCTTCCTGCCGCACGGGACGAAGGCCGACGCTTCGCCGCAGACGCAGCCGATCTATCTCACATGCGCGGCCGACAATCCCAACGGCGCCGATGTGCGCTTTTTTGTCGAGGGAGCGCATATCGCGCCCGTGCTCCAGAGCGACGCCGCCCCGCGCGAACGCGCCGTGCTGCTCTTCTCCGGCGAGGATGAAGCCGAGCTTGCAGGCGCCCGCGCGCAATGGAAGGAACTGCGCGACGCCGGTCATACGCTCGTCTATCAGCAGCAGGACGAGAACGGCCGATGGATCGTGAAGGCGCGGGAGCCAAAAGCATGAGCGACGATTTCGCCGACCGCCGCGCGAGGGCGCGAGAAAAGCTCGACGCGATCGATCCCCACAAGCGCGAAGGCGGCGTCGCCGCCGATCCCAAACGCGTCGAATGGTTCGAGGCGGTTTACGAACTCGCGGGCGACGATCCGGCCGCCGTGCCATGGGCGGGGCTGGCGCCGCACCGGTTGCTCGCGCAATGGCTGGATGGGCGTTCGCTCGCGGGTCTTCGCGCGCTCGACGTCGGCTGCGGGCTCGGCGACAACGCCGAGGCGCTGGCGGCCGCCGGCGCGCGCGTGACTGCCTTCGATCTCGTTCCGCGCGCCGTGGAATGGGCGCGCCGGCGCTTTCCGCAAAGCGCGGTCGATTATCGCGTCGCCGATCTCTTCGAGGCGCCGCCGGAATGGCGCGGCGCCTTCGATCTCGTGCACGAACTTTACACATTGCAGGCGTTGCCGGACAGGCTGCTGCCCGACGCGGCGCGGTCGCTGGCGTCCTTTGTCGCCCCGGGAGGCGCGCTGCTCGTGATCGCCCGCGCGCGTGACGAGGCGCAACGCATCGACGGACCGCCATGGCCGCTGACGCGCGCGCAGATCGAGGCGCTCGCAATTGACGGATTACGGATCGCGTCACTCGAGGACATCGCCGCGCAGGGCGACATGGTCCGCCATTGGCGGGCGGAATTTGTCCGCGAGGAGGCGCGCGGTTGAGCGCGCCGCTGCTCGCCGTCGCCAATGCGACGAAGAGATTCGGCGCCGTCGTCGCCCTCGATGATGTGTCGCTCGACGTCGGCCCCGGTGAATTTTTCGCCCTGCTCGGGCCGTCTGGCTGCGGCAAGACGACGCTCATGCGCTGCATCGCCGGGTTCGAGACGCCGGACAGCGGCCGTCTCACGCTGAACGGCGACGATCTTGCGGGCGTGCCGCCCTACCGGCGGCCTGTGAACATGATGTTCCAGTCCTATGCGCTCTTTCCGCATCTCGACGTTTTCGAGAACGTGGCCTTCGGCCTGCGTCGCAAGGGCGAGGCGCAGGAGGCGATCCGCGCGCGTGTGAATGAACTACTGGAGATGACGCAGCTGACGCCTTACGGATCGCGTAAAATCAATGCGCTTTCCGGCGGACAAAGACAGCGGGTGGCGCTCGCGCGCGCGCTGGCGCCGCGCCCGAAGCTCCTGCTGCTGGATGAGCCGCTCGGCGCCCTCGATCGCAAGCTGCGCGAGGAGACCCAGTTCCAGCTCAAGGAAATCCAGCGCAGGACGAACACGAGTTTCGTCATCGTCACCCATGATCAGGACGAGGCGCTGGCGCTCGGCGACCGAATCGCGGTGATGCGCGCGGGCAGGGTGGAGCAGATCGCCTCGCCGGTCGACATATACGAGCGGCCAGCGACCCGCTTCGTCGCGGGCTTCGTCGGAGAGACGAATTTCATCGACGGGCGGATCGCGCGCGACGGCGGCGCCCGTCTCGTCACGTCCTTCGGAAATCTCGCGCGCGATCATTGCCCGCTGGCGGAGGACGCGCGCGCGACTCTCAGCCTTCGGCCCGAACGCATTGCCGTCTCGCGCGAAGGCGAGGGCGTTTCTGGCGTCGTCGAGGATTTCGTGTTTCGCGGGGAAAATACGCTGTTGCGTGTGCGCCTCGCGCCCGACGTCGTGCTGCGCGTCCTGGCGCATGAGGCGCGCTATGCGATCGGCGATGTGGTTCTGCTCCAGATCGCGCCCGACGCCGGCGTTCTTTTCGGGGAGGAGGCATGAGCGTGCGCCGCAAGCTTTCCGTCAGTCAGCGGCTGGCGCTCGCGGCGCCATATGTCTGGATCGCGGCCTTTTTTCTCGCGCCGATGTTGCTGATTGCGAAAATCTCCTTGTCAAATTCGGTGCTGGCGCGGCCGCCCTATGAACCGACTTTTTCGCCCTCCGACAGTATCGCTGCAATGTGGGCGAAGGCGCAGACTTTCACGCTCGACTCCTACCGCGCCCTCGCGACAGACAGTCTCTATCTCGACTCCTATCTTTCGTCGCTGACGATCGCCGCCATTGCGACATTCGTCACGCTGCTCGTCGCCTATCCTTTCGCGCTCGCCATGGCGCGCTCTGCGCAGCGCTGGCGGCCTTTTCTCATCGGCCTTGCCGTGGCGCCTTTCTGGACGAGTTTCCTCATCCGGGTCTACGCATGGATCGCGCTCCTGAAAGATGAGGGCCTCATCAACAATGCGCTGATCGCGCTAGGCTTGATCAATGCGCCGATCGAGATGTTCGCCACGCGCGGCGCCGTCGTCGTTGGCATCGTATATTCGTATCTGCCCTTCATGCTGCTCCCGATTTATGCGGCGCTGGAGCAGCAGGACGCGACATTGCGCGAAGCGGCGGCCGATCTCGGCGCTTCGCCCGCGCAAGTGTTTCTGCGCGTCACCCTGCCGCTCTCGCGGGACGGCGTCATCGCCGGCGCGCTTCTCGTTTTCATTCCCGCTGTGGGAGAATTCGTCATTCCCGATCTTCTCGGCGGCTCCGACACGCTGATGATAGGCCGCACCCTCTGGAACGACTTCTTCGCCAATCACGACTGGCCGGCTGCGTCAGCCGCCGCCATCGTGCTCGTCAGCCTGCTGATCATCCCGTTGCTGCTGTGGGAGCGCGCGCGGCTGAAGGAAGAGGGGGAGAGCCAATGACGGCGACGGCCTCCCGTCTCGCGCGTCGCTCGGTTCTTCTCGCGGGCTTTGTTTTCCTTTACGCGCCGATCGTCATACTGGCGGTCATGAGCTTCAACGCCTCGCGGCTCGTCTCGGTCTGGGGCGGTTTCTCGACGAAGTGGTATGTGGCGCTGCTCGAAAATGATCGGCTCATCGACTCTGCCAAAGTCAGCCTCGCAGCGGCAACATTGTCCGCGGCGGTCGCAACATTTCTTGGCCTGCTGGCAGCGATAGCTCTCGCGCGTTTCGGCGCCTTTCGCTCGCGTATGCTGTTCTTCGGCGCGATTCACGCGCCGCTGGTGTTGCCGGAGGTGGTGCTGGGCCTCGCGCTTCTGACATGTTTCGTCGCCCTCGGCGTCGGCCGCGGCTTTACGACTCTCGTCATCGGCCATGTGACCTTCACCATGTGCTTCACCACGGTCGCCATTCTCGCCGCGCTGCGCGGCTGTGATCCGACGCTGGAGGAGGCGGCGATGGATCTCGGCGCGACGCCGGTCAAGGCTTTCATCCTCGTCGCATTGCCGCAGATCGCTCCGGCGGTCGCTAGCGCCTTTCTCCTGGCGTTCACCCTCTCGCTCGACGATCTCGTCATCGCGAGCTTTGCCGCCGGTCCGGGCGCGACGACATTGCCGATGCGCATCTATTCGCAGGTGCGGCTCGGCGTGTCGCCGCAGATCAACGCGATTTCCACGCTGCTGCTCGGGCTCGTGGCCATGGCGTTGGGGCTCTCTGCGCTCGCCATGCGCGCGGGGCGGCGGCGAGGATTGTGACGGGCCTCCGCCGCCCCACATAGCGGATATGGCTTTCAACTGGTTTGCTTCCTTACCCAATTTCATCACCATCGCCCGGCTGGTGCTTACGCCTGCCGCAATTTCCTTCATCGTCGACGAAAATTGGCGGATGGCCTTCGCGATCTTCGCAACGGCGGCGGCGTCGGACGCGCTCGACGGCTGGCTCGCGCGGACCTTCCGCCTTCAGTCGGAACTCGGCGCGATACTGGATCCCATCGCGGACAAGGCGCTGATCGTCTCGATCTATGTGTCGCTCGCCATTCTCGGGGTGTTGCCGTCCTGGCTGACGATCATGGTGGTGTCACGGGACGTGATGATCATTGGCGCGGTCGTGATCTCCTGGCTGATGTCGCGGCCGGTGAAGGTGCAGCCGCACCTCGCCTCCAAGGCCACCACGGCGGCGCAACTCGCGCTTGCGGGCGTCGTTCTCGCGGGCAAGGCCTTCGGAGAGCAATTCTTTCTGTTGGATGCGGGGCTTGTCGGGCTCGTCGCCGCATTGACCGTTGCTTCAACCGCTGTCTATCTGTGGCTGTGGTTCCAGCACATGAGGCCGTGAAAGATGGCGAAGCAGGTGGACCTGGCGGCGAGCGGCCGTCACGGCGCGGGTGAAGCGGCGCATATGCCCCCGGTCGACGCTCCGGCCGAGGGGGCGACGGCCAACGGTCCGGAGGTCCGGGCTGTCAAATGGGCGGGCCTCAGTCTGGAGCGGCAACTCATGCTCTGGGGCCTCTCATTCGTCGGGCTCGCCGCAATTCTCTATTTCCTCAGCCCCGTGCTTGCGCCTTTCGTCGCCGGTACGGCGCTCGGCTATCTGCTCGATCCCGTCGCCGACCGCATGCAGCGCTGGGGCGTCTCACGGCTCGGCGCAGCGTTGATCCTGCTTGCGGGATTCATCGCCTTCGTCGTCACGGCGCTCATCATCCTGCTGCCAATCCTGTCGCACCAGTTGGCCGGCTTCATCACCGCGCTGCCGGGCTATTTGCAGACCCTGCATGGGCTCGTCACTGAATGGAGCTCGAGTTTCACCAGCGAATATATCAACGAGTGGCTTCAGAAATACGGGTTGGGAGCGGCCGGCGCCTCTTTCGACGCGCAAAAATATTTCAATGATCTCGCCAGTCAGGGCGCCGCGTTGATCGGAGATTTCCTGAAGTCGCTCGTGTGGCGCGGCTACGCGCTGATCAATGTGGTGTCTCTCATCGTCATCACGCCGGTCGTGGCCTTTTACATGCTGCTCGACTGGGACCACATGGTCGAGATCATCGACGATCTCATTCCGCCGCGCCATCGCGACGACGTGCGGATGCTGGCGCGCGACATCGACCGTGCGCTGGCGGGTTTCGTGCGCGGCCAGTCGCTCGTCTGCCTCTTCCTCGGCGTGTGGTATGCGGTGGGCCTGTCGGCGATCGGGCTGAACTTCGGATTCCTGATCGGCGTTATCGCGGGCATCCTCAGCTTCATCCCGTATGTCGGCTCGATCACCGCCTTCGTGTTCTCCATCATCATCTCGATCGTTCAGGCGTGGCCGCACATCAATCTGCCGATCGAGGCGGTGGCGATCGTCACGACCGGCCTCATCATGGACGGCTATGTGCTTTCGCCGCGTCTCGTCGGCGCCTCGGTCGGCCTGCACCCGGTGTGGATCATGTTCGCCTTGCTCGCCTTCGGCGCCCTGTTCGGCTTCACGGGTCTGATCATCGCGGTGCCGACGGCGGCGGCGCTCGGCGCCATCATGCGCTTCCTGGCCCGCCGCTACCGCGCGAGCGCGCTCTATCGCGAGCGGTCCTACGCGCACGACAGGGCCTAGGCGGGATGGTCGCCGGCGCCCGCGGTCCGGCGCAGCTTCCGCTGGAGCTGCCCGTTGAACCGCGCTTCGGTCGTGATGATTTCCTTCCCGCCGCCTGCAATCGGGCGGCGCTCGCCATGGTCGAGCGCTGGCCGGACTGGCCGGACCGCATCCTTTCGCTGATCGGTCCGCCGGGCAGCGGCAAGAGCCATTTGCTCGCCATCTGGGCCGAAAGCGCCGGGGCCTTGCGCGTCGACCCCGTGACCTTGCCGACGCTGGAGGCGCTCAACGCGGCGGCGCCGGCGGCGATCGTGATCGACGACGTCGACCGCGTGAGGGACGAGACGGCGCTGTTCCACCTGCTCAACTTCGCTGTCGAGCATCGCGTTTTCCTTCTGATGAGCGCCAGCCGCCGGCCGCGCCCGGAGGACGTGCGGCTCCCCGACCTATTGTCACGCCTTCGTCGCGCGCCTGTGGTGGAGATCGGCGCGCCGGACGATGAACTGATGCGCGCGGTGCTTGAAAAGCTCTTTCGGGACAGGCAGTTGATAGTAGATGAGCCCGCCTTGGCCTATGTGTCGCTGCGGCTGGAGCGCTCTCTCGACGCCGCCCGCGCCCTTGTCGCGGCGCTCGACCGCGAGGCGCTGGCGCGACGTCGGCCGATAACCCGGGCGCTGGCGGCCGAGGTGATGGAGCGCTTTTCCGACCATGCGGCGGGAAGCGAAGAATAGCCGCAGGCGCAACTTCCGCCTGCCGCCGTGGGCGCCGATATGGCATGATGACTCAAAAGGCGGGACAGCGGCATGTCGACAAACACACGAAGCAAACCCGAGCGCAGCGAGGCTGAAGTAGTGGTCGCCAATATCGAAGTCATGGATCCTGCGGGCGAAATTCTGGAGCATCCCGAAGAACTCGCGACGTCCCCATTGCGCTTCATCAATCGCGAATTGTCCTGGCTCGAATTCAATCGCCGCGTTCTGGAGGAGGCGTCGAACCGCAACCATCCGTTGCTCGAACAGCTCCGCTTCCTGTCCATCTCAGCGAACAATCTCGACGAATTCTTCATGGTGCGCGTCGCGGGCCTTCGCGGCCAGATACGCTCCGGCATGACCGCTCTTTCGCAGGACGGGCTGACTCCCGCCGAGCAGCTCGCCAAGATCACCGAGCGCGCCGCGCGGCTCACCAATGAGCAATTGCGCCGCTGGCGTGAGCTGCGGCGTGAAATCGAAGAAGTCGGCATCGCCATAGTGGAGCCGGCCGACGTCTCGAAGGCGGATCGCGAGTGGCTGGAGGAGCACTTCCTCAATCGCATATTCCCGGTGCTGACGCCGCTCGCCGTCGATCCGGCGCATCCCTTTCCCTTCATCCCCAATCTCGGATTTACACTCGCGCTGGAGCTGATCCGGCCCGGCGACCGCAAGACGCTTCAGGCGCTGGTGCGTTTGCCCCCGAAGGTCGAACGTTTCGTGCATCTGCCGAGCGCGGGCGGCGCGCGCGAGCGTTACATGTTGCTCGAAACGCTGATAGCGATGAACGCGCAGCGCCTCTTTCCGGGCTATCTGTTGCGCGGGCAGGGGCTCTTCCGTGTCATCCGCGACAGCGACCTCGAAGTCGAGGAGGAAGCCGAAGACCTCGTGCTGCTCTTCGAGACCGCGCTGAAGCGGCGTCGCCGCGGGTCGGTGATCCGTCTCGAGGTCGCCGCCGACATGCCGGAGACGCTGCGCGCGCTTGTCGCCGACGAACTCGATGTGGGGCCGAACGAGATTTTCGAGATCGACGGCATGCTGGCGCTCAACGATCTCTCCGAACTCGTCGCGCTCGATCGGCCCGATCTGAAGTTCAAGCCATATAATCCGCGCTTTCCGGAACGCGTGCGTGACAATGGCGGCGACCTGTTTCAGGCGATCAAGCAGAAGGATCTCGCCGTTCACCATCCATATGAGTCGTTCGACGTCGTCGTGCAGTTTCTTCAGCAGGCGGCGCGTGATCCGAATGTCATCGCGATCAAGCAGACGCTCTATCGCACCTCGAATAACAGCCCGATCGTGCGCGCTCTGGCCGAGGCCGCGGAAGCCGGCAAATCCGTCACTGCGCTCGTCGAACTGAAAGCGCGCTTCGACGAGGAAGCCAACATCCGCTGGGCGCGCGATCTCGAACGTGCGGGCGCGCAAGTCGTTTTCGGCTTCATCGAACTCAAGACGCACGCCAAACTGTCGATGGTCGTGCGTCGCGAGGGCTCGGGGCTCGTCACTTACTGCCATATCGGCACGGGCAATTATCATCCCGTCACCGCGCGTATTTACACCGATATCTCGGTCTTCACCGCCGATCCGGTGATTGGGCGGGACGTGTCGCGCATCTTCAATTACATTACCGGCTACGCCGAGCCTGCGGGGCTCGAACGCATGGCTGTTTCGCCGATCTCGCTGAAAAAAAAGCTGCTCGAACATATTCAGCAGGAGATAGATTTCGTGAAGGCCGGCAAGCCCGGCGTGATATGGGCGAAGTGCAACGCGCTCGTCGATCCCGAAATCATCGACGCGCTTTACGCGGCGTCGAAAGAAGGCGTCTCGATCGATCTCATCGTGCGGGGAATATGCTGTCTGCGGCCCGGCGTTCAGGGGATATCGGAAAACATTCGCGTGAAATCGATCGTCGGGCGCTTTCTGGAGCACGCGCGCGTCTATGCCTTCGGCGCAGGGCATCCGCTGCCGCATTCGCGCGCGCAGGTTTATATCTCCTCCGCTGATCTTATGCCGCGCAATCTCGACCGGCGCGTCGAGTCGCTGATGCCGATCACCAATCCCACCGTGCATCAACAATTGCTCGATCAGATCATGCTCGCAAATCTCATGGACAATGAGCAGAGCTATCGTCTGTTGCCCGATGGCTCGTCGCAACGCATCACGCCGCCGGAAGGCGAGGAACGCTTCAACGCACATAAATATTTCATGACTCATCCGAGCCTGTCGGGCCGGGGCAAGTCGCTGAAGGACTGGCGCCCGCGTTCGTTGCTGAAGCGTTAGAAAAATGCTCAAGGGCTTTCTTCGTTCACGCGCCGAGCCGGTCGCTCCGGTGAAAATCGAGGCGGCGCCGGTCGCGATCGTCGACATCGGCTCCAACTCGGTGCGTCTGGTCGTCTATCAGGCGCTGTCGCGCGCGCCGACGCCGCTCTTCAACGAGAAGGCGATGTGCGGTCTCGGCAAAGGCGTTGTCACGACAGGCCGGCTGCCGGAGGACGGCGTCGACAAGGCGCTGAAAGCGCTGCGCCGCTATCGTGCGCTTTGCGATACGATGGGCGTCGGGGATATCGAGGTCATCGCCACGGCGGCCGCGCGAGACGCGGAAAATGGCCCCGCCTTTCTCGACGCCGCGCGCGCCGCGATACGCAATGACATCACGCTGCTCTCGGGGCGGCGCGAGGCGGAGCTCTCGGCGCTTGGCGTCGTCTCCGCCGTGCACGAGCCCAATGGCGTGGTCGGCGACCTCGGCGGCGGCTCGCTTGAACTTATCGACGTCAAGGGCGACCAGCTGGGCAAGGGCGTCACGCTGCCGCTCGGCGGTCTGGCCCTGATGGACGCCTCGCGCCGCTCGACGCGCGACGCCACGCGTATCGCGCGCAAGGCCATCGCCGACGCCAAGCCGCTCGAACATCTCAAGGGCCGCACATTCTACGCCGTCGGCGGCACCTGGCGCTCGCTCGCCAAGCTGCACATGCGTCAGCGCAACTATCCGCTGGGCGTGATGCACAACTATCGCATACAGACCAGCGAGGCCGCCGACTTCGCCGAACTTGTCGAGCATGTCGACAGCGAGGCGATCGGCGACATCAACGTCGTCTCCACGGCTCGCCGGCCGCTGCTGGCGTACGGCGCCATCGTGCTCGACGAGATCATACGTCGCGCCAAGCCGCGTGAAATCGTCATCTCTGCGGCCGGCGTGCGCGAAGGCATGTTGTTCGAGAGACTGCCAGAGGCGGAGCGTCGCGTCGATCCGCTGCTTTCGGCCTCGCGCGAACTCGAAGCCACATTCGCGCGGGCGCCGGGCTATGGCGACGATCTCATCGCCTGGACCGATGACTTCATGCGGTCGGGAGCGATCGACGAGACGCCCGAGGAAAAGCGGCTGCGCCATGCGGCGTGTCTGCTATCCGACATCGCCTGGCGGGCGCATCCGGAATATCGCGCACAACGAGCGATGAATGTCGTGACGCAGGGGCCGTTCGTGTCGATCGACCATCCTGGCCGCGCATATTTGTCGCTCGCCATCGTGCTGCGACACGAAGGGCCGGACGGCGGCGAGGGGGTCGCGACGATTCGCAGCCTGTTGACGACGCGGCTTTTCCTGCGCGCGCGCGTGCTCGGCGCGGCGATGCGCGTCGGCTATCTGGTGTCTGCGTCCATTCCGGGCGTCCTGCCGCGCACGACGATGCGACTCACCAAAGGCGCGCTGGTTCTGACGTTGCCGCAGGACTTTGCCGATCTCGCCAGCGACCGCGTGCTCAACCGGCTGAAGGCGCTCGGCCGCTTGATGGGCGTGGACGGCGTGATCGAGATCGCGCCGTAATCAGCCCGTTGGCGTGAAGGCGTCCGAACGGATGCTTTTCAGGCTCGCGCCGCGCATGAAGAGTTCGCGCTTCAGGCGCTTCACGAGATTTTCGCCGCCACAAAGAAAAAAGGCCGAATCAGCAAGATTGGTCTCCGACTCCAGCGCCACCGCCGCGACGTCTCCGCCTAGCGGCGCATCGGGGTCCAGCGCGCAGGGGCGGTAGACGACATTGTCGCGCGCCACGGCCAGCGCCTCGAGATCGTCGTGCAGGTAAAGACCCTTGCTGTCGCGCGCGCCGTGATAGAGGCGGATCGGCCCGCGATGGCCGCTGCGCAGGGCGTCGCGTAGCACGCCATAGAGCGGCGCGAGGCCAGTGCCGGCGCCGATCAGCACCAGCGGCTGATCGGATTCGACGCCCTCATAAAAGCATGTGCCCGAAGGGCCGGCGACGTGGACGCTGTGGCCGGGGGCGAGCGACTCCATAAGATGCCGGCTCATGCGGCCGTTCTGATGCAGGCGGATGTGCATTTCGAGGAATGGGTCTTCCTCGGGATGGCTGGCGAGCGAATAGTGGCGCCTGAGATCGTCCGCGGCGATCAATTCGAGAAACTGGCCGGGGCGGTAGGAGAAGCCGTCCGTCTCCACGCGCAGCCGCACGATGTCATGCGAAAGCTGTTCGATCGAGCGCACGGTTGCGTCGAGGCGCGCGCCGATGTCGTCGGGCCTCACAATGGTGAGCGGCGTCTTGAGCTCGCAGACGCAGGGAAGAAAATAGCCGAGCGCCTTCTGCGCATCGGAGAGGCCGACCTGCGACTCTGGTGGCGGCGCGCCCTCGATGGCGCGATGGGTGCACGTCTGGCAGTGGCCGGAACGGCAGGAGCTGGGCGCGTCAATTCCGGCGCGAAGCAGCGCTTCGAGAACGGTCTCGCCCGGCGCAATGGCTACCGGGCGATCCTCGTAGGTCAGCAGCGACAAGGCCGTCAGCGATTCAGGACGTCGTCGCGGACGGAATTGGCGAGCGCCGCCACCGCCTGCACGTCTTTCTCCGCAACGCCGAGCTGGCGCAGCGTGCCGTTCAGGTTTTCAATCACCGCGTCGACATGCGAGTCGTTGAGGCCCTGGGCGACGAGGTGCTTGTGGGCGTTGCGCATATCGAGACCGGTGTAGTTGTTCGGTCCGCCAAACACCATGGTGAGGAACGCCTTCTGCTTGGCGGCCTGCTTCTCCATGTCCACGCCTTCGAAGAACTTGGCGATGCGGCCATCGGCGAGAACGCGGCGATAGAAGATGTCGACTGCAGCGTTGACGGCCGGTTCGCCGCCGAGACGTTCATAAAGGCTGGACATTTGGACGCTCCTCCTAAAGAAGTATTTTTGATACTCCTTTTTAGCCCGTCTGTGGAATCTTTGCAAGAAGGGGATATTTCAAGGCGGTCATGTTTTATGTAACGGAGGAGTTCGGAAGGGGTGGCCGGAGACATTCAGCGTCACGTCCTCAACTTTATGTTGTCCGGCAGTTGCGAATCTTGTCGCGCCTCAGCATTTCAAATTGTTGTGATCGAAAACCCCGCTCTCGTCCCCGAAGCGCATGTCTTTTCCGGCGGGGCAATTAACAAGCTCGACGAAGGGCTTCGCCCATTTCACCCCGAAGCGCATGTCTTTTCCGGCGGGGCAATTAACTGAAAGTCTTCCATGCGTCTGACAACACACAGCGATCTGGCGTTTCGAACGCTTATTTTTCTGGGCGTGGCCGGGGAACGCGGAGCGACGATCCCTGAAATTTCCTCGGCATTCGGCGCCTCGGAACATCATTTGCGCAAGGTGGCGTTCGAGCTTGTGAAGCTCGAACTCATAAGGGCGACCCGCGGGCGAAATGGCGGATTGGCTCTCAACATCTCGCCTGCGCAGGTGACGATCGGCGAACTTTTGCGCAAACTCGAGCCGGAATTTGCGGAGTCGGAATGCCTGGGGGCGGGGCAGAAGGGCTGCGTCATCTTCGGCGCATGCGGGCTCCAGCGTGTTTTCAACGAATCTCTCGGCGCGCTTTTCGGCGTGCTGGATCGCTATACGCTCGCGGATGTGCTGGATTCATCGCAGGGCGTTGCGGCGAGGCTCGGGATCGAGCCTCGGCCGCCCTTGATGTGAATCGGCGACCGCAACAGCGCGGTCATCGTCAATCGTAACGCTATTCGGCGGCCGGGTTGGCCGCGAGGCGATCACGCTTGCGGACGCTCGCCGCAATTGCGGCAGACTCGCAGTTGAAGGGCGGAGAGCGCCCCGGAATGTAATCAGTCGCGCGCTCTTGCCCGGACCAAACGAGAGCCTGCGCGCGAACCCCCCCGCGCTCGTCTTGTCGCCGGCGTCCCATCGGCGTGCAAGAGGCCCGAGCCCGCAGCAAGGCGCAGCGCTCCGCCGCGAGCCGCCGGGAAAAATCAACCCGAGGCGGGCGCCTGTGCGTGAGCTTCCGACTCCTGCCAGTCGAAGGTGACGACCCGGCCATTCTCCACGGCGAGGGCAAGCCTGCCGCGTTTGAGCTCCAGCGCTTTTTCGCCGAAGATCGCGCGCCGCCAGCCCTTCAGCGCCTGAACGTCGGCGTTGTCGTCCGAGGCGATGGCTTCGAGGTCCTCGACAGTGGCGATCATTTTTGCGGCGACGCCGGTTTCTTCGGTCACCTGCCGCAAGAGCACCTTCAGCAGCTCGACCGTCGCGCCATTGGCGCCCCGGCGTTCGCGTTCGATGCGCGGCATCGTCGCCGGATCACGGGCGAGGCCGCGTTCCACGGCCGCGACGATTTCCGCGCCGTTACGAGAGCGCTCCATGCCCTTGGGGAAGGAACGCAGATTGGCGAGCGCTTCCTGTGTGCGGGGAGCGGCCTGCGCGATCTCGATCAGCATGTCGTCCTTGAGCACGCGGGAGCGCGGGACGTCGCGCGTCTGCGCCTCGTTCTCGCGCCAGGCGGCGAGCTCCATCAGCACGGCGAGGTCGCGTGGCTTGCGGGCGCGGTGGCGCAGCCGCTCCCAGGCGTTTTCCGGATGCTGTTCATAGGTCGCGGGCGAGGTGAGCGTCTGCATCTCGTCGGCGAGCCATTCCAGGCGATTCGAGCGCTCCAGCCGTTGTCGCAGCGTCGTGTAGATGTCGCGCAAATGCGTTACGTCTGCAATCGCATAGTCGATCTGCGCCGCCGACAGCGGACGGCGCGACCAGTCGGTGAAACGCGAGGACTTGTCGAGATTCGCGCGGGTGATCGCCTTGACGAGCTCGAGATAGGAGGCCTGTTCGCCGAAACCGCAGACCATCGCGGCCACCTGCGTGTCGAAAAGCGGCGCGGGAATGAGGCGCGCGAGCCGCCAGATGATCTCGAGATCCTGGCGGGCGGCGTGAAACACCTTGACGACGTCCGCATTCGCCATCAGGCTGAAAAATGGCGTAAGATCAATACCTTCCGACAGGGCGTCGATCGCGACGGCTTCCTCGGGCGACGCGATCTGGATGACGCAGACCTTGGGCCAGAAGGTGGTCTCGCGGAGGAATTCCGTGTCGACGGTTACGAAAGGATGTCGGGAGAAGCGGTCGCAGACCGCCGCAAGCTCGTCAGTGGCTGTCAAGAGGCTCATGAGCCAATTCTAGTTGATTTTGCGATCAGTCTGAAGTCCAAACCTTTCATACTGACGCACGTTCCACAATCACAGCGGTTCCATAGGCCAGAACTTCGGTCACGCCGTCCATGATATCGTTCGCGTCGTAGCGCATGCCGATGATGGCGTTGGCGCCGGCGTCGGCCGCATGCGCGCACATGTGGTCGAACGCTTCCTGCCGCGTCGCCTCGGCGAGATTGACGTAGACAGACAGTTTGCCGCCGAAGATCGTCTGGATGCCGCCGAAGAAATTTCCCACCACGGAGCGGGAACGAACGGTGACGCCGCGAACGAGACCCAGATGGCGCACAACGCGGTAGCCTGCAATTTCATTCGTGGTGGAGACGATCATGAAGCACTCCGTGAAAAAGCGAATCGGCTCCCGATTCTAGCTCATCCGGAGCCGTGCGCCTGCCTGAAACGGCTGATAATTCATGTTGCAGGCGGCGCCCAAACGAGTAGCATGGCCAAGCCACTCTTCATCAGGGAGCTGTTCCGGCGCATGTCCGCTCAAACTTTCAACGCCGCCCGCCCGGCGACGCGGCCTCTTTCGCTTTTCGTCCTTTTCGCAACGGTTGTTGCGGCCGGTTCCCCGGCCATGGCCGCCCATAAAGGCGGCGTCAGCGCCGGCTGGAAGCTTTGTCGCTCGGCGAATGCTGACGAGCGCATCGCGGGCTGCACCCAGGTCATTGGCGAAATCGCCAAGGAATCCAAGCACAATCAGCTCGCCGCCTATGTCAATCGCGCCAGCGCCTATCAGGCCAAGGGCGACTACGAACATGCGATCGAGGACTTCGGCAAGGCGCTGGAGGTCGACGCAAAGGCCGCCGCCGTGATGTTGGCGCGCGGCGCCGTCCACCATGCGAAAGGCGACCTCGACAAGGCCATCGCCGATTATGATCAGGCGATTGCGGCGGACAAGAAGAACGCCGCCGCATATCTGGCGCGCGCCTCGGCATGGCGCGCCAAGGGCGACGCCGAAAAGATGCTGGCGGACCTGGAAGAGGCCGTGAAGCTTGACAAGAAATCGGCCGCCCCGCTTACGGCGCTCGGCGCCCATCACCACGCCAAGGGCGAGCATGATCGCGCAATTGAGGATTTCTCGCAGGCGATAAAGCGCGAGCCGAAAAACGCGCAGGCCTATAACGGGCGGGGCGCCTGTTACTACGCCAAGGCCGAATATGACAAGGCGATCGCGGATTTCGATCAGGCGCTGAAGCTCGACGGCAAATATGTGAGCGCCCTGGTCAATCGCGCCAACGCATGGCGCGGCAAGAAGGAGTTCGAGCGCGCCAAGGCTGATTACGAGGCCGCGCTGGGCGTCAAGCCCGATCTTGCCGCGGCGAAGAAGGGGGCCGACGACATGGCGAAAATCATCGCCAAAAAAGCGGCCGGAACATCAGCTCCGGCCGACGCCGCGCCCAAGGCCGAGCACGAGCACGACTGATTCCCGCTCGGGCGGTCGGCGCTTTACAGCGCCTTGGCCGCCTCCAGCACTTCCTCCGCGTGGCCGGGCGCCTTCACCTTGCGCCAGATTTTCGCGATCTTGCCCTTCTCGTCGATGAGGAAGGTGGAGCGTTCGACGCCCATATATTTGCGGCCATACATGCTTTTTTCGACCCACACGCCATAGGCCGAGAGGATTTCCTTGCTCTCGTCGGAGGCGAGCGGGAGTTCTAGCTCGTATTTCGTCCGAAATTTGTCGTGGCTCTTTACGGAATCCGGCGACATGCCGACGACGGCCGTCTTGGCCCTGCCGAATTTGTCGAGCAGCGCGTTGAATTCGATCGCCTCCTTGGTGCAGCCGGAGGTGTCGTCCTTTGGGTAGAAATAGAGCGCGACCTTCTTGCCCTTGAGCGCCGCGAGCGACAGCGTCTCGCCGCCCGCGCCTGGAAGCTCGAACGGGGGGGCGGCGTCGCCTTCTTTCAATCCTGTTACGGCCGAGCTTGCCGTTTTCGTCGCCATGGCGCCTTCCTTTCGTCGCATCCGCCATTAAATTCGGACCAAAGAATGCAGAGTAGGCGCCAGCAAGCAAGCCCTTACGCGCGTCATGAACGCCGAGGGCTGATTTTTGGAGTGGCGTCCCTGTCGAGCCTGATGCAGCATTGCAACTGCGACGGCTCCGAGAGCGAGGATATTTGACCGACAGCACTGAGCGCGACGACCGCGAGGATGAGGCAGGAGCGCTGGCGCGCATGCCGAGATTCGCCGTGCGCGCTCCCTCGCGCCGGCTGCGGCGGGTGGCAACCGGCCTCGGTCTCGGCGCGTTGCTGTTGCTGTGTGTTTCCGTCGGCGCCTTTTTCCTGCTCCTGTCGCGCGGGCCGCTGACCTTCTCCTGGCTCGCGCCGAAAATCGTCGAATCGCTCGATGAGCTTGCGGGTGGGCGATATGATTTTCAGCTCGCCGGCGCAGCAATCGCCAATACGGACCACGGGCCGACGCTTTCGGTGGACGGCCTCGTGGTCAAGACCGACGGCCGTGCGATCCTCGCGGCTCCTCGGGCGGAGCTTTCGCTCGATCTCGCCTCGCTCCTTGTCGGGCGCATACAGCCGCGCCGTCTCGAAGTGCTGGACCTCGACCTGCGTCTTTCGGTCCAGGCCGATGGGGCTATCGCCGTTTCTGCAGGCGCCGACCCGCTCGCCACGACCAAACCGGCGGTCGCGCCGACCGAGAACGCCGCCTCGCCGGCCGTGGCGCCCGCCGCGCGCGTGGCGCTGTTGCGCGCCGCTGCGGGAGCTTTGCGCGGCCTGATGGATCTTGCGACGAGCCCCACGAGTCCGATCGGCGCGCTGGATCGTCTCGGCGTCCTTCACGGTCGCCTCGTCATCGACGACCGCACGCTGGATCGCGTCATCCAATACAACGACGTGACGCTCAGCCTCGACAAGGGCGTGAGCAGCATGCGCTTCAGTCTCGCGGCCTCGGGGCCGTCGCGCCGCTGGGCGGCGACGGCGGTGGCGAAGGGCGCGCCGGGGCAGCGCCGTGATTTTCTGGCGCAATTGCATGATCTTTCGATCGACGAAGCGGCGCTGATCGGCGGCTTCCGCACCACGCGATTCGACACCGACGCGCCGATGTCGCTCAATTTGGGTTTCGCCCTGTCGCCGGACGACCGCATAATCGAGGCCGCCGGCCATGTGGAGGTCGGTCATGGATTTTTCCGGCTGGAGGAGCCGGACCACGAGCCAGTGATGATCGACCGGCTGGCGCTCACTGCCTCCTGGGACGAGGAGGGGCGCAAGGTCGTGCTGTCGCCGATCGAGTTCGCCGCGGGCGGCTTCGACATGTCGATTGCGGGCGAGGCGGCGGCGCCGGCCGACGTTCCCGCCGGCGCCGATCCCGGCGCCGACGCCTGGACAATTGCGCTGCGCCTCAATCGACCGACGGTCGTTGCGCCCGAGCGCGCCGGGGAGAAAATCGTCAAGATCGAAAAAGGCTCGCTCGCGGCTCGGCTGATGAACGGGCAGGGCCGCGTTCTCATCGACAAATTCGCTTTCTCGGGGCCGGAGGTGAATGTCGGCGTTACCGGCGCGCTTTCATTCCGCGACGAGATGCGCGTCGCCTATCAGCTCGATGTCGAGGACACGCAAATCCGGGCGCTGGCGCGCCTGTGGCCCACGCATGTCACTCCGCCGGTGCGCGCCTGGTTCGTCGATCATGTGCCGACAGGCATGCTGAAGCGCGCGAGATGCGCAGGCGAATTCGACAATGCGGCGTTGACCGCCATGCGTTACGAGCGGCCGCCGCCGGACGACTCCGTGCTGGCCGAAGGCGAGATCGTCAACGCTTCCGTCGTCGATGTTCTGCCGGGGCTGTCTCCCTTCACGGGGATTTCCGGGCGCCTCCGTGTCACCGGCCGGACGGCGTCGTTCACCGCGAGCTCCGGCGCGCTTGAAACCGCGCCGGGGCGTCGCCTTGCGCTGTCGGAGGGGCGCTTTTCCGTCGCCGACAACGCCATCCGTCCGACCCCAGCGGTCGTCGAGGTTCATGTGGCGGGAAGCGTCGAATCGGCTGCCGATCTGCTGCGACTGCCCGCCATATCGTCACATGCGAGTCTGCCCATCGATCCCGGCGCGCTCAAGGGACAGGTCGAGGGGCGGGTGCGGGTGGATTTCGAGATCGGCGACAATGCGCGCGACGATCACACGACGTTCCAGATCGACGCGACGACCTCCAATCTCATGATCGACCGGATCATCGGCAAGGATAGGCTCGAGGGCGGCTCGCTACGTGTATTCGCCGACCGGGCAGGCCTGCGCGTCAACGGATCGGGCCGGATATTCGGCGCGCCCGCGACGATCGACCTGCGCCGCGCCTTTGGCGAGAAGGGGCCGGCGCAGGCTCAGGTGACGCTGACCTTCGACGAAGCGGCGCGCCAGCGCGCCGGCTATGTGATCGCCGGGATCAGCGGCCCCGTGTCGGCGACGATCCGAACGCCTCTGCCCATCGAGGATCTCGACACCCAGATCGAACTGGACCTCACACGCACGACTTTCGACAATCCCGTTCCGGGAGTGGTGAAGCCCGCGGGCAAGCCCGCCAAAGCCTCCTTCATGCTCGTGAAGCGCGGGGAGGGGGTTGCGCTGGAGAAATTCGATTTCGACGCGGGGCCGACGCAGGCGCAAGGCGTCATCGAACTCAACCGGGACGGCGCTTTCCGCTCCGCGAAACTCGCGCCGCTTCGGCTGTCGTCGGGCGACGATATGCGCGTCGATATCCAGCGCAGCGGTGAAGTGGTAAAAATCGTCGCGCGTGGCTCGAATTTCGACGCGCGTCCGATGCTGCTTTCGATGATCCGAACCGGCGGCGAGCGTGGCGCCGCCGCCGCCAAGGCGACGAGTTCTTTCGACGAAGTCGACGTCGACTTCAAGTCGCCGATCGTCACCGGTCACAACAAGCAGATTCTTTCCAACGTCGATCTGAAGATAGAACGGCGCAAGGGCGTGCTGCGAGGTCTGTCGCTGACCGGCAATTTCGGTCGGGAGCAATTGGCCGTTTCGCTGGGCCGCAACCAGAACAATGCGCAACAGGCCGAAATATCGACGAATGACGGCGGTTCGTTTCTGTCCTTCCTCGACGTGTATCGCAAGATGGATAGCGGCGTGCTCAACGCCAGCGTGCAACTCGGCCAGAACCGCGCTGACGGAACGCTGCGCATTCGCGACTTCTATGTGAAGGGAGAGCCGACCATGCGCCAGCTCATGGCGCAGGGCGGAAATGCGCGCGCGGACGATCGCGGGGTTATGCGGTTCGATCCCGAACTGGTGCGCATCGGTCGGCTGCAGTCCGCCTTCTCCTGGGCGGGCGGCCGCCTGTCAGTGCGCGAGGGCGTGATGTCGGGTCCCGAGATCGGCCTGACATTCGACGGCTTTATCGACTTCCCGCGCGACCGCATCGATCTCTCGGGCTCCTATGTGCCGGCTTACGCGCTCAACAGTCTTCTGTCGAACATCCCTGTGCTCGGTGTCGTCATCACCGGCGGGCAGCATGAAGGGATTTTCGCGCTCAATTATCGCGTGACGGGCGCGCTGTCGTCGCCGGTGGTGAATGTGAATCCGCTCTCGGCAATCGCGCCGGGGCTGATGCGCAAGATCATGGGCGTGCTCGATGGGACGGCGAGGATGCCGGAGACGAGGTAGTTTTGGGCTGTTTGCGTGTTCTGCACTAACCTAACTTCGCTGTTCCCGAGAAAGGGGAGGTTCGGATGAAATGAGCCTCTAACAGCTTGACGATAAATAATGTTTCCGTTAGCCGTAATTAAGGAGCGGGGGTCGTTACGATGACGTCTTTGTGCCGCAGGAAGCATTCGAAGTAAATGTCGTCGCATAGCCGAATGCTTGCAAGATTTCTTCCGGCAATCGGTCTTTTGACTTCTATTCCGCCAGCGTTTTCGCAGTCTCCGAGCGATATTTTTCAGGGACCGGTTAATGGCCGGACAGAAGCTCCGAAATCAAAGCCACGTCTCGAGATTTATAATTGGCTTTACGGATCGTCACGTCGGGCTTGGTACGAATGGTTGACCGTGACGGCTTCGCTGAATTCCTCTCTCGATGAGTCCGGTTTTCGCTCCCGTGTGATGGGAGCCGTCGGCGGTTACGCAATTGATATTCCTGGAAGCGAAGCGGAAATCTTGTCCGCCTCGGGATATGAGCAAAATGATATCCTGCCGTTGATGGGAACCGTCGGTAAACTTTACGGGATGAACGCTTTTGGCGGCTTTCAGTTTGGCTATACCTACCAACACGACAGGGGGAAGCTCAGTGGATTTGTCGGTATGGCTGTTGTCAAAGATTGGGCGAATTCCTCCAATTTGATAGCGTCGACGATAAGGCACTCGGTTGACGCGGCGACATTTAATGTAAGCCGTCTGGGTGTCCTCGGGAGTCTTGAAGGAGAGTTTTATCCAACAGATCAGACGATGATTTCAGGGTGGGCTATATATACGCCGGCTTATAATTGGGGTTACTTCGAGGCGAGGGCTGGAGTGCTTGTTCCTTTTCGGAACCTTCTTCCACGATCTCTGGCGGAGAATGCTTACATTGGCCCTCACGTAGCCCTTAGCATGACAGATGGCGTAAGACAGCCAATGTTTGGCGCTCATCTGAGCGGGCTAAATATAGGGAATATCCATCTCAATTACACCGTAGGTTACGCCCGTGAGTTTGCAGGAAGCGGCGTGTATTCAATTCTCGAAACAACACTCCAATTCTAGTACTCGGACGCAAAACGTCTCAGAGTCCTCTCAAATCATCCGTCTTTTTCAAGAAGAACATGCTTTTTCTTGCCAAGCGACAGCTTGGCGACGCCGTCCGTCTCGAAGTCCTTTTCATTGAGCGTCCCGCGCTCGTCGGTCACGACTACATCGTTGACGCGCAACCCGCCGCCCTTGATCTGGCGACGCGCTTCGCCGGTCGAGGCGACGAGGCCGGCCTTCACGAAGGCCGACAGCACCCCCAGTCCGGCGGCGATTTCCTCGGCGGAAACGCAGACCTTCGGCAATGACAGCGCCAGCGCGCCTTCCTCGAATGTCGCGCGCGCGGTTTCGGCCGCCTGTTCCGCAGCCTCGCGGCCGTGGATCAGCGCGGTCGCCTCTGTGGCGAGAGTCTTCTTCGCCTCGTTGATCTCGGCGCCCTCGAGCGCCGCGAGCCGGGCGACCTCCTCCATGGGCAGGAAGGTGAAGAGCTTGAGGAAGCGAGCGACGTCGGCGTCTTCCGTATTGCGCCAGTATTGCCAGTAATCATAGGGCGAGAGCATGTCGGCGTTGAGCCAGACCGCGCCCGCCGCCGTCTTGCCCATCTTGGCGCCCGAGGATGTCGTCAGAAGCGGCGAGGTGAGGGCGTAAAGCTGCGGCGTTCCCATGCGGCGGCCGAGATCGAGGCCGGTGACGATATTGCCCCATTGGTCGGAGCCGCCCATCTGCAGCAGCGCGCCATGGCGGCGGTTGATCTCTACGAAGTCATAGGCCTGCAGACACATATAGTTGAATTCGATGAAGGACAGCTCATGCTCGCGCTCGAGCCGCAGCTTCACCGAATCCATCGTCAGCATGCGGTTGACCGAAAAATGCCGGCCCACGTCGCGCAGGAATTCGATGTAGTTGAGCGGAGCGAGCCACTCTGCGTTGTCGAGCATCAGCGCGTCGGTCGCGCCGTCGCCGAATGTCAGGAAGCGCTCGAAGACGCGCCGGATCGAGGCCTTGTTGGCGTCGATCTGCTCGATCGTCAGAAGCTTCCGGCTCTCGTCCTTGCCCGATGGGTCGCCGACGCGAGTCGTGCCGCCGCCCATGAGGGGTAATGGCTTGCCGCCTGTGCGCTGCAGCCAGGCGAGCATCATGATGGGCAGGAGAGAGCCGACATGCAGCGATGGGGCGGTGCAGTCGAAGCCGATATAGGCCGGAAGCCCGCCGGCGAGCGCCTTTTCGTCGAGCCCTGCGAAGTCCGAGCATTGATGCACGAAACCGCGCTCCATGAGAACGCGGAGGAAGTCTGATCTGGGGGAGAAATCGTCGGCCATGGCGCCGGTGTTACGGCGGAAGGGGCGCAGAGGCAAGGCGCGTGAAGGCCCGCGGTCGCGGCGTGTCGTTTGCGTCCCGAAAAGAGCCGCTGTAGCCTTTGATTTGGCAGGAGATCCTTGCGATGGACATTCGGGGCAAGATCGTTCTGGTCACGGGCGCTTCGAGCGGCGTCGGCGCTGCGGTGGCGCGGGCGATGGCCGCCGCCGGGGCGGGGCAGATCGTCCTCGTCGCGCGCAACGAGGCGGCCTTGCGGAAGGTTGCGGACATCATTGCAGCCGATGGCGGCCGCGCCGACGTCTACGCCGTCGATCTCTCCGATCCCGATCGGACAACCGAGATCGCGCGCCGTATTCTGGAAGAGATCGGCGCGCCGGATATTCTCGTGAACAACGCCGGCGCCGGCCAATGGAAGTTTCTCGACGAGTCCACGCCGCGGGAAATTCAATCCGCGATAACCGTTCCCTATCTTGCGGCCGCCTGGGTGACTCGCGCTTTCCTACCGGCCATGCGCCAGCGCGGGAGCGGCCATATCGTCAATGTCAGCTCCGCGGCTTCGCGAATCGTGTGGCCCGGGGCCACGGCATACACCGCGGCGCGCTGGGCGATGCGCGGTCTCACCGAAGCCCTGCGCGCGGATCTTCATGGAAGCGGAATCACGGTAAGTCTGTTTGAAGGCGGAGCGATCGATTCGCCCTATTGGGCGCATAATCCGGGCAGCCGGGAGCGGCTGCCGGGGATCTCGAAGCTCATTCCGCTCCTGACGCCCGAAGACGCCGGCGCGGCGATCGTCGCTGGCGTGCGGGCCGACAAAGGCCTGATCGTCGCCCCATTCCTCCTGAAGGTGATTTACGCGCTGCACTACGTCTTCCCATGGGCGGCGCAGGGCCTGCTGACGCGCAGAGGCTATCGCAGACCTGAGAGTCTGTCCGTGAACTTCACTCTTGATTACAGAGCCTTCTGAGTATCAGGCGGATGGAAGCGAGGTGCAGAAACGCGAGCGCCTTGCAATTGAGGTTTTCGAAGTCCTTTGCCAGCCTTCGGCAGCGGCCAAGCCATGAAAAGGTTCTTTCGACGACCCAGCGTCGGGGCAAAACCTCGAAACCTTTGGCGGCATCCGAGCGCTTGACGATCTCGGTGACGACGAAGGGCAAGGCCTTCTTCTGCGCGTCCCTGAATTGCGGGCCCTGATAGCCGCCATCCGCGAACAGTTTTTGCAGAAACGGGAATTTTCCCAACATCGTGCGCAGGACGAGAACGCCGCCGTCGCGATCCTGGATGCCGGCAGGATGAACGAGCGCGTGAAGCAGCAGGCCTATCGTATCGACGAGAATATGCCGCTTCTTGCCCTTGATCTTCTTTCCTGCATCGTAGCCATGCGGATCGATGCGACGCCCCCTTTTTCTGCGCCTTTCACGCTCTGGCTGTCGATAACGGCGGCGGTCGGGCTGGCCTCGCGCCCCGCCGCTTCGCGGCATTTCACGTAGAGAGCATGGTGGATGCGATCGAGCGTCCCATCATATGTCCAAAGATCGAAATAGCCGTAAACCGTGCTCTTGGGCGGCAAATCCTTCGGGATCGCGCGCCACTGACAGCCGGTCGAGAGCACATACATCAAGCCGTTCACAACCGCGCGCATCTCGACCGTGCGTTTCCCTCCACCCCGCTTCGCAGGTGGGATCAGCGGTTCGACGAGCGTCCATTCCGAGTCGGTCACGTCGCTCGGGTAGCGCAATTTGCTGCGATCGTATCGCGCACGATTTTCATTCGTCCACATCGGCGGCCCCTTCGAGAATCAGGCCGCATCATTGAATCATAACCGATTCATTCGATTCAACTTGTCCTCGGACCGACACTGAGGGCGCATAGCGCGGCCGGGCGCCATTCGGCCTGGTTTCTTGCCGGCGTTCGGCGCTTTTGTTAGAAGCGGCCGCGCGCAGTTGCGACACGAACAGGGTCGGAGGAATGCTTTTTTACGAGCCGCTGTTCCTGTTTCTCTTCGCGCCGGCGGTCTATCTCCTCTACCTTTTCTTCGGCGCCGAGCGCGGCAGGCGCGCGCTTATCCTGCTTCTCGCGAGCGTGGTCTTCTATGGCTGGAGCGAGCCGACCTTCATCTTCGTCGTCTTCGCGTCGATCGCGCTCGATCTCTTCGTCGCGCGCCGGATCGGACTTTCACGTTATCTCGAGGGCAGGGACGACGCGGCCGACGGTGAGGCGCGGCGGCGCTGGCTCGCGCTTGGAGTCATCTCGAATCTGGCGATCCTCGTCTATTACAAATATACGGGCTTTCTCGCGCTCAATCTCGATGCGCTGCTGCGCGCCCTGACGATGCCGGGCGTCAATATCCCGCAGATCGCATTGCCGATCGGCGTCAGCTTCATCGTCTTCGAAAAAATTACCTATCTCGTAGATGTCTATCGCGGCGTCACGGCGCCGGCGCGCGGGCCGCTGCTTTACGCGCTTTATGTGTTCTTCTTTCCGAAGCTTCTGGCAGGGCCGATCATCAAATATCACGACATCGCGCGGCAACTCGAGGAGTGCCCGCATGCGGATGTCGACGATTTCGTCACCGGCTTCTCGCGCTTCATGCTCGGCGTGGTGAAGAAGCTGCTGATCGCCGACACAATGGCGAGCGGCGCCGATCTCATCTTCGCGCGCGACGCGGCGACGCTCGGTTTCGTGGACGCATGGGCGGGCGTGATATTCTTCACCCTGCAAATCTATTTCGATTTCTCCGGCTACTCCGACATGGCGATCGGCCTCGCGCGCATGTTCGGTTTTCGTCTGCTCGAAAACTTCAACATGCCCTACATCGCCACCAGCATCACGGATTTCTGGCGGCGCTGGCATATGTCGCTGACGAGCTGGATACGCGAATATCTCTATTTTCCGCTTGGCGGAAACCGGCAGGGAGAGGCGCGCACCTATTTCAATCTGTGGGTCTGTTTCCTTGCCTCCGGCGTCTGGCACGGCGCCGCATGGACCTATGTCCTGTGGGGCGCGTACAATGGCGTCTTTCTCGTGCTCGACCGCCTGTTTCTCGTCGAGCGCCTCCGGGGTTTGCCCGACTGGCTCTCCAATATCATCACCATGCTTGTTGTCATGGTGGGATGGACGCTCTTTCGGGCCACTTCGCTCGAACAGGCGGACGCCTTCCTCTCGCTGATGTCGCGGCCATGGACGCCGTCCGTCGTCGCAATTCCCCCCGAATATGTCGTGATGGCGGTGATCGCTACGGGCGTTTGCGTGGCGCAGCGCATCGCGCTCAGTTTTGAAGGTTTCGACTGGGCGGGCGCCGCGCGGCGTTTCGCGTTTGCGTCCAACAGCGCGCTCGCGCTCCTCTTCGTCGCGGCCTTGGCGAAAGGGCTTGCCGATCCCTTCAAGCCGTTCATCTATTTCCGGTTCTGAGCGATGACGCGCCTGTTCCTCTCCCGCCTTCCCATCTTCGCCTGCGCAGGCTTCATCGCCTTTCTGTTTCTTGCGAACATCTGGAATTTCGCCGTCGAGCGCGACTGGCCCAAGCTGCGCATCCGCAGCGCGCATCCGCTCTTTGGCGTTGCGAAGCCAAAGCCGGCGCCCTGGACGCTCGACGCCTTTCTTGCAGGGGAGACGCAGAAGGCCGTCTCGGCGAATCTCGGCCGGGCTTTGCCGGTTTTTCCGATTTCAGTGCGTGCGAAAAATCAGCTCGTCTACACGTTGTTTGGAAGTTCCGGGGCGCCGGGCGTGGTGGTGGGACGCAACGGGCAACTTTACGAGCAGTTCTACATCGACGAATTCTGCGCGCGGGGCGGCGCGCCGGACCTCGCGCGCGTCACGCAATGGGCGACGACGATCCGCGAAATTCAGGACGCGGCGGAAGCCGCCGGGAAGAGATTCGTCTATCTGATCTCGCCGTCGAAGGCGGCCCGTTACCCGGAGGACCTGCCGCGTAGCGCGCCATGTGCGTCGCGCGCGGCCGCCATGCCCGACAAGCTCGCGCCCTATCGCGCTGCGCTCGATGAAAGACGCGTGCATTTCGTCGACGGCGCCGGTCTGATCGCGCAGAAGCGCGCCGAATATTCCGTCCCGCTGTTTCCACGCGGCGGCACGCATTGGAACAGTCTCGGCGCCGCACTCGCCTTGCGGGAAATGACGCGCGTCGCGCCATCCTCAATCGGCGATTTCGAGTTCGAATGGGCGATCGCGCCCGAAGCGGTCGGCACGGATCGCGATCTCATCGAATTGATGAACCTGCTCTGGCCGGACGTGTCCTATCCCACGACAATCGTCGCGCGCGCCGGCGCGTCGGGGAACTGCCCCCGCGCGCCGCGCCTGCTGGCGATGGGCGGCAGTTTCGTGCATGAAATTCTCGCCGCCGGGACCCAGTCGCCGTGCCCGCCGCAAATCGACTACTGGTTTTACATGCGCACCGAGGACAATGGCGTGGAGCTCGGCCATTTTCGCCGCGCGCCGGGCGATCCCGCCAACGGTGAGCGCCAGTCGGCGGACCCCGACGCGCTCGATGAAAACCTCCGCGGCGCCGATCTCATCGTGCTGGAGGAGAATGAATCCAACATCGCCACGATGAAACAGGTTGGCGATTTGCGCGCGGCCGTGCGCCGCTCACAGTAGATCACGCCGCCTGGGAGGGATCTTCCCAATAGCCTTCCTCGCGCGCGATCCGCGCATATTCGGCGCGCACCATGACCGGATTATAAACGCGCTCCAGCCGCCGCATCGTGAAATGGCCCCGCGCGAGGGTCTGGAAATGGTCGGTGAAGGCGACATTGATCGCCGCGCCGCTCAAGGCCCCGATCAATGGCGCGGCCTGCGCGGCCGCCTTCTGCGAAACCACCACGCCGAAGCGGCCGGCGATCTGGGCGACCAGCCGAACCATCGCCGGCGCGCTTTCCTGCGCCACGCCGCGCACGGTGACAAAACGCGCGGCGTCGCTGACGGATTTCGCCAGAATCGATCGGACGGCGAGATAGCCGCCCTCGAGAAGATTTCCCTCCGCCGCATGGGCGCCGAGCGCAAAGACCTCGAGGCAGGCGAGGGCGGTCGCCGGCTCACGCAGGTTTTCGCCCTCATGGCGGGCGATGTCGGCGATGGAGCGAAGCATGATGGTCGTGGACAGGGGCAGTTCGATCGGCAGGGCGGCGAGCCCGACGGCGCCGCCGACGCCCCCGGTCAGGGCCGCGAGCCGGAGGTGGAAGCGCGTAGAATTGCCCGGCCGCGCGTCCTCCAGGCTTGTCAGGGCCACGCTCAGGGCGGCGGTCAGGGCCTTTTGCGCCGCAAGGGAGGCTGCTTCCTGCAGCTTTGGAGACAGCGCGAGGCCGACGACGCCCATCTTCCCGCCTGCAAGGCCCGCGAGGCGCGCGACAAAACTCTGCCGCTCCAGGGCCGCCACCGCGGCGCGCAGCGCCTCGTGATCCGAACCGGAAAGTCCGGGTTCGAAAAGGACGGGCAGTTGGGTCGCCATGACAAATGCCTCCATCGCCGCGTCCTTGCGACACATCGCCGCCTTCGCGCGTCAGGGTTAACCTCAGAATTCGTTCGCCAAGAGGCCGTTTGCAAGGGCTTATTGAGCATGCATGATGCGCCCGAGGCAGAATCAAGCGCAAGCTGTGCGGCGTCGCACAACGCATTGGGCCGCCTTGTTCTTAGACGCTGTAGCGTTTTCGCCGGTTGTTCTATATTGCGCCCCGAGCGTAGCAGTCCGACAGACCGCGACCGCGACCGCGATTTCGGGGCGAGAACGCCCCGGTGAGTTGTAAGAGGAGGAGAGATATATGTCGAAACGCTTCACTTTGGCCCAGGCCCTCGGCGGCGCCTGCATTCTGGCGCTGCTCGCGCCGGGCGCCGCCTTCGCCGGGGACCGCATCGGCTCGCTGACCTGCCGTCTTCTCGGCAGCGGCCTCAGCGTCCTGATCGAAAATCAGCAGATGGATTGTATCTACCGTGACGACGCCGAAGGCGCCGAACCGGCGCATTACACCGGCACGCTGACCAAGGTCGGCCCCAACATCACGATCAATGGTCAGGGCGAACTGGCCTGGGGCGTTGTCGCGGCGACCGGTCATATCGGCCCCGGAGCGCTGGCCGGCAATTATGTTGGCCCGGGCGTTTCCGCCAAGGTTGGCGTCGGCGGCGGCGGAGCAATGCTCGTCGGCGGCTCCGACAACACCTTCTCGCTGCAGCCCTTCAACGTGCAGGCCGGCGCCGGCCTCGGCTGGACGGCGGGCGTCGAGAGCCTGACGCTCACCTATGTGCCGCCGCCGCCCCCGCCCGCGCCGCACCGTCACCACCATCATCATCACCATCATCACCATCATCATTGATGATGGCGGGCGCGGGTTTCGGCCCGCGCGTTCTCACGACGGCGCTTGAAAATCGAGCAGCCGGTCGGTGGGAAAATCATACAGCCTCGCGCTCTCGCGCCATTCCGGCGTCAGCAGCGCGAGGCATTTTCTTGCGAATTCCTCGGGCGTTTTCAGCGTCATGGGGTCTTCGCCCGGCATCGCCTGGGCGCGCATGCGCGTGCGCAGCGGACCGGGATTGGCGAGCATGACGGTGACGCCGTCGCCCGCCGCCTCGACGGCGTAGGTGCGGGCCATCGCCTCCAGCGCCGCCTTCGAGATCGCATAGGGACCCCAAAAAGGCTTCATCGCAGCGCGATGCGCCGCGGCCGATGTGATGAAGGCGACGCGGCCATTGCCCGAGGCGCGCAACAGCAGGTCGAGCGAGCGGATCAGGCGCCAGTTGGCGGTGACGTTGACCGCCATGACGCGCGTCCAGTCCTTTACATCGACATGGGCGAGCGGCGACAGCGGCCCGAGCACGCCCGCATTGCCGACAAAGACGTCGAGCTTGCCCCAGCGTTCGAACAGCGCCCGTCCGAGACGGTCCAGCGCGTCGAAATCGGCGAGGTCGCAGGGAACGAGCGTCGCCTCGCCGCCAAGCGCGCGAATCTCATCGTCGAGTTCTTCCAGCGCGCCCTGCGTGCGGGCGAGCGCGACGACATGAGCGCCGGCGCCGGCGAGTTCGAGCGCAAGGGCGCGGCCAACGCCGCGCGAGGCGCCGGTGACGAGGGCGATACGGGGGGAGGGGGTCAAGCTGCTGTCCGTTATGAGAAAATTTCGGCTGTCTCGATTGCGAGGCCGGGCGGATCGAGCATTATCGCGCCGTCCTTCACGAAGGCGACGACGATCTGCTCGCCCTGCCGTTGATAGTGAAGGACAAGGCGGCGTCCGAGATCGACAACGAGATAGTGGATTACGCTCGCGACACGGAAATAGTCGCCAAGTTTAGTGTCCGTGTCGATATTGCGTGACGAGGGGGAGATCACTTCCACAATGACGGATGGAGACGGGGCCAGAAGCGAGTCCGGTGCGACCGCCTCGCCGCAGTTCACCAGCGCGTCGGGTTCGTAGACAGTCTGGTCGTCGATCGCCACGCCGAGGCCGTCGACGAACGCCTCGCTGGGCAAGTCGGCCTTGGCGATGGCTCCCGACAGGGCGCGCCAGATTTTGGCCTTGGCCGTCACATGAGCCGCGCGCTCCGGCGCCATCGCGAAGATTTCGCCGCGAGACAGCTCATAGCGCCCTCTCTCCCGGGTTTCCGCCCAGGCAAGAAATTCGACGGCGCTCATACCTTTGGCGGCGGTCGCGGTCATGGCTTCTCATACCACGCGGATGGCTGCGAGCCTCCGCTCAACTCGCCTCGGCCAGCAGCGACAGTTGCGCGCGGTTCTCGCCGGCGAGGTCGGTCAGCGCCGTCGGATAGTCGCCCGTGAAACAATGGTCGGTAAATTGCGGACGGATGGGATCACGCCGCTCTTCGCCCATGGCGCGGTAGATTCCGTCGACCGACAGGAACGAGAGCGAGTCGCAGCCGATGTATTCACGCATTTCCTCGATCGAATGCGTCGCGGCGAGAAGCTTTTCCTTCTGCGGCGTATCGATGCCGTAATAGTCGGGATTGGTGATCGGCGGCGAGGAGATGAGGAAGTGCACCTCGGTCGCGCCCGCGTCGCGCATCATCTGCACGATCTTCACCGAGGTCGTTCCGCGCACGATGGAGTCGTCGATGAGAATGACGCGCTTGCCCTCCACCACGCAGCGGTTGGCGCTGTGCTTCATGCGCACGCCGACTTCGCGCACCGACTGCGTCGGCTGGATGAAGGTGCGGCCGACATAATGGTTTCGGATGATGCCGAGCTCGAAGGGAATGCCCGATTGCTGCGAATAGCCCAGCGCCGCCGGCACGCCGGAGTCCGGCACGGGCACGACGACATCGGCGAAGATGCGCCGCTCGCGCGCAAGCTCGCGGCCCATCGCCTTGCGCACCTCATAGACCGGCCGGCCGTGCACGACGGAATCGGGGCGGGCGAAGTAGATATATTCGAAGATGCAGGGCCGCATCGGTTGCGGCGGGAAGGGCTCGAGACTCTCGAGGCCGTTCTCGGAGATGACGACGATCTCGCCGTTCTTCACGTCGCGGACGAAGCGCGCGCCGATGATGTCGAGCGCGCAGGTCTCGGAGGCGAGGATATATTTGCCGTCGAGTTCCCCGATGACCAGCGGGCGGATGCCGAGCGGATCGCGTGCGCCGATGAGCTTCTTGTTGGTGAGCGCCACCAGTGAATAGGCGCCCTCGATGGAGCGCAGCGCCTCGATGAAGCGGTCAACAAGCTGAGTCTTGCGGCTGCGCGCAACGAGATGGAGGATCACTTCCGTGTCGGATGTCGACTGGAAGATTGCCCCTTCCTGGATCAGTTCGCGCCGCAGCGTCTGGGCGTTGGTGAGATTGCCATTGTGGGCGACGGCGAATCCGCCCGTGTTCAATTCGGCGAATAGCGGCTGCACGTTTCGCAGCATTGTCTCGCCCGTTGTCGCGTAGCGGACGTGCCCGATCGCCGCGACGCCGGGCAGGCGCTTGATCGTGCTCTCTTTCGAGAAGTGGTCGCCGACGAGTCCGAGACGGCGTTCGCCGTGGAATCGGCCGTTGTCGAAAGTGACGATGCCCGCCGCCTCCTGACCGCGATGCTGTAGCGCATGCAGGCCAAGCGCGGTGATCGCGGCGGCGTCGGGGAAATCGAATACGCCGAAGACGCCGCAATATTCACGAAGGCGATCGCCGTCGAGATCGTCCGTCGTCTCGATCTCGCTGGGAAGGGAGCGTTCGTATTCCGCCGGTGACTCCGTCATCTCGCCGTCTCCTTTTCCCAACGCATCGCCCTGTCGAACCGCGCTCCGCGCGACATAACCAAACGCTCGATCCTGCAGCCCGACGGTCGCCGGGGCGGCCTGCATCACTCTCTTGCCGGGCCGTCGCTTATGGCTCGGTCTTCTTCTCTTCGCCGGGCGCGGCTTCGGGCGACTTCTCCGGCTCCCCCTCCGCGGGCGGCGCCTCTATCGTCGTGGACGAGCCCTTCTTCGCCTTTATCTTGGCGACGATGCTGTCGACGTCGTCCGGCAGCATTTCGCGCAGCTTGTCGCCACCCGCCTGCAGGATCGGCTTGGCGCGCGCGTTGCGCACCCATTCCGGCTGATTGGCCTCGGGAACCAGCCAGCCGTAGAAGGCGAAGGCGACGATTGCGAGCAGCACGCCGCGCGCCGCGCCGAAGACGAAGCCGAGGGTTCGGTCCAACGCGCCGATCTTCGAGTCCAGGATCAGGTCCGACAGCTTGACGGTCACGATCGACACCAGAATCAGCGCGACGAAGAACACCGAGGCCACGGCCGCAGCCAGCGCAATTTCGTCCTTGGAAATATAGGGTTTGATGTAAGGCATCGCCATCGGGTGCAAATAATAGGCCGCCGCCGCCGCGACGACCCAGGAGAGGATCGCCAGAACCTCGCGGGTGAAGCCGCGCAGCAGGGCCAGCATGCCAGACACCAGAACGATGATAATCACTGCCAGATCAAGATATGACGGCATCGCTGTCCTCTTCTCTCCGCCCTGACGCCCAGGAAAACCACGATTGCCCGGGCACGCCCAAGAAGCTCCAAGCGCTGCGCGCTCGGCGGCGACGCCGGCGCCAATCGCATGATCCTCTACGAAAGCCCTGTCAACTTCCGCAAGTCACGTATTGCGGGAATGATCCCGCCATGGGCCGGATTTGCAGGGCCTGAAACCGGGCGGCTTCAACGCCACGATTGTCGCGATGCTCCGCTTCTAGCGCAACTTCGCGCTGTTCGGAAACGGGAAAGCGCAATTTTTTGGGCGCCGCCCCGCCGACGCTCATGCTCGCGCGCGTGTGCGGGGGGCGCTCTGCGCGATCGTCGCCACGAGCTGACCCACGTCGGCGCAGGGTCGCAGCGACAATCCCGCCCGACGGTCGTCGTCGTTGATCTGCTGCGCCTGCGCGAGCACGGCCTGATGAAAACCGAGTTTGGCCGCTTCCCGCAGCCGCATGCCGGCGTGAATCACCGGACGGATGGCGCCGGAGAGGCCGATCTCGCCGAAGAAAGCCTGATCCGGCGGCAGCACGGCGCCGGTCAGCGACGAGACCAGCGCGGCGGCGGCGGCGAGGTCGGCGGCCGGTTCGTCGGCGCGCAATCCGCCCGCGACATTGAGATAGACGTCGTGCATGCCGAGTTTCAGGCCGCCATGCGCCTCCAGCACCGCGAGGATCATCGACAAGCGATTCTGGTCGAAGCCAACCACAGCGCGGCGCGGCGTGCCAAGCGAGGTCGGCGCGACCAGCGCCTGGATCTCGACGAGCATCGGCCGTTGCCCCTCCATGCCGGCGAAGACGGCCGCCCCCGGCGCGGAGGCGTCGCGGCCGGCGAGGAAGAGGGCGGATGGATTGGCGACCTCCGCGAGGCCGAGGCCGGTCATCTCGAAGACGCCGATCTCGCCAGTGGCGCCGAACCTGTTCTTCGACGCCCGCAGCATGCGGAAGTGATGCGCGGCGTCGCCCTCGAAGGAGAGAACGGCGTCGACCATGTGCTCGACGACGCGCGGACCGGCCACCTGGCCGTCCTTGGTGACATGGCCGACGAGAATGATGGTCGAGCCGCTGGTCTTCGCGTGGCGCAGCAGCGCCTGCGCGCTCGCGCGGACTTGAGTCACCGTTCCGGGCGCCGAGGGAGCCAGCTCGGTGTGCATGGTCTGGATCGAATCGATGACGATGAGCGTCGCGCGCTTGCCGGTCGCGCAGGTGGCGAGAATGTCCTCGACCTGGGTCGCCGAGGCCAGTTCAACCGGCGCATCGGCGAGATTGAGCCGCGATGCGCGCAGCCGCACCTGCGCCACGGCCTCTTCTCCGGAAATATAGATGACGCGCGCGCCGCGCCGCGCCAGCGCCGCGCAGGCCTGGATCAGCAGCGTGGACTTGCCGATGCCCGGCTCGCCGCCGAGCAGCAACACGGAACCGGGAACGAAACCGCCGCCGGTGACCCGGTCGAATTCATCCACTCCGGTGACGATGCGCGCGGCGGGGCGATCGTCGCCGGCGAGGCCCTCGAGTTCGAAGGCGCGTCCACGCGTTACACGTACGGCGGTCGGTCCGCCGTCGCTTTCCTCGACGATGGTGTTCCACTCGCCGCATGACTCGCAGCGGCCCTGCCAGCGCGAGGCGACGGCGCCGCAATTCTGGCATATGAAGACTGAGCGCGATTTGGCCATGGGCGGTTGGCGCATGTCGCGCGCTGTTTTGTCAAGCGCTTCCCGACTGTTGCTCAGGTGGCGTCAGCACGATTCCGTCGCGCTCATACGCTTCAACTATTCTTCTTCGTCGTCGTGGCCGTTGGCGACGCTCCGCCCGCCGTTGATCCTCGAGCGCAGAATGTTGGACGGCTTGAATGTCACGACCAGCCGCGCGGTGATTTTGGCGCCGGCGCCCGTCTTGGGATTGCGCCCCAGCCGCTCCTTTTTCGATCGCACCAGAAAGGCGCCGAAAGAAGAAAGCTTCACGTCCTCACGCGAAACAATTCTGTCGAATATTTCCTCGAGGACCATTTCTACATAGTTGGCGGAGTCGGCGCGAGGCAATCCCAGCCTCTTGTGGATTGCGTCGGCAAGATCCGCCCGTGTAACGGTTCTGCCCGGACTGCCGTTCCCTTCGATTGTCCAGCCATTCGGCTTCGTTTCGTGTTCCCCCTGGCGCATCTTCTACCTTGTATATTCTTTTGGACTGAAAAAAGCTTCCGAAGAAGTCTATTGATCTCTTGACCGTTCGTCTGGCCAAAAACGGCGAAAGCTATGGATGGAAGGCTTACGCCGCGTGTAATTTCTCCGCCGCGAATGCTCAAGGCAAAGCTTGAACTCGCTGATTGTCAAATTTTTCCAGAAATGTAATCGGAAATCAAGCGCAGGTTGTATGTCTGCTTGACAAAATGTATCCGCTATATCTGTTTACAAATAAAATTGCGTTTTCTTTCACCCACTTACCAGCGGATCAAAGCAGAGCCCCATGTAAAGCCGCCGCCGACCGCTTCGAGCATTACGAGGTCGCCCTGCTTGATGCGGCCATCCGCCGCCGCCACGGAGAGGGCGAGCGGCACGCTTGCAGCCGACGTGTTACCGTGTAAATGCACGGTCGCGATCACTTTTTCCGGCGCAATTCCCAGCTTTTGCGCCGACATGTCGATGATCCTGCGATTCGCCTGATGCGGCACGAACCAGTCGAGCTGCTCTGGGGTGATTCCCGTCGCCGCGAAGGCGTCCGCGACGACGTCGGTCACCTTGCCCACCGCGAATTTGAAGACTTCCTTGCCCTCCATGCGCAGGTGACCGACGGTCTGGGTGGCGGAAGGCCCGCCGTCGACATGGAGTTTGGCGCGATGACGTCCGTCCGAGCGCAGATGCGTCGTCAGCACGCCGCGTTCGTCAAGGCTCCCCGTCGACGCCCGCGCCTCGAGCACCATCGCGCCCGCGCCGTCGCCGAACAGCACGCAGGTCGTGCGGTCTTCCCAGTCGATGATGCGTGAAAACGTCTCCGCGCCGACGACGAGGGCGCGCTTGTGAGAGCCGGAGCGCAGGAACTTGTCCGCCGTCGCGACGGCGAAGACGAAACCGGAACACACAGCCTGCAGGTCGAAGGCCACCCCATGTGTAATGCCGAGCGCAGCCTGAATTTGCGTTGCGGTCGAGGGGAAGGTCCAGTCCGGCGTCGAGGTGCCGACGATGATCAGATCGATGTCGTCGGGCTGGAGGCCGGCGTTGGCGAGCGCCGCGCGCGCGGCCTTTTCGCCGAGCATGGAGGTCGTTTCGCCCTTCGCGGCGATATGGCGCTCCTTGATGCCGGTCCGCTGGACGATCCACTCGTCGCTGGTGTCGACGAGCTTCGCGAGCTCGTCATTGGTGAGAGTCTTTTCGGGGAGATAGGAGCCCACGCCGAGGACGACAGAGCGGAATTGGGAGTTTACTGTCGTCACTGGGCGGCTTCCTGAGGCGGGTTTGAAGTATTGGCGGCGCGTTCGCCCTCGAACTGGTGCGCCAGCGCGACGGTGTCGCGGATCTGGTTCAAGAGGTCGCTGCGCGCCATTTCGTAACCGATCTCGACAGCGCGGGCGAAGCCGACGGAGTCGGTTCCGCCATGGCTCTTGATGACGACGCCCTCGAGGCCGAGGAACACGCCTCCGTTGATGGAGCGCGTGTCCATCCGGGACTTCAGCTCCTGAAAAGCGCCACGCGCCAGAAGATAGCCGAGCTTTGCGAGGAGCGACCCGCCCATCGCCTGGCGCAGATAGGCGGCGATCTGTTTCGCCGTGCCTTCGGCGGTCTTCAGTGTGATGTTCCCGGTGAAGCCTTCCGTCACCACGACGTCGACCGCGCCCATGCCGATGCCGTCGCCTTCGACGAAGCCGGCGTATTCGAGACCGGGCAAATTGGATTCGCGCAGAATAGCGGCGGCGGCCTTGACCTCCTCGACGCCCTTGATCTCCTCGGTGCCGACATTGAGCAGGCCCACAGTCGGGCGCGCCCGTCCGAGAATGATGCGCGCCATCGCCGAACCCATGATCGCCAGATCGACGAGATGGCTGGCGTTGGCGCCCATGGAGGCGCCGACGTCGAGCACGACGGACTGGCCGCGCAGGGTCGGCCACAGGCACGCCAGCGCCGGCCGGTCGATGCGCGCCATGGTGCGCAGGCAGATTTTCGACATCGCCATCAGCGCGCCGGTGTTTCCGGCTGAAACCGCTACGTCCGCCTCGCCTTTCTTGACCGCCTCGATGGCCATCCACATCGAGGAGACGCGGCGGCCGTAGCGCAGGGCCTGGCTCGGCTTGTCGTCCATGCGGATCGCAACCGCGGAATGGCGCACCTCGGAGCGTTCGGCGAGGCGAGGGTGATTGGACAGCTCGGCGCGGATCGCCGTTTCGTCGCCGATGAGCAGGAATCGGCTGTCGGGGCGTCTTTCGAGCGCGATCGCGGCGCCCGCGATCGTCACTGACGGGCCGAAATCTCCGCCCATCGCGTCGAGCGCGATCCGAACATTCTGCGGCATGTGACCGGTCATCTCCCGACTGATTGCGAAGCCGCGCCACATTCTGTCGCGCCGTCTTCGGCCACTGATTCTCCGCGGGCGAGCACAGCTCTCCGCGACGATCGATTCCGGCTCGCCGACGCTTCCAACACAGGCTCCGCGTTCAACCGCGCGTGACTTGCCATTTGGCGGGCGGCCGCGCAAGTGCCTAATCTCGCGCGAATCAGAGGCTGAACTGGTTCAGTTTCCGTCGGCTGGCGTCTTGTTCCCGACAGCCGCCCGCAACTTGGCGAAGGGGGAAACGTTCTCGTCCGGCGTCGAAGGGGCGGGCTCGACGAATTCGACGCCGGGTTTGCGCGGGTAGGGGTCCAGCGCCAGCGTCAGGAATTCGGAAACGACCGCCCCGAGGTCCGCCGCGCCGCCGATCAGCGGATCCGGCGGGTCTTCGCCCAGCGCGTCATGAGCGTGCTCCTCGCCGGACGAGTCGTGGTGGGGCCGGCTGCGCGGGGCGTCCTGCGGCGGCGCGAAGCGCAGGTGCAATGGCTCGGCGACGTCCGACTCGAACTCATCGAGCGTCACCACGCAGGTCTGGCGGATGCGGGCGCGGACTTCGCCCTCGATGTCGAGGCCGTCGCCGCGCCAGCGTTTTGCACGCAAGGTCGCTTCCAGTGAGAGGATGGCGGGCAGGCCGTTGAGTTCGGCGAGCGCCGCGCGTTCGGCTTCCGTCGCGACGAGCTGGATGTCGAGGCCCTCCGGGGGAACCTCGGCCAGAGACAACGGGCGCGAGTGCGCCGCATGACTGTCGTGGGACTCGTGTCTCATAATAATGTCTTTCCCCATGCGCCCCGCTTGCTTCGTTAGCGGGAAGATATGTGCGCGGGCGCACAGACGCCAGCGTCCCCTCGCAAGAAGAGACGAGCGGCTTGCTTTCGCGTCGATCGAAGGTTACGCACTGCTCATGGATTGCATGATCGCCGCGGCGCTGTCGCGGGCGCGGCGAGGTTTGGCGGAGAATTACATGACGGCGCTGGCGTTGCGCAATTTTTCCCAAGGCGCGTCCGGCCGGGCGGTTGTGCGGCTCGCGGCCGCTTGCGGCGTCGCGCTGGCGTTGTCCGGTTGCCTCGGCTACGAGGGCGTCATCAACCGTGGCGCAGTGATCGACCAGCGCAAAGTCATGCAGGTGAAGCCCGGCATGACGGCGCCGCAAGTGCTCACGGCGCTCGGCACTCCCTCGACGACCTCAACCGTCGGCGGCGAAGCGTGGTATTACGTCAGCCAGCGCATCGAGCGGTCGCTCGCCTTCATGCCGCAGAAGATCACCGACCAGCATGTTCTCGCGGTCTATTTCGACAAGAACAAGAAAGTCACGCGCGTCGCCGATTATGGCATGGAGGACGGCAAGCCGATCGATTTCCTGTCGCGCACGACGCCGGTCGCCGGTCCGGAATATCATCTGTTGCAGGGCCTGCTGTCGAAGATTTCCCTCTAAGGGATTGGATTCGATCGCGTTGAGCCGCCAATCGGGTTTCGTGGCGCAAATAAGGCGGTCCTTGCAGGGCGGCGCAGTCAAGCCAGCCCTTCTGCCCGTTTTCCGGGCGTTCGCCTCGAATGGCGGCGCGCGGGAATGTGGCCGCGGCGTGACACATCGCGCCGCTCTTTCGCCGTCCCCTGCGTTTAACCTCCTGTTTATGCCGCCTTTGCGGAGACAGGGAGTTTTGGCATCGCATGACGGATTTGACGCTATCGACACGAGCGGCCGGATCATCTGCAGCGGGCGGGACGCGTTCGTCCCGTAGTCTCTCGATGCGTATCAGGGAGGGCTGGTCGGCGATCCGCACAGACCGTTCCTTCCCGATCCTTGTGCGCGCCCTGTGTGTCGGAGCGCTACTTTCGGCGATCGCCGCACTCTCTCTTTCCGTCCAGCGCGAAGACACGGCGCGGCCCGACAGATTGTCCCGGCTGACCCGCGCGCGGGCCGCCACCGCGCCCTTCATGACGCTCGCGGCCAACGTAGACGACACCGCGCTCGATTCCGATTTCTCGCTCGAACAGGCGGCCCTCACCTGGTCGCATCGCCTCGGCAAGGATCAGGATGTCGCCGACGCTCAGGGCGTGCTGCGCTTCGGTCCGGTGAAGGTGCATCAATCCATTGTCGAGCGCGTCGTGCAGGCGGCGAACAAGACGGAGATGGACCCGGCGCTGCTGATGGCCATCGCCGACAAGGAGTCGAGCTTCTCTTCGACGGCCAAGGCCAAGACTTCCTCCGCCAGCGGACTTTTCCAGTTCGTCGAGAAGACCTGGCTACAGGCGTTGAAGAATTTCGGCGGCCGCTATGGTCACGAAGAAGACGCGAAGGCCATCGCCGCGCAGGACAAGGCCGTAAGCGTCGCCCCGCAGAAGCGCGCGCAGATTCTCAATCTTCGCAACGATCCGTTTCTGTCAGCCGCGCTTGCGGCGGAAATGCTGAAAAAAGACAGCGCCAAGATCGCCGAAAAAATCGGCCGTGCGCTGACCGCCGGCGAGACCTATCTCATTCACTTCCTCGGTCCGGAGGACGCCGAGCGGTTCATGAAAACGGTGGAGGAAGCGCCCAACACCTCCGCGGCGGCGCTGCTGCCCAAGCCGGCGCGCGCCAACAAGCCGATCTTCTATGAACAGCAGGGCGGCAAGCTGAAGGACCGTTCGGTGAGCGAGGTCCATGAGGCTTTCGAGTCGATGATGGGCAAGCGCACCAGCCGCTACGAGGATGTGGCGGCGAAGCTTCCGGCGGGCGTTACGGCCTATGCGGAGTAGGGCGGCAAAAGCCGCCGCCTATTTCCCGGCGCCGATCATAAGGTCCAGATTCTGAACGGCGGCGCCGGACGCGCCCTTGCCAAGGTTGTCGAGCCGCGCGACGAGGATGGCGTGACGGCGCGTCTCATTGGCGAAGACGAAAAGCTCCATGTCGTCCGTGCCGTTGAGCGCCAGTGCGTCCAGCCGTCCGTTCGCCGGCGCCTTCACGACGCGAACATGCGGCGCGCCCTCGTAATGACGGGCGTAAGCCGCTTCGAAGTCGGCGGCCTTGGGCCTGCCCGGCAAGGCGTCGAGCGCGAGCGGGATCGACACGAGCATCCCTTGCCGGAAGTTGCTCACTGACGGCGCAAAAAGGGGACGGGCCGTCAGCCTGGAATAGGCCATTATCTCCGGAATATGCTTGTGCTCGAGCCCGAGTCCGTAAAGCTCGAAGGCTGGGGCCTCGCCCTTCTCATAGGCTTCGATCATCTGCCGCCCGCCGCCCGAATAGCCGGAGACGGCGTTGATGGTGAGCGTCTGGTCTGGCTGGATCAGGTCAGCGTCGATCAGCGGGCGCAGCAGGGCGATGGACCCGGTCGCGTAGCAGCCGACATTGGCGACGCGCGGGGCTGAAGAAATGGCGTCAGACTGACCGGCGCAGAGTTCAGGAAAGCCATAGACCCATCCCGGCGCGACCCGATGCGCGGTCGAGGCGTCGAGTAGACGCGGGGCCTTCTCTCCCAGAGCGTCGCAGAGCGCGACGGTTTCCTTCGCGGCGTCGTCGGGGAGGCAAAGGATCGCGATGTCGACGGCGCCGAGAATGTCACGCTTGGCGGCGGCGTCCTTGCGCTTTTCGGCCGGGATCGCCACGAGTTCGATGTCGGCGCGGCCCGCAAGTCGCTCGCGGATTTCCAGACCGGTCGTGCCGGCGTCGCCGTCGATGAAGATTTTGGAGCGCATCGCGATTGCCTGACTGAGAGATTGCCAGCGGTCAATGTCGCCCGCGGCTGTCAAAGTCAACCAATCTGCTTCAGGCGCCGGGGAATCGATCCCGGCGACACGCGGTCGAGGAGCGCGTGCGCTCCGTTCATCGGCCTCTACTTTCTGGAGCGCGTAAGTTTCAGCGGTCCTTCCGACGGGGGGATGGCGCGCTCGCTGCGAAACGCGGTCGATTCGGCGACTCCTTTCAGCACGCCGCCCTTTTCAATTTCGATTTCGCCGTAATTCCAGTTCCCTTCGACGCGGCCGGTCGAGCGCACGCTCAGCAACTGCTTGATGGTCACGTCGCTGCGAATGCTGCCGGATATCTCGGCGTCCGTCGCAGAAATCACGCCATCGATGACGCCGGACTCGCCGACGATCAGCAGACCGCAATTTACTTCGCCGTTCAGTTCACCTTGAATCATGACGACGCCGGTTGCGTGAATCTCTCCGGTGATTTGAACGCCTTCGCCGAGGAAGACCGCGTTCTTCGTATCCGGCGTGAATTCCATCATTCGATTATTCCTGTAATTTCACTATGTTTGCAAACAATGCGAATGTTTGCCTGAGTTGCTTTTATAGTTATTTTGCCATCCTTCCAAGTCGGACGCCCTGAAAAAGGAAATCCCTGTCCTTCAACGATCGCCGTCATCGCCTTTGTCAACTAAGGCGCTAATCATTTCGACGGCGCGCTAAACCCGCGCCGGCCCGCCGTTTCGATCTGGATATTGTAATTTGCGTCGCGATGAAAATAGGCCGTATTTTATCATCGCGCGCCTCGCCGCACGGTCAGCGAACCTCATACGCTTCGTCGATCGGCACGCCCAGCGCCGTCACGAGGCGATTGGTTTCAGCGGCCATGCCGATGACGGCCAGCAGTTCATGGTATTCCGCATCCGTCATGCCTTTGGCGCGCGCGCTCGCGGTGTGAGAGTGGATGCAATAGGGGCATCCCTGGGCGACGGATACGGCGATGTAGAGCATCTCCTTCGTCTTGGGGTCGAGGGCCCCGGGCCCCATCACGGCCTTTATGCTCTGCCATGTCCGCCTGAGCGTCGCCGGATCATGCGCGAGCGCGCGCCAGAAATTGTTTACGAACTCACTGTTGCGGGTGGCGCGGATGTCGTCGAAAACCGCGCGCGCCTCCGGTGAAAGCTGTTCATCGGTGAGCAATGAAACTGTGGCCATGGCGTTATCCGGGTTGGCTTTTTGGTCGCGCCCGCAATTATCTGACCGAGCGGATGTGCGACAACCGCTCATTTCGCCGCTTTCCGATGATTTAAGCGGGAAAACGCCGAAGAATCCGGGGGTGTGATCCTAAAGCCACGGTGGGAAAATTTCTCAAGAAATCAATGTTGGGCTACTGTATCGCCTGCTAGATTAGCAGGGTGGTCCATCGAGGAGCGTACGGTTGCGCAAGCTTGCCCCGATTGTTGTTTTTACGGCTCTGTCCTTCCCGGCATTCGCAGCGGAAGCGCCCTCCGAGGAGGATGCGCCGCCCGCCGCGCCGCCGCGGCCGTTGTGGACGAGCTTCTACATCGGCTTTAACCGAGGCTTCGGCGGCGGCGTGCTGGACTCGGACGTCGGTTTTGTTTCGGCTGTACCCGGTCTCAGCACCGCGACCACGACGACGAATCGGGCGAGCGGCTTCATCGCCGGCGGTCAGTTCGGCTACACCTATTCCTTCGCCAATCATTTCGTGCTGGGCTTGGAAAGTGATTTCCAATGGAGCGACATGAGGTCGTCGCATCAGGCGACGACCTTCGCGACGAATCCGGCCCTTATCACCAACGCCGACATACACAGCGGGATCGACTGGTTCGGCTCGACGCGCGCCCGCGCGGGCTATTCAGTCGGGCGCCTGCTGCCTTACGTGACCGGCGGCGTGGCCTATGGGCAAGTGCAGTCGAGCGGGGTGCAGTTCCTGGGGTCGGGACTGGCGACGACGGGCTCCCGGACCAACACCCGTGTCGGCTGGGCGATGGGCGGCGGCATCGAGTTTGCGCTGAACAGCAATCTTTCCGCCAAGGCTGAGTATCTCTATCTCTACCTTCCGGGCGTCGGCGGCGGCGCGACCGGCGTCGGGGCGCCGCCCGTGACGCCGATGGCGGGATCGTTCCGAACTAACTCCGTGGACGTACACATCGTCAGGAGCGGCCTGAACTACAAGTTCGGCGGGGTCGGCGATTTCTCGAATCTCGCCGATGGCAGTCTGCTTGCAACGATCTTTTCCGAGCCGTCCTATGACTGGACCGGCTTCTATGTCGGCATCAACGGCGGCTACGGCGGCGGCGTCGTGACGGGCTCGACCACCTTCGTCCAGCCGGGCGCGCCGGGGCTTGCGGAGACGACGACGGCGTCCAACCGGACGGCTGGTTACGTCGGCGGCGCCCAGGGCGGATATAATTACCAATTGACGAAAAACATCGTCGTCGGCGTCGAGACCGACGCCCAGTGGAGCGACGTGAAGGCCCAGCATCAGGCGGCGACGATCGGCGGACCGCTGGGCTTCGTCTACACGAACACGCCAAACGACGTATCCTGGTTCGGAACAACGCGGCTTCGCGCCGGCTACGCTTCCGGTAACGCGCTCAGCTACGTGACCGGCGGCGTCGCCTATGGCGAAGTGAACGCGCACGGCTCCCAGATTTCCGGCGGCGTGTTCGGCGGCTCGGCGTCGCAGAACAAGGCGGGCTGGGCGCTCGGCGGCGGCGCGATGTATGCGCTGACGAAAAATCTCTCGATGAGGGCCGAATATCTCTACGTGAGTTTCAGCGGCGTTTCGGGGCCGGCTTATGGTGTGGCGCCGCTGCCTATGCCACCGCTCGCGGGCAGCTTTTCGACCGGAACCTTCGGAACGAACGTCTTTCGCTTCGGCTTCGACTGGAAGGTCGACGGAATCATCAGTTCGGCGGTCGCCGCAGCGCAGTGATTTTCGTGGCGGCGATCTTTGCGCCAAAGGCGTGAGCGCCTTCGGCATACGCCTGAAACGCCAGCGGCCGCCGGATCGATCGGCGGCCGCGTGAGCGATAAAGCTGCGCTGCAGTCATTCAAAGCCGATACTGGATCTGGTCTTCCCAGAAGCGATCGAGGCGCGACATCGAGCGATTGAGGGCCGAGAAATCGTCAGCCTCAATGCCGCCCAGCTGCTCGATCGTCTGCGCGTGCTTCTGATAGGCCTGCGCGACGAGCGCATGGATTTCCTTGCCGCGCTCGCCGAGGCTCAGGCGCACGCAGCGGCGGTCGATGCGGGACTTGGAGTATCGCATGAAGCCGCCTTCGACGAGCTTCTTGACATTATAGGACGAGTTGGAGCCCGTGTAATAATTGCGTGCGCGCAGTTCGGAGGCGGTCAGTTCCTGGTCGCCGATGTTGTAGAGCATCAGGGCCTGAACTGCATTGACGTCCTCGACCTTGGCGCGATCCAGCGCGTCCTTGATCACTTCCAGCAGGCGGCGATGCAGGCGCTCCAGCAGCAGGACCGTGTTCGTGTAGGCCGGCATGATTGAAGCGGCGCGGTCGGCGGTTTTGGTTTCGGCGCGAAGCATCATCTTGATCCCTGAGTTTCTTGGTTATTTTTCTCGCTTGTCGATGGAGAGGAATTTAGCGACCGCGTCTGAATTGCGGCTTAAACAAGATCGTGAATCAAGAGTTGTCCGAGTTTACATGAATCAATCCTGAATCGTCGGGTTTCAGAAAGATGTTCATCGAGCGCCCCCGTTCGTTGCAACGTCGGCAAAGTTCAGGGAAGCTCTTTTCGCGGGCCGGACCCGATTGCCGGCGCCGGCGATTGATGCGCGGGTTTTCGTTTCAATGGAGATGGTGGAATGTCGCGAATCCTGTTTGCGGGAGCGATTGCTCTGGGAGCCCTTTCATCGGGACTCATTTGCTCAGCTCAAGCTCAGACGATCGACCTCGCCGCCACGAAAATCGTGGATCTCAGTCACGCCTATGATGCGGACACGATCTACTGGCCGACGGAGAAATCGGGCTTCGAACTGAAGCAGCAGCACAAGGGGCTGACGAAAGGCGGGTTCTTCTATTACTCGAACACTTTCTGCTCGCCCGAGCATGGCGGCACGCATCTCGACGCGCCGATGCATTTTGCCGAGGGGCGATGGGCGAATTCGGATATTCCGGTCGAGCGCCTCGTCGGGCCCGCCGTCGTGATCGACGTTTCCGGGAAGGCCGCAAACAATTCCGACTATACGCTCACGCCGGCCGACATCGCCGACTGGGAGAAGGCCCATGGTCGTATTCCCGACCAGGCGATTTTCCTGCTTCGCACGGGCTGGAGTTCGCGCTGGCCGGATCGGAAAGCCTATATGGGCGACGACACGCCAGGCGACGCGTCCAACCTTCATTTTCCGTCCTTTGGACCCGAGGCCGCGACTTTTCTCGTAAACGAAAGGCGCGTCCGCGTCATCGGCGTGGACACGGCCAGCGTGGACAACGGACCGTCACGCGAGTTTCTGGTGCATCGGATCGTCGGCGCCGCCAATGTCGCCGGATTGGAGAATTTGACCAATCTCGATCAGCTTCCCGCGACGGGCGCCGTCATTGTAGCTGCTCCCATGAAGATCGCGCACGGCTCGGGCGCGCCGACGCGCGTGATCGCCTTCGTTCCGCGTTGACGCGAGGCGGCGGGCTCGATGCGCTGGCGGGCTTTGAGTTTCCCGATTGCGAAAAAGGCCAGCGCCCTCACGGACGTTGGCCTCGATCATGTGAAGGCGCCGGACGATCAGTCGAGGACCTTGCCGCCGGCGTCCTCGCAGGCCTTTTCCGATTCCGTGAACACCCAGCCCTGACCCTTGCACGCATTCATGCCCTTGCAGGCGTTCTTGGGCGTATGGCAGTCGGTCTTGCCCTTGCAACTGTTGGCGCCGAGGCAATGAACTTTGCCGGGCGTCGCCTTGACCGGCGCAACCGCGCCCGACAACGCAAGCGAAACCGCAGCAATGGCCAGCACCGCGCCTTTTTGTGGAATTTGCTTCATCGACGTTTGCCTCCTTTTGAGAAGTTTATCGGCGCCGCCGCGAGCCTGGCAAGCATTCATCATGGCGTCGGCGTTTAACGGCGTCTGCGCTCGAATGCTCGCGCCGCCGGAGCTCGGTAAGCGCAGGTCAGGCCAGTCGTTCGGCGACGCCCCAGAAGATGTAACTCGTCATCGATTGATCGGGCCATCGCCGGAAAAAATACGACAGAGATCGCCGCCGAGTCGTTGACGCAAGTCCATTCAGACAAAAAAATTATACTCAATTCACAGATCATGAACCACAGTCGATCATCCGCGCGTCGTCATTGATCAACTCAAACGATTGGCTCAATTTTCAAGCCTTTGCGCCTTTGACGAAGGCCGAACAGGTGGGCCTGCAGCACACGCCGCCGACCTGCGGAGAATGGCGTTTCCCCATCTCGCGATCCGAACGCCTTGCGGTCGCTGAGGCCGGCCGCGATCAATATCGCCTTGCCGCCGCTATCGACGCTCTGCCTCGGACAGGTTTTCAAAATTTTGGTCGAACCCAACGAGCGAAGCGTCAAAGACACGGGACTCGAAGAATACGTTACGACTGTGGCTTCAACGCGCCAAACCGCGAGGAGGAGAGGGCGGACGCACGGCTCAGGCCCCTCTCATTTCCCGGATTGGATGAACGGCGGCGTCACGAGAGCTTTCGCCGCCGTTCCCGGCAGTTTTCGACTGGCGGCAAGCCGGATCAGGGCGTAGCCGCGTTCTTCAATTTCGACAGAGCGCGGATTTTCACGCGCACGCTGGCCGGCTTCGCGGCGCCCTTCACCATCTCGCCGGTGGCGGGGTTGCGGACGAGCGTTCCCGCCTTGCGCGCAGGCACTTTGCGGAGGGTGACCTTCAACAGGCCGGGCAGGGTGAATTCGCCCACGCCCCTGGGGTGCACGGAGCCGAGAAACACGCTTTCGAGCGTCGCGTAGACGCCGACGGCCGTCTTGCGCGGAAGTTCGTTCTGCTCGGCGATCAGATTGATAAGCGCCGATTTGGTCAGGGTTTCCTTGAACGGACGAACAGTGGCCGGTTCGGGTTTGCTCTTCTTTTTCGCCGGGGCGGGTTTGCTGACTTTTGCCTTAGCCACGATGAGTCTCCTCAGGTTGAATAGCTGACTGGCTATTTTTTCGGACGGGGCAGCCTGGTCGGCTGCTCGTGAGATACAGCGGGACGCTCACTGCGGAAGCCTGTCGACTCAGCCCTACCTTTGAGCAGGCCGCCTTTTTCGATTTCAATCTCGCCGTAATTCCAATTACCTTCGACACGGCCGGTCTCGCGGACGGTCAGCAACTGCTTGATGGTGATTTCGCTGCGGATGCTTCCGGAAATATCCGCTTCAGTCGCCGAGACGACGCCGTCGACAACACCGGTTTCGCCGACAAGCAACAGGCCGCAATTGACCTCCCCCGTCAACGTGCCCTGAATCATCACAATGCCGCTTGCATTGATTTCGCCGTTGATATGCACCCCTTCACCGACAAAAACCGCGTTTTTCGTATCGGGTTTGAACTCCATCGTCGGTTGACTCCTTCAGGCCGCAGAGCATGGCCGTAAATGATCGTGGGCGTAACAGCGTTTTCCGCGCTTCAGCCTAGCTTCTATAGACGCAACTGATTCTAAGCAAACGTTTACTAGGCGGCCCATTGATAATATTGGGGACGCCGGCCGAATCCTCCGGCCCGTCTTTACGGTTAGGCGAGTGGAACGGGAAATCAAATGGTCGATAGCCCATGCGTGAAGGTTTGCAAGCTGAATGACAAGGGCGTTTGCACAGGCTGCGGTCGCGATCTCGACGAGATCGCGAACTGGATGCGTATGTCGGACGCGGATAAAAGCAAGGCGGCGCAGCGCGCCAGGATGCGGCTGAAAACCATCGACGGGAAGCAGGGCGACAAGAAAAGCCTCGGCTGACGGATCGGGGCGACTCTATTCTTGTTTTCAATCGACTTGACTCGCCAGCCCTGTCAAATGTTTACTCGTGGCGATGGTTCCCGAAAGGGATCAAAAGGGAACGCGGTGAGCGCGCTCGAGTGCGCAATGCCGCGGCTGCCCCCGCAACTGTAAGTGGTGAGCCGTAGACCAAAAAAGCCACTGGGACATGGCGTTCCGGGAAGGCGGTCTCGAGGCGACGACCCACGAGCCAGGAGACCTGCCATCATTCGTGGTCACGCGCGAAAGCGTCGGGCGGGGTGCACCGATGCGGCCGAAACCTGTTGTCCGCCGCAACGGCGGAGGATGGGGAGCGACCTCTCGCAGTGACGGTCCACGTCTGTTGCGAGCGCCACCATGTCCGGCTGTCGTTTGCGCATTTCTGCGCATATTCCTCCATTATCGTCTGTCGCTTACCTTTCTCGTCCCACTGTCCGCAGCGCTGCGGCGCTGGTGTTTGCCTCTTATGCCGGCGCGGCGCTCGCTCAACAGGCGCTGCCAACCATCGAGGTGGGCGGCCATACGACGCGCCGGGTCCCGTCGCCGGCAGCACACGCGCCGGCGCCCCATCCCGTCGCGACCGTTTCCCCGACGCGGACGCCGGCGCCGGTTGCCGCGCGTTCGACGGAGAGCGTTCCAAGGCCGCCCATAACGGCCGCGAGCGAGAAATATTTTACAGGAGCGGAAATCAACGCCGTTCCCATCGCGCGTCCGGCCGACGCGCTCGAAATCGTTCCCGGCCTCGTCGTCAGTCAGCACAGCGGCGACGGCAAGGCGAATCAATATTTCCTTCGCGGATTCAATCTCGACCATGGCACGGATCTCGCGCTCTATCTCGACGGCATGCCCTTGAACATGCGCACCCATGGCCATGCGCAAGGCTACGCGGACGCCAATTTCATCATTCCCGAATTGCTGCAGGGCATGCTCGTCCGAAAGGGGCCTTACGACGCGGAGGACGGTGATTTCTCTTCCGCCGGCTCGGTCTATCTGCAATATCTCGACAAGGTAGATCGCGACTATTTCCAGCTTACCGGCGGAAGTTTCGCCTATGGCCGCGCGCTTGGCGTCAAATCCTGGCGCGATGTCCACGAGGGGACCGTGCTCGGCGCGGCGGAGGCGCAATATTACAACGGCCCCTGGGAACGCGGCGACAATTTGCGACGCATCAACAGTGTCTTGCGGTGGACGCGCGGCGCGCAGTCGGACGGCATGTCGCTTACCGCCATGGCCTACGCCAACAAATGGTTTTCGACGGACCAGATCCCCGCCCGCGTCGTAGATTCGGGTCTGAAGTCGCTTTGGGGAACGATGGACCCGACCGACGGCGGCGACACGACCCGCTTCAGCCTCTCCGGCCGCTGGAGCCGGACCGAAGGCGCCCACGCTTCGCGCATCGAAGCCTATGTGGTGCGCTCGACGCTCGAGTTGTACAACAATTTCACCTACTTCCTGGCGCATCCTGATCTTGGCGACCAGTTCCGGCAGTTCGATCGCCGAACCATGATCGGCGTCAACGCTCGGCACGATATCAAATGGGATTCCTTCGGCCTGCCGGTAGTGACGCGCCTGGGTCTGCAGGGTCGTTACGACGACATCCGCCTCGGCCTGCAGGAAGGCCTGCGCCGGCAATCATATGACGCGATCCGTAACGATTATGCGGGCGAGGGGAGCGTCGGCTTATGGACCGACACGACCGTAAAGTGGCTGCCGTGGCTGCGCACGGTCGCCGGCGCGCGCTTCGATTTCTTTACCGCCGACGTGAACTCGATCCAGACGCTGTGGGACGCGCCGAAATTCCTCGCCAGCACAGGATATCCCGCCTTTCTGTGGACGGGACCGTTCAACAGCGGCTCGAAAGACGCGGCGATCATGAGTCCCAAGGCGTCGATCATTCTCGGCCCCTTCTACAAGACGGAGCTTTTCCTGAACTATGGCGAGGGCATGCACTCGACGGACGCGCGCGGCGCGGTGCAGAGATTCGCCACATCCGAACTCTCCGACGCCGATGGCTTCGCGCCTGTTGCGGCTATCCCATTGCTCGTCAAATCTCGAGGCGCAGAGATCGGCGCGCGCACGAAATTCATCGAGGGGCTCGATTCGAGTCTCAGCCTGTTCTGGCTCAATCTCGAATCGGAAGACCAGTTCGTGGGCGACGCCGGCACGACCACCTTCGGTCGGCCGAGCCGGCGCTATGGCCTCGAGATCACCAATCACTATAGGCCGAACTCCTGGATAACCTTCGACGGCGACGTCGCGCTGGTGAATGCGCGCTATCGCGGCGTCGACCAGCCTCAGACCCTGGCCTGGCTCGATCTCATCACGGCGGAGACGCTTCCCTACGGAACCTTTCTCGGCAACGCTCCCGGCAATTACCTTATCAACGCGCCATCGATCGTTGCGACGGGCGCTCTGGAGCTGGGCGCGGCGACGGGGTGGTTCGGAGCGCTGAAATATCGTTATGTCGGCATGCGGCCGCTGACCGAGGACGGCTATCTGAAATCCCCCGCCATCGGGACGCTGAACGTGCGACTCGGCTACCGCTGGGCGGACGGCTGGCGTCTGCAGGTCGACGCCTTCAATATCTTCAACTCGCGGTCGGACCAGATAACATACGGTTACGGCTCGCTGCTGCCGAGCGACCCGCTCTATGGCCTCTGCGTCAATCGCATCGCGCCTGACGCCGTATGCGCAGTCGGCGTCATGGATCGCCACTTCAAGCCGGCCGAGCCGCCGGCGGTGCGCGTGACGCTGGGGGGGCCCTTGCCGGCGTTTTGACGCCAACGCCCGAATCGCCACGCCTTGCCGAAGTTGTCTTCGAAGGCGCGGGCGCGACAGATGTTCGAACCGCAGGCGCCGCTGGGCCGGACGAAAAGGGGGCAGGGCGGGACCCTTTTCCTGCCCCCCGAGCCTCGGCCGACATCAGTGCAGGCCAGGCGCGACGCAAGACATATGCGGGTTCACAGAAGCGCATCGCTTTGAAACGAATAAAACAGCGCTGCGGAAAAGCGCGCGCGGACTTTCGCGCAACTGAACGACAAAATATGAAGCATGAGCCAATTCGCTGAAATGGGGCATGGTTCTTGATTTATAAGCGTATCGGCGAAAGAACTCCTGCCATGGTCTACATGCTGCCGCAGAGACGATCCAGGATCGACGGCGAAGGGAGAATTGAAGATGATGGTTTGCGGCAAAAAAAATGATGCGAAACCTGGCAGGCCGAAGCCGCTGATCTCATTGATGAACGCCATGTTTGTTCTTGGCGTGTTCGTGTCGCCGGCAACCGCTGTTTCAAAAGTCCTTTTGCCCGCGTGTCCAGCGACGCCGGTCGCAAGCTGGAATGGCTGTCAGGGAACACACACATATCCCGACGGTGGAAAATATGTTGGCGAATATCATGACGGCGCGCCAAACGGACAGGGCATCCTTACCTATCAATATTGGGGAGAATACGTCGGCGCATTTCGCAACGGCAGACCTGACGGCGAGGGCGCATTCACCTATCCCGACGGACGGAAGTATAACGGTCATTGGCGTGACGGCGCATTGCACGGCCGTGGCGTTCTGCTTTACCCGGACGGCCGCGCGCAAAGCGGCGAATGGCGCGAAGGGCAATTCACGACTCCTGAAGAAGATTCTTCGACGCCCATTACAGCGGCCTTAATCGCCTTTGCCGTGACGATCGGCGCGGCCCTGTTCGCGATCGCAAGAATCCGGACGCTTAAGACGCCGGAGAATGAAGCTGCAACGAGTGACGCTGAGGCGTCGTCACAGCAAAGTCTCGACGCTGCTCTTCGACTTCTCGAGGAAGCTGTAGAGGATTTCAGCGTTTCCGACAGAAAGATGCTGGAACTGCGTGAAAGCGCGAGGCGCCAATTCGCGGCGCAGAGAGCGGCCCGCAAGGGGTTTTTGGGATTTCTGAAATTCTGGTGATCGGATCTACATCTGTCAGGGCGATCGAGAGGCCATCCTCCAGACTTTTGATCGCTCACATCGCACTTGAACTCGATAGGCCTCCAAGATTCTTGGTATCGCAGCGGCCAAAGACATCAAGCATTGAAGCGCGAATCGACGAACGCCAATTTCTCCGACCGCGTGAACTATGGTTGTGACTGCATAAAGGCGGGATCGAGTTGCGCCGAACTTTATTGATCTTGGTTGAAAATGATAGTGCAAGAATTGCAAACAGACTTTGGCGAGTTGGCGGCGTGACCCCGTGGCCCGAGATCATTTTCACATACCCGTTGTCGACCTTTCACCGGCATGGCCGCCAGCAATCTCGGGCCTCGCAATGTAGACACCTTCGTCATTGCGACACCACGTATATCCTTTTATCATGCGCACAGTTGTGAGGGAATGACGTTCCTTCGCATGAGGACGCGACTGATAGCGCCTGATCTCAGCGGTGCGAAATATTGCATCGCTGGCAGTCGACAAATGTCGAGGGGCGGCCGGAGATCCAACAAGCGCGAACCACGCGTCGGCTTATGGGGGGCATGAATGAAATATCGTTTATTGCTACTGACAACGCTTGCGCTGATCGGTGTCGGCGTTCAGGGGCCGGCATCTGGAGAGCAGCCACCTGCCGCGACGGCTCCAAAGGCGTCGATCGGTGCGATTGATCCAAAAGCGCTCGATATTCTTAAAGGCATGAGCGACACTTTGGCGAAAGCTAAGTCGATGTCGTTCAATATTCGACGCGCATTTGATGAACCCGCGTCGAACGGTCAGCCTCTGTTTTATATGATCTCGTCAAATGTAACCCTTCAGCGTCCTGACAAGCTGAAGATCGTAACCTTGGGCGACGGTCCTGCTTCGGAATTTTATTACGACGGCGCCGAGATGGCCGTGTTTCTTCCTGCGTCCAATCTCATCGCGGTGGAATCCGCTCCTCCGAAGCTCGATGATATGCTGGAGGCCGCCTATTCAAAGGCGGGGATTTATTTTCCTTTTGTCGACTTCATCGTCGCGGATCCCTATGCTGCAATCATCGAGGGTCTGACCTCCGCCTTCGTCATGGGTCAATCAACGGTCGTCGGTGGGACAACGACAGACATCGTGGCAATCGCAAATGCGAATTTTCAGGCCCAGATCTGGATCGGCGCAAAGGATAAGTTGCCGCGTCTGGTCTGGCTGACGCCCGCGAAATCGAAAGACAAGCCGCGCAGCATGCTGGAATTTTCGAACTGGAGAATTGATGCAGCGACGTCGGCAAAGACCTTCCGGTCAACGGCGGCGGCAAAAGCTGGCCGTATCAAATTCTCAAAGCCGGGGCTGTCAGCTCCGGCGAATAAATGATCTGAACTCGCATCAAGGAAGACCGCGATGAATAAACGCAGATTTTTCTCCCTCGTCCTTGCAGCATCGTTCCTCGCAATAAATCCTGCTCACGCATGGCGGGGCGGAGGTTTCGGCGGATTTCACGCCGGGGGCTTCGAGGGCTTTCGCGGCGACGGCGCATTTGTCGCCAGAGGTCCGGAGGGCGGCGTCGCGGCAGGCTATCGTGGACCCGCAGGTGAATGGCATGCGGGTGGGATCGGCGGTAATGGCGGTACATGGCACGCAGATGGATACCATGGCGGCGCATATTGGGGCGGCTATCATGGTCCCGTCGTCGTCAATAGCTATTATGGCGCGGGGTGCTACGCGTGTGGCGCCGGTGCAGCCGCCGCTGCTATCGGAACGGCCGCCGCAGTGAACGCCGTCGCAAATTCCTATGCGATTGGAACCAGCATTGCCGTTCTGCCAGAGGGCTGCGCCTATCGCCTTGTGAACGGCGCCGCTTACTATGTCTGCGGGAGCACATGGTTAGCTCCGCAATACGGCAATAATGGCGTTCATTACCTTGTCGTGGCGCCGTTATGAGAGTGGCAATGAACCGTGCACGTAATTGATAACGGTTCATTTCTCCTCTGAAGCGGAGAGCGTTTTGGAAGTTCGACCTGAAATGCGTGGCGAGTTACGCAGCTCGTTCAGGCGTCTAAGACGCCGAACCACTTGAAAAGACTCATAGAAGACCGCAAGGAAAAATCATGCGTAGAGCTTTCATCCTTCTGACACTTATTTCCTCGATAGGCGTCACGCCTGCGTCGGCCCAGGGGACCGCTCAGGAGCGATCCGATTGCATGGGAGATGCATTCAAGTTCTGCAGTTCCGATATTCCGTTCGTATCTGAAATTGAGGATTGCCTGAGATCGAACATGAGTCGCCTCAGCAAGTCATGCCGACGTGAATTTGCCGGGCCAGATCACAAGACGAAGCTCAAGGAGGAACATTTTCAGTAGATTATCAGCGGCTGAAAACGCGTCAGCAGCCGGGGCCCGTCAAGCGGGTTAACGTCGGCGCGTCAAGGGAGCGGCCGTTTCCCCGTGACACTGCGAGCAGTGTCACTGACAATTATAGCGCCTTGACCATGTAGCTCGCCCCGGGGCCATAAGAACCAAGTGTCGGTGACTTCCCGGCTACTTGAATCTCATCGAACCCGAAGCGTCGCCAAAGTGAACCGCTACCATAGATTGAGGTGAGCGCAATGAATGCAAGTCGGTTTCGCCTCGCGATGGTCGCCAAGTGTCCGACCAATGTATTTGCAGCGCCTCGGCCTCGCATATGAGGCAAAATCGCGATGTCATGCAGGTATAGACAATCGGGCGATTTTGGTAAGTCATTCAGGAAATTGTCGAGCGGCGGCGCGTCATAGAGCATCCAAGGATGCGAAATGGCGTAACCCGTCAGATTTCCGCCCCTCCCTAAGATGAAGCAGCCACTGGGGAAAAGCTTAAGCTTTTCCGCAAATACTTCGGGGCGCTCGCTCATATTGGGGTGAATGATTTTTGAAACCGAAACAATTCCTCGAAGATCACGCTCGGTCATCGAACTCCATACAGGCCCTTGTTTCATATCGCTTCGTGTCCTGCTGCGCCTCGGGATGTGCATTCTAAACATTCAAATATTGTGACTCCAGCGACGGCTAAACAAGCACCCCCGAAGCGTCGCTAACACATGCTGGTATTCGAAGTCATCTTTTCAAATCGCTGGGGAACATAAAGATATTCTGATGTCCGATTGTCTACGTCTAGACGACGGCTTAATACAGGTTAGAGCTGTTTACAAGCGCGTCAGATTTTTGCTTTACTCCTATCGGTAAGCGGCGCAAAAAATAGTGGTAATGGAAAGCAAAACTGCGCGAGGTTGCTTCATGGTTTGGGTTGCGAGCCATGAGGAGCAGATTGGATAGAGTATCCTTGGAGCCGTGACGAAAAGTGCGCAGAGGCCTTGAAGCGAGAGTGGTAGTGTCGGTTCATTAGGCTCATTCAAACTTTGTCGCGCTTCTTGTTTTGTTGGGCGCCGGGGGGAGAGTTCGCGCACGCTTTTCCTGAACGGTCTTTCGTGATGCCGAGACTCGTGATCATGTAATTGATTTGTGTGCGGCGTCATCAGTTTCCTGACGTCATCTCGTTAACTCAAGTGGGGGGCGCCATAATGTTTGGAAGCACATCTGCTTTGTCGCAATTATCTCTGTGCGTAATGGTGGCGCTTGTGCTTTGGTCATTCGGCGCTTCGGCGCAACAGCGTCGGCATTTTCGTGACGCATATGATAACATGATCGGTCAGAGACATGAGACGCCGATCACCGGAAGGAGCTATTATACCGACCAGCAAAGCAATATGGCGGGTCGATCAAATACCGACGCAGGCGTGAATCCGCGTGGCAACGTGAGGGTAAATCCACTTGGCTTCGGCGGCGTTAATCCTTTCGGGAGTTCGACGGAGCCAAACACGACAGAGTGAATAGTTTCGGCGCGGAGGCGCGGGAATCACGACGTGAACCGGGTCATCGTTCATGGACTTCAATTCTCCGGTATTCGGCTGATAGCCTTTCGGGCGCTTTTTGAAGGCCGAGAATGTGTGCTTCGTGAAATTCTCGGCCGGATATGGGAGGAAAGACATTCGGGCAATATTGACCGGGATTTAACGGAATCTGGCCAGCGGGTGATTCCGATTGTTGCCCCGACCCGGACGAGACTAATAAATGCTGACGTAGATTTGGTATGCGGCAGGTGAAGATTGGGAGGCGTCAATTAACCGCAAACGTTTGCTTATCGTCGCCCATGCGCCTTCCCCCAACACACTAAGGCTTCGGGAAGCTGTTGCAGACGGCGCGCGTTCGACAGACATAATGGACGTTGACGTCATCGTGAAAAGTCCGTTTGCGGCCAGTGAGGTTGACGTGCTGCCGGCAAGTGCGATCATTCTTGGGACGACAGAGAATCTCGGTTAAAAGAGCGGCGCGCTGAAGGATTTTTTTGATCGTTGCTATTATCCATGTCTTGAACGTTGCCAAGGCATGCCATACGCCTTGTATATCCGGGCCGGAAATGACGGGACGGGGACAAAAAGAAGCGTGGAAGCAATCACGACAGGTTTGCGGTGGCGTAAAGTGCAGGAACCGCTGATTTGCCGGGGTCCTTGGAGTGAGGATCTTGTTGCCGAATGCCACGCCTTGGGAGGATTGATGGCCTCGGGCCTGGATGCCGGAATATTCTAAACCAGTGATGTGAATCTGAAATTCGGGACAGGAAATGTAATCTGCTTTCTGGCTGATGCGCTTGTTGGATGTGACCTGCCCCTGAACTTTCATCCAGCGGCGGGTTGAGTCCTTCCGGTTGATACGCCCGAGGGCGCGAATGGAGCAACAGGCGATCGGCGGAGTTGGTCCGGGTTGCGCAGCCGATCGCCTGTTGCGGTGAGATTGGCCGCGAAGGCGGCGGGCGTCGCATAGCCGAGGGCCGAATGCGGGCGGCGGTGATTGTAGTCCTGGGCCCAGGCGCTGATCTTCTCCCGGGCATGGTCGAGCCCGAAGAACCGCGTCTCGTTCAGCAGTTCGTCGCGCATGCGCCGGTTGAAGCTCTCGCAGAAGCCGTTCTGCATCGGCTTGCCCGGCGCGATATAGCGCCACTCGATCCTGTTCTCGCTCGACCACGACAGCACGGCGTTCGAGGTGAACTCCGTGCCGTTGTCCGAAACGATCATGCCGGGCCTGCCGCGCCATGCGATCAGCGCCGACAGTTCCCGCGCCACGCGTTGGCCCGAGATGGATGTGTCGGGGATCGCCGCGAGGCATTCACGCGTCACGTCGTCGACGATGTTCAGGATGCGGAACCGGCGTCCGCAGGCGAACTGGTCATGCACGAAGTCCAAAGACCAACGCGCATTCGGCCGCGCCTCGACAGGAATGGGCGCCCGCGCGCCGACAGCCCTTCGGCGGGCGCGCCGCTTTCTCACCGTCAGCCCTTCCTCGCGATAGAGCCGGTAGATGCGGTTCTTGCCCGACGTCTCGCCCTCCTGCCGCAGCAGCACGAACAGCCGCCGATAGCCGAAGCGCCGGCGCTCGTTGGCGAGTTCCCGCAGCCGCTCCCGTAACGGCTTGTCGGTCGGCCGCTTCGAGATGTAGCGGACGGTCGCGCGATCGACGGCGACAATCTGGCAGGCCCGACGCTCCGACAGAGCCATGGCGGCTCGCAGATGCACAACGGCTGCGCGCTTGGCGGCGGGCCCTACCATTTTTTTGACAAAAGCTCCTTCAGCGCCGCGGCTTCCAGCATCTGATCGGCCAGAAGCTTCTTCAGCCGCGCATTCTCTTCTTCGAGCGCTTTCAACCGCTTGGCCTCGGAGACGTCCATGCCGCCATATTTGGCCTTCCAGTTGTAAAGCGTCGTCTCCGACACAGCATATTTGCGAGCCAGATCCGCCGCCTTCGCGCCCGCCTCGTGCTCCCGCAAAATCCCGATGATCTGCTCTTCCGTGAACCGCTTCTTCTTCATCTCGTCCGTCCCGATATGGCCGGACTCTAATCGCATCTGGTCGAGTTTCTCAGGGGCAGGTCAGATGCAAGGATTTCATCGGCGGACCTGATCCGGCGATTTGGCTTGGGCTGTCATTGCGCCGCTCGACGAAGGCGCGGATATGAACTTCGAACTTGCTCGTTGACGCATGGAAGCCGATAAATCAACGTCGTCCGTGGTCGTCTCGACGATGCCGATCGGCCTACCGGATGTTGATAACCTTCGCGACGCTTGGTGTACCGTCACTCTTCATCGCAAAGAGCATGTAGTTTCCTGACAGGACAAGGCCGCGATTGGCGGGAATGCGGAGCGTCGCGCTCGTAGCTGTCCGGCTGACGATCGTCAACGGTACGCGGCGCTGGTCAGTGTTCAGGGAGTGCGTCACGGAGGACATCCGAACGAGGCTGAGGGACGACACGCTGTTCCCGATACCGACCGTAATCGTCTCACCATGGGTCGCTGTCGCGGGCGCGGACGACAGGGTGGGGCGGTCGCGCGAAGCGCCGTCCGGATTCAAAAGATAGGGCGGTTTGAAAATCTGCGCGTCAGGATGGTTTGTCGTGCATTTTCCGCATTGCCCTCCGCCGCCAACAAGCACGCTGCCGTCGAGCAAGAGAAGAGCAAATGAATGATAATTACGCGGTGTATTCATCGGCGCGAGCGACGTGAAGTTTGCCGTCGTCGGATTCCAGATTTCGGGGATCAGCACCGAGTTAAAATCAGAGAAAAGGTTGCCACCGCTTTTTACGCCACCGAAAACCGCCACATCGCCGTTCGGCAGCACAACCGAGTTGGCGAAGGTGCGGGCATATTTCATCGAGCCAAGTTTCTTTACGTAAGGCGCGACGGCGGGACCCGGGGCCAGGTCGAGGATAAAGGCGTTGTTAGTCGGCGTTGGCTTATCGTAGCTTGGCGCGCCGCCGACGGTCAGAATTTTATTGATGTCGTAAGGAATGAAATTGCCATTCATCGCATCGCTGTCATCGCCTCGTAGCCCGGCATACACGACTGACCCGACGCCGGCTGTGTTGATCCAGTGCATTTTTCGCGACGGTCCGGCGTGGAAGACCCAGCCGTCGCGGGATCCAAAAAGCCACATATGGTTGTCTGCGCGATACGCGCCGGTCGGATCAGCGGTCATGAAATCGTCGGGCAGAACATTTGCAAGCACCGTCCATCTTCCGCCTGGCGTCAGAAGTTCGCCTTTCTTGTCTTCGTTGCCGCCGCTCCATGAGCCGCCCAAGGTAAAGACCTTGCCGCTGGAGGTGAGAGTCGAACTGGAATACCCACGCGGAATATTCAACTCGGGTCCGGACAACCACTGCCCGCGGCTATTCATCGCACTTGTGCGTGTCGCATTGGTGCCTCCAGTCATGACGAGCGAGCCGTCAGCAAGAAAATTTGTACCCTCGCAGAAATATTCGTGATTTGTGTTTGTTATGACCGTCTAATGAACAGCGGCGGCAAAGTGTGCCACTGAAGCGGCTTTGCGGGCTGCTGTGACGGCGGCGCAAAAGTGTACCGGTCCTGATAGGCCGAACTCGATGTCATCGACTGGCATGGAGAGGCCGAAAGGATGTTCACAGTGGAACTCTATGCCCGGGTGAGACGCGCGGTGATGGCGGAAGGGCTGAGCCGCCGGGAAGCGGCCAGGCGCTTCGGCGTGCACCGCAATACGATCACGAAGATGCTTCAATATTCGGTTCCGCCGGGGTATCGGCGTCGGGAGCGGCCGATCTCGAAGAAGCTGGGGCCGTATATGGCCTGGATCGACAAGGTCCTGGCGGATGATCGGCTTGTTCACGCCAAGCAGCGTCATACGGCACAGCGGATATTCGAACGGCTGCGGGACGAAGAAGGGTTTTCCGGCGGTTACACGATCGTCCGGGAATATGTCGCGCAGGCGCAGTTGCGGTCGCGCGAGATGTTTATTCCACTCAGCCATCGACCGGGGAATGCGCAGGCGGATTTTGGCGAGGCGGACGCCTATATCGCCGGCAGGAAGGTCCGCTTTCATTATTTTTGCATGGACCTGCCGCATTCGGACGGCTGCTTCGTCAAGGCCTATCCGGCGGAGACGGCGGAAGCCTTCTGCGACGGCCATGTCGCGGCCTTCGCCTTCTTTGGCGGCGTCCCCCAGTCCATTCTTTACGACAATACGCGTCTCGCGGTCGCCAGGATCGTGAAGGGTGGAGAGCGTCTGCGTTCGCAAATGTTTGCGGAACTCCAGAGCCATTACCTTTTTGCTGATCGCTTTGGCCGGCCCGGCAAGGGGAATGACAAGGGCAAGGTCGAGGGGCTTGTCGGCTATGTCCGGCGCAACTTCATGACGCCACTGCCCGTGGCGGAGAGTTTCGAGGCGCTGAACGCGAGGTTCCTGGACGCCTGCACGAAACGACGGCGGGCGATCCTGCGCGGCCAGTCGACGCCGATCGGCGAACGCATGCAGGCGGATATGGCGGCATTCCTGCCGGCGCCGCCGGCTCCCTATGACGCCTGTCACAAGGTCGCGACGCGCGTGTCGTCGATGGCGCTGGTGCGCTACCGCAACAACGATTACTCGGTCCCGACGCGCTTCGGCCATCGGGAGGCGCTGGCCAAGGGCTATGTCGATCGGGTCGAGATTGTCTGCGGCGGGGAGACCATCGCCGTGCATGCGCGCAGCTACGGCAAGGCCGAGTTCATCTACAACCCGCTGCATTATCTCGCCCTGCTCGAACACAAGAGCCGCGCGCTCGATCAGGCCGCGCCGCTCGACGACTGGCGGCTTGCCGACTGCGTGCATCGTCTGCGGCGGCTGATGGAGGCGCGCATGGGGAATGGCGGGCGCCGCGAGTTCATCCAGGTGCTGCGGCTGATGGAGGACTTTCATCAGCATCAGGTCGAACAGGCAGTCGCGGAGGCGCTGCGTCTTGGCGCGATCAGCTTTGACGCAGTGAAGATGCTGCTGCTGGCCAGGCTGGAGAACCGGCCCGCGCGGCTCGATCTGACATTCTACCCCTACCTGCCGGCGGCTACGGTCGGCGCGACGGATCCGCGCGCCTATCTCGGGCTCGTCGCCGGCGCGAGCGTCATCGCGGGCGTCATGGAGACGACCGCGGGAGGTCCGGCATGACCATCTCGCATGAGCCAGGTTCGCAGACGATCGTCGCGCCGCAGGTGCTGCTGGGTAATCATCTCAAGGCGCTGAAGCTTCCCACCTTCGCGCGCGAATATGAGAAGGTGGCGCTGGAGTCGGCGCAGGACCGCGCCGATTACCCGCGCTATCTGCTACGCCTGTGCGAACTGGAGCGCATTGATCGCGAGCGGCGCAATGTCGAGCGCCGCATCCGGCTGGCGCGCTTTACGCAGGTCAAAAGCCTCGACACATTTGACTTTACCGCCCAGCCTTCACTCAACAAGCCGCTCGTGCTGGAGCTGGCGCGGTGCGAATGGATCGAGAAGCGACAGAACTGCATCGCCCTTGGGCCAAGCGGAACGGGGAAGACCCACGTCGCGCTCGCCCTGGGGCTCGCCGCCTGCCAGAAGGGGTTCAGCGTCGCGTTCACGACCGCCGCGGCTCTTGTGCACGAACTGATGGAGGCGCGCGACGAGCGCCGCCTGCGCGCGCTGCAAAAGCATCTCAACACCGTCAAACTGCTGATCGTCGACGAGCTGGGCTATGCGCCGTTCACGGCGGTCGGCTCAGAGCTGCTCTTCGAGGTCTTCAGCCAGCGCTATGAACGCGGTGCGACGCTGGTGACCAGCAATCTGCCCTTTGATGAATGGACGTCGGTGTTTGGCTCCGAGCGTCTCACCGGCGCATTGCTCGACCGGCTCACCCATCATGTCCACATTCTGGAAATGAACGGCGAGAGCTATCGGCTGGCGACCGCAAAGAAAGCGCAACGGCGAAACCGCGATCTCCCCGACGCGCCCGCAATCGACAAAGGAGGCGCCGACACGACGAACTGATCGCCGTCGCGCGCGTTGAACCGCGCTGCGCTACGCTCCGCGCGCCTCAACGCCCGCGTCAACTAAACTACAAGGGCCGTGCGGCCCTTTTCTCGAAACCAGACCGGTACACTTTTACCCCGCCTTCATGCACATTTTGTCCCCGCCATTGACACATCACCTCTTCATTAGGGGAGGCTCATTTATCGGCCACCGGTCGTTGGTCGCTGATAACTTTGTGCTGTCTGCAATCGATTGATGTTAGCGTGCAGGGTTTGCGTGCAAGCCCACATCACCAAAGCCGTGTCATGATAGAAACAGATATAATCGAATAGACCGATGAAAAATTAGCGTGCAGGGATGAATGAAGCATTCCTGCACGCCAGGAGGGTGCCCGTCTCAATATATAAAATCAGTTGCAGGATTAAGGGTCGACACGCCAGTCAAGGCGATTTCGAAATCCGCTGTACGATTTCCATCCACGTCTCCAGACAGAATTCCCCCCGAGAAGCGAAGCTGGCCGGGTGTTCCACTAAATCCGCTTGCGCCGATATATGTGAAGCTTTGATCTCCCGGCTGAGAGGTGTTTGCGTCGACACGCCATAAGTCAATGCGGTCAACGCCCGAAGTGAAGTCCACTATCACGTCACGATTAGGGCCGACAGACATATCGGTCAACCGGGCGAAAACGAACGTGTCTCTCCCAAGCCCGCCTCGGACGATATCTTTGCCGGCGCCGCCTTCTATCACATTTGCCAAATTATTGCCCGTTAGAACGTCATTGAAGGGTGTCCCTACAATATTCTCAATCGCGGTCAAGGTGTCGACGCCCGCGCCCTGAGTGTTCTGTGCGCCAACTATCGACAGGTTCACAACTACTCTCGCGGTGGCGTGGAGATACGATACTGTGTCTATTCCCGCGCCGCCATTGATCGAATCATTTCCGGGTCCGCCTTCGATCACATTGGGGCCCCCATTACCGATCAGCGTGTCGTTGAACGACGATCCGATGAGGTTTTCGATTGAAGTCAATGTGTCGACCCCGGCTCCAATCGTATTCTGGGCGCCGGCGATTGAGAGATTCACAACGACTCGGGCGTTTGCGTGTTCGTATGACGCGGTGTCGAATCCAGCGCCGCCGTTTATGGAGTCATTACCGGGGCCGCCCTCGATTACGTTAGGGCCGTTATTGCCAATAAGCGTGTCATTGAATCTCGATCCTCTCAGATTTTCGATCTGCAGGAGAGTATCGGTCCCTGCGCCTATTGTATTCTGGGCGCTGGTAAGTGCGAGATTGACGACGACTCTGGAGGAGGCGTTTTCGTATGACGCCGTGTCAGAGCCAGCGGCGCCGTTTATGGAGTCGTTTCCGGGCCCGCCTTCAATGATGTTGGCGCCTGCGTTTCCGACAAGAGTATCGTTAAAAGCGGAGCCGATGAGGTTTTCGATCTGCAAGAGCGTGTCGATGCCCGCGCCAAGCGTGTTCTGAGGTCCCGCAAGGGCGAGGTTTACAGCCACTCGCGACCTTGCGCGCGTATAGGACGCGGTGTCGGATCCCGGTCCGCCGTCGATCCTGTTTTTCCCCGTCCGGCCTTCAATATTGTCGTCGCCGGCGCTGCCGGAAATTATATCATCCTGCGAAGTTCCGACAATATTGTTGTTACCCGTCGAGCCATTGATATGTATCGTATCGACGCCGCCGACTTCGCCCAATCCCGGATAAACATATGGCCCCCATACTGCGCCATAAGTGATGAGATCAGTTTTGAACACCCAGCCGGAAGCATTGAAGCTGGAGTTGCCCGGCGTCAGATTCACCGTGATGTCCTGATTGCCCCATGCGCCATAGATGGCGAGATTGTTCGACATAAGGCCAGGGCCAAATTGGGAAGATGAAAAAATTGCCTGACCAGGCATTTCCATCAGCATGTAATTGAAGGCGAGCACTTCGAGATTTCGGAGCGTGGCGGTCGAAAAATTGAAATTGTCCGCGGGAAAATCAATGCCGGTCATCGTCTTGGTGACCCAAAGCGTATCGACGCCGGCGTTGCCGTTATATGTGTCCCCCGGTATGAAGCTTCTACGATTGACGATTATGTTGTCGCCGCCGGGAGTTCCCAGAAGTGTGTCGGGAGCGGCGGTTGCGTAGAGATCAGCGGCGAGTGCTGAATTCGCCGAAATTGCGAGGGCTGTGGCGGAGAGAAAGGTAGAAAACTTCATGAGTTAGATCCTTCTCCAGAGTTTTTCAGCGACGTCGAGCGGTCCAACGTTCAGTCGCTTCTCGATTTGACGGTTAAAATTTTACGGTCAGGCCTGCGACGATGTTTCGTCCCATTCCGGCGACCGGGCTCGGTATGCTGAAGGGACTAAGACCGGTATTAGTCCAGGCCTTGTAGCCGGTGATGTAGAAGCCGCCCAACGCGGGGTAGTAGAGCGTGTTGGCGATGTTCTCGATTGCGAAATCAAGCCGCAGGTTCGACCACTCGTAACTCGACCGCAAATTGACGAGCGTATATGCCGGCGTGTGAAGTTCGTTGCGCTGGACAGATACATGGTTTTTGGCGCCGACAACGACAAGTTCAACACCGTTCGTCCATCCACCGAGCTTGTGCTCAATTCCAAGTCGCGTGTTGATGGGCATGATATTGTATAGGCCATCGCCCTTCTTCTGGGCGTCTGCGAGCAGGTAACACAACTGGTCCGCATAGACGGAGCCGATAGTCGGCGGATTGCCCGCGGCAAAGAAATTACAGTTGCGCGGGTCGCCCGTGTCCAGGTTTCGGCCGTAAGTGTAACTGGCGAGCGCTGTGCCGTAGAAGCGGCCGAAATCAGGATCTTCGAATATCTTCAGCCTTCCGGAGAAATCCACACCCCATATCAGGGCATTGTGGTTTCTGAATTGAAGCTCTTGAAACACGTAAGGACCGGGAGCCGCCGGCCCCGTGAAAGCGAAGCTGCCAACACGATTGGCGTCGATATAATTTTGAACAAAGCTGTAATAGGGCGCGATACGCGCCTCCCACTCATTCTTCGGGTCGCGCCAGGAGCCAGTAAGCGAAAAAGTATGCGCCACCTCCGGCACGAGATCGAGATTGCCAACGTAACCATTCGCGTCGCCGAACTGGTTGACCATGGCAGCGGTCATGGTGCCGACGCCCCAGGCGTATCGTTCATACAAATTCGGTGATCGCGTCTTGCGCGAATACCCGCCTTCGTACGTTGTATTTTCGTCGGGCTTGTAACGAACTTGCGCTGTCACGTCGAAGTTGACGTCGGTGCGTCGATGGCTGCGGGAGTTGAAAATCTGCGCAGCGACGGCGTCCGGATTCAGCATGATGCCGGGAATCCAGAAGTCGCCGATTTTCATGGGCATGAATGCAGGATTTCTTGGATCGTAGGCCGCCGCCTCTCCGGCGTTCGAAAAGACGAGATCATTTCGCACGCCGACGAGCGTTGACCACTGCGGCGTCCATTTCGCTTCCCACTCTGCGAAATGACTGAGCCGGTTACGTATGCCATTCCGGATGTTCCATTGCGTGAATGGCGTCATCATCTTCATCGTCATGTCGAAGATGGTCGGATCAGGCAGCATGAATGTCGTATTGTCGCGCGCTGTCATGATGCCGCCACCGGGAATTGGCTCCCACCAATCATTCAATCGGAAGCCGTGAAATTCGCTTCCGACGCGGACGAGATGATCTTCATTTACCGGGTGATCGAGCTTGACGGAGTAGCCATAATCGAGACCGTTCGTGGCCATCGGCATGTAGTCGGGCTGCTTGTCGTTGAGAAAGCCCATCGTGTGCGAAACATTGTGCCAATAGGCGCGCGCGTCGACGAAACCCCAGTCTCCTGTTCCCTGATACTTTGCTTCGACCTGATACCCGCGGTTGGCGGTCATATCCATGCGCTGATTGGCGAAGCCCTGGTAGGGAATATTCGTGATGGCGCCCCTGAGCGACAGAAGATGCCCGTCGTTCTGATAGGCGATCGTACCCTGGTGGTTTTCGGAAATGAAATTCGTCGAGAGAACCTTGGCGTCATTGCCGCCAGCGCGATAGTCGGTCGCCCGTGACCACGAGCCGTTGTATAGGAATGCGTAGTGGTCAGTCGCCGTATTGACGATGGCTGAAGCGCCAATGCCGGTGTTGTTCGAACGAAAGAAGCTCGACGTCTCGCCGGTCACGAGAACGTTGTTGTCGGGGCCGAGACGTAACTTGCCTGCCTCAAAAAGCTCTATGAACGGCTTTCTGGCGTCAGCGGGTTCGGGAGGCGCGGCGGTCGTCGTCGCCGCCGATCGGAAAACAGGCGACGGTGGTTCGACGATGATCGTTCCGCCGATCGAATCGCCGCCTTTGCTGACCGGAACAACGCCGGAATACACTTCGACTTTCCCGACCGTGTTGGCGTCGGAATAGGAGAGCGGCGGGTTCATGTGATTGGCGCATGCTGACGTGACAGCGACGCCGCTGGTCATAATCTTGATTCGATCATCCGCCATGCCATGGATGACGGGCAGTCGTGAAACGCCGCCAGCCTCATACATGCTGACGCCGGGCGTTCGCTCGAGGAGTTTCGTCGTGTCGGGCGACGTGGCGCGTTCGTCCGCGATTTCTGCGCGAGGCACGACCTCCGGTTCTCGCATCGGCTCGGGGGCGGGCGCCGGCTCCGGCGCAGGAGCCGCAACCGGAGCGGCTACAGGCGTCGCAACGCGCCGCTGTGGCGTTGTGGATGTCGCGTGCCTTGGGCGGTTGGCCGCAATGGTGATGTCGGGGAGGGCTTGCTGCGCCAAACCGGGCGTTGCACAGACGAGCGCGATGAGACTGGCGCTGCGAGCGATAGATACGCGGAACATGGTCTTTCCTCCGCCCAACGCGATAAGCAATTAATTCCGGCTCGCCACGATCCTCGAGCGGATTGCGGCGAGCCGGACATCCATCATCGTTTTTTCAGTCGATCAGTAAGTCGTTAGCCCGGGAGCCGCGCCCCAGTTGAAGTGGTAGTTGATACCCGCGCGGGCGATGACGCCGTCGTATCGCACACGTGTCGTGGGGAAGATCATCTGCGCATCCGGCACAGCTCTGCCCATATGAGCTGCGACGTTTGAAACGGCGGCCACTGCGCTGCCGTTGAGATTCATGGAGCCGAGATCATAGTAGAAGGCCTCGGCTTTCAGGCTCCAGTTCGGCATGAACATCCACTCGAAACCGCCGCCGGCGTTCCAGCCGACCAGCGTGCTCGAAGTGCGGCCCGAGCCGACCGCGATCTGGGAGTAGGGGGTCGTGATCATGCCGCCGTAACATGCGTCGGTCGGCGTGCCGCACCAGGCGGAGGTCGATGTATAATTGCCATTGGCCCAGGCGCCGCCATAGGTCAGACCGCCGGTGCCGAAAACGAGCAAGGTCGGCGTGACCAGATAGCCGACGCGACCGCGCACGGTGCCGAACCAGTCAAGGCCCGCCTGAATCGTGCCGCCGCCGACCGAGTTGCGGGTGCCGTGCGGCATGAGCATCATGCGGCCCATGGAATAGAGATCCTGACCGACGCCGGTGTAGCCGCCCGAGCCACGGATCGCCGAACCCTGCATGTCAGCTTCGACGCCGATGACAATGGTGGGGCTCCATTGATAATTGTAACCGATCTGCCCGCCGCCGATGAAGCCGTTCTGGTTGAGACTGGCGTTGCCGCTGTTGGCGGCCATCAGTCCGCCATAGCCGGCGACGAGGAGCGGAGGCCAGCCGGGCTGATTGAAATAGCTCGTGTAATACTGGTCATAGGCGTTGCCGACGGTCGTCGCGTTGGAGCTCAAACCGAAGCCGTAGCCGGCGTTGAGACCGGCGTAGAAGCCGGTCCACATGGGCGGCGCGACATAAACGGGCGGCGGAGCCTTGACGGAGGGGAGGTCGGCGGCGAAGGCCGATCCTGCCGAAACCGCCAGCAGAATGGCGGATAAGGTGGGGGCGAGTTTCATTCTCTTGCCTCTTTGCTTTCGTGCGGGTGGTGTTGATGACGGTATCGGAAGCCAAGGGTGCTTACGCCAGAACCGAACAAGGTTCATGGCAGTAGGCGCCTGTGGCGACAGATCTGAGAGTGACGGTTGAAGTCGCTAATCTGGCGGGAGTCCGCGGGACTCCCGGGCGAGATCGAACTCGCCCGCCTGGATCAGGCGTGAGGCGGCGCGGTTGACGACCAGCTGCTTTCCCAGCCCGACTGGCGCAGTCCCACTCGGCGCGGGAGGAAATAAGCGCGCGGCGCCCCGATTTGCGGCGGAGACGGAGCGATTATTTTCGCAAGGACTGCGAGAGGAATGAGCGACGCATCGTCATAAAGCGCTGCACAAAGCACGCAGCATTGAGAGAGATCATGCTGGTGGCCTGCGTGACCGTTGTGGTCGCCGGTATCGTCACAAATCGCAGTCGTGGAGGCAATTGACGCCGACCGCTCGCCGACGTCTGGCGTCATAGACCCGGACGAGTGGATTCCCGTCGCGCTGAGCACTTGGATAGCGAGCAGACACGCCAAAGCGCACGCGACGAGCGCGTGTTTTAGAAGCGTTCTATTTGCCCAAGAGCGAGTCATGACGATAAAATAAGTGCAGCACCGCTTAAAATGCAATGTCAACAAAGTTTTTGCCGATGATGTTCCGTTTGTTGTGACCCAAATGACACATGTTTGATTTTTATCATAAAGCGCAATGACGCCGAGCAATCTTGCTGGACGGCCGATTTGGCCGGAGCCGGCCGATGTCTCGTGATCGCGATCGATGTCATGAGATCGTCAGGCGGGGTTCGGTCGGGAACTTCGAAGAGAGGCCGTCGATGATCCTGGCCCGGCGCTTTGGCGGCCCGCATGAACCGGCGCGCCGCGAAGCGGGCGCTGCTCCGAATCCAAGAACCTCCGCGCAGGACGCCTCAACGACGAAGTTTTACGACTGGGTGGATGGAGGCGCACGCGCCGTTGGCAATGTTTGTATCGTCACATTCGGCGCCTGCAGGCTCCTGGAATGCATAACTAATTGCGCCATCAATAATGTAATTGTTGACTGGATGAAATGAAAATTTTTAGCGGGTTTGGATTCGTGCGGAAGCGATCTTGAAAAAGATCAATATCGTATATTTACTGCGCAATTATGTTAGCAGAGCTGAGCATTACAATAAGTAAAGATGGTTTGCGTGAGGCCGTCGACAAAGTGATACAGGCGGTGTGGGCGAATATTGGGCCGGCGTAATCCGCAAGGTTCAGAAATACTGAACAAGATAAATTATCGATCGTCGGCGTTGACGTTTGCGAGATGCAAAATGTCGCCAGTCGCATATGATGCCGAGGCGTCAGGCCATGCGTGGAAGAGGTGAGATCATGAGATGGGATATGCGTCGCTGGAAAGTCACCTCCATACCGATCGGCGTCGCTGCGCTTGCGCTCGCCTCAACATGCGCAGCAGCTCCTGCGCAGTTGCGCCGGCCAAACATACTTCTCATCCTCACGGATGACGCTGGCATAGATCAGATTCGCACTTTCGGTTACGGCGGCCGCACCGCGCCGCCCACTCCGAGCATTGATGCAATCGCCAATGCGGGCCTGCGGTTCAGAAACGCATGGACGATGCCCGCCTGCTCGACGGCCCGCGGCGTGCTGTACACCGGGCGCTATCCTTTCCGCACCAATTTATACGCCGCGCTCGGTCCCTCCGATCTCGCCAATTCCATGATCTCGCCATGGGAGATGACGCTTCCGAAGCTTATGAAGAAAGGCGGCTATACGAGTGGGCTGTTCGGGAAATTCCATATCGGTCTTCAGGGAAACAATCCCTTCAAACTTGCCATGCCGGGCGCGCTCGGTTGGGATTACTTTTCCGGATGGCTGGACGAAACCGGCGATCCGTCGTCGATCGATACGACCGCCGGCGGCGTGGGCGCTCCGGACCAATATCCATGGGGCTATGTGCCCGGTTCGAGGAACGGCGGCGCCGATCGCGGCGCCTGCTATGCGGGCGACGGAAGCTGCCAGCTTCTGAGCGCGCCATATGCCTCGAAGAATCCGCCCGGCCGCGTCTGTCGGGACGGCGGCGGCATTTTCACGCCCGGGCGGTCCTGCCAGCTGCGAACTCCGCCGAAAATCAACTTCGGCATATTGAGCGCTCACTATGTTTCTCCGCTCGTGATCAATCGCGGCGTGAGCGTCGAGCAGCCTCTGATCACGAACAGGCGGGCGCGAACCTATCGCAATGTCGAAGCGACCGACGCGGCTATCCGCTGGATCAAGCAGCAGCAGGCTGCTGGTGGGCCATGGATGGCAACGGTCTCGACCGCTACTGTCCACACGCCGATGCAAGCGCCCCCTGTGCCCCGTCTGCCCGCGAATTCGGTCGACACCAATGGGCTCGATCCCGACAACCCCGCAAGCCAGATCATCATCGCCAATCAGATGATCGAGGAAATGGACGCTGATATCGGCCGGCTTCTTGTGGAAACAGGACTTGCGCGCAGGAGCCCGAGCGGCTCGCTGATTTACGAGCCCGAAGCAACGGACACGGTGGTCGTCTATGTCAACGACAATGGCTCCCTCGGCTCTCAGGTGCGACTGCCCTTCGACGGAAGCCGCGCGAAAGGCACGCCCTATCAGACCGGCGTGTGGACGCAGCTGGTCGTCGCTGGCCCGCTCGTGAGCCAGCCGGGTCGCGCTGTGACAGCAATGGTCAATATTGCCGATCTGTATCAGTTGTTCGGCGAAATCGCCGGAATAGATGTGCGCAAGGTCGTGCCGCGCACGCTCGATTCCCGGCCCATGCTGCCCTATCTCCGTAACCCCGCCCAGGCGCCCATCCGCACCTCCAATTTCACGCTCGTCGGCCCGAACATACAGGCCAATGGCGCAATGAACGGCCCCTGTCAGTTTGCAAGCAGTTGCTCGCAGATTCCTGTGACCAAGAGCGTCTGCGAGGATAATGGCGGCGTCTGGTTCGGGCAGCGCGCGACCGGGACTTATCCCGTGTCGGGCGGCACGCCGATCCCAGCGAACGGCTTTACCTACTGTTGCCAGGTCCAGATCTGGCTGCATGACAACGGTTACACGCCGACCAAGATTAATCCGGAAACGGGCATGGCCATCCGGAATCGCATCGGCTACAAGCTCGTGCGCAACAGCCTGAAGGATTACAGCTCGGCCAGCAATTCATGCCTCGACACGACTACCGACGAGCTCTATGTCGTGAATGAGGCGGAGCCTGTGCCGTTGCTGGACCGGGAAGACAGGTTGATCCCCACGCCCTATACGCCCGTTCAGCAGCGCAACCATGACGCCTTGTCGAAGGAGCTGGACGCCCTGCTCGGATCACAGCCGTCGTGCCCGGGCGACGGCAATATCGATGGCGTCGTGAACCTGCAGGATGTTCACGACTACGGCGTCATGGTGCATCTGTCTCGCGGGAAATCGAGTTGGTACGACTTCAACGAGGACGGGCTGACCAATCCGGCCGATTTGGCGATCATTCAGAAGAATTACGGAAAGGTGTGCCGAAAGTAGAGGCGTGTGTGGAGCTGGCGTTCTGTAATCTTGCTAGCGATCTCGAGCGGTCTGCCTGCAGCGTCAGTAATGTCAGGAAAAATCGAGCCCTGCGGACAGTCCCGGGACTGTCTGCAGGCTCGAAAGAGCGGCTGTATCGATAAGCGCTCATCGCGCTCCGCACGATGTCGATGCCCGAACACTTCGTCGCGTCAGCGTAACGCCCGCAATCGTCGAGGCGATCAATGGAATGATTTGTCGACGAGAAAAATCCAGATCATGACAAGAGGCAACAGGAGGGAGAAGGCGACCTTCGTGATGTGGAGCGACAAAAGGTACGTATTTCGCCTTTTGGAAATTTCCATCAGCAGATCGTTCTCAAATTCGGCGATCGTTTTGGCGCCGATCTCGGCGTCCGGTCCCATCATGTTCAGACAGCGCAGGTCGATCCATGCTGCTGACGCGAATGCAGCCATAAATGCGAAGATCGCGACCTTGATGTAATGGCCATATGGCGTGCCTTCATCGATCAGGCCAAGAGAGAAAGTTAAGGCGGCCAGCATTACGGATATGAATTGCAGTAAATCGGCGCTTTTCGAGTCGATCACACTCATGTCGTGCAGGACGCTGTCGATGAGCGTCTTCAGGCCCGCGCTCCCTTCGTTTCGTATCGCGTGATATTTCCTCTCGTTTTGGGTATGGTCGTTTGCAGTTGTCAAAATAGGCATCGGCTCCTCTCCCGCGCGCCGCCCCGCATTTTGTGAAGCATCTAGCGGCCGACATTAATGCGCCGCCCGAATATACATAAGGTTCCACTATCGCCGAAGCCGATTTTCAAGCGCCGGAAGGAAGGCGCCGAAAGCTCGATCCTGCCGAGCTTTCCGAAGCCGTGATCGACGGTTGGCGAGCGCGTCTCTCGAATGAAGCCATCACGACAGAACTATCGGCTGAGCGGTTCGCTTCGTTGGAATTCACTCATCATCCTGGGTCAGAATGTGTCGAAGCAAAAAACCGACAGAATAGGAAAATGCGGCGCCAAAGATTCCGAGAAAGGTCGAGTTGACATATTTTGGCTCCAAACCCTCCGAAACGATCTTGAATATCGAGGCTCCGATAAGCAAAACAAACGGCAATGAAATCAGAATGCCAACCCAATAGAGAATGTTTGCAAGCTGTTTCGTCATAGCCATGTCCCCTGTTCGTCCTGTCCGCTGTCGCCATCGTGGTGACAGGATAGAAAACTCCATGCGCTCATGGAAGCGGTCGGCTTGCCGATTTCACGGAGTGTCGGTGACGCTCTCGGCGCCTTTGCAGCGGCTCTGGAAGTTCATGTCATCAAGGTTTTCACTGCGATGAGTAAGACAGATGGCGCCGTTCCTCACGTGAACGAGCCAAATGGAGTCGAAATCGCACTGAAGCCATTTGCTCGGTAATTCACATTTATATTCCTCGCCCTCGACCGCCAGTGCGTTTCCCGCCAATTCCCTCAGATTTCCAAGCCTGACGAGCTGCTCGTATAACTTCCGTATGTTGTTGCGTTCCCACGCGATGAAGACAGTCTTCGCCTTGCCGTTGACGTCAGGCGCGAAGGCTCTGTCACCGAGTAGATCGTGGGCCAGGGACTCGTTTTGATTGTATCCATACGGCGTCCAGACCGGGAAATTGATCCTGGCGGAAAGAGGAGCGATCGTCGCCAGCGGCCTAACATAATTGAAATAGTGTCCCGTCGCCTTGTTGATCATTTTCACCGCAGGATTGGCGGCTATCAACAAATCGGGGCAGCCAAACTGATTCAATAGGGCATCCGGCAGGCGTGACAGCCGGCCGGCCGCCTCGCTGCCCAGATTGCCGTCTTCGATCATCACGCCGTCATCCCTGATCGGCTTTTCGGCGTGACGGAACATGACGACAACAAGCGATCCAATCGTCTTGGGGTCGATCGGAACCGACGCGGGCGTCGGTTCGGTGGCGGTGGTCCACGACGACGGGGGCGGGGAGGGAGTACAGGCGGCTGACGCTGTCGCGGGAACCAAAAATAGCAATGCGACAGTAATGCGCGAAGTCGATTTCATGGCGCGGGTCCGGAGTATGGAATACGCCAATGATTTTAGTCGGTTTTGTTGTGGACGCTATGGTCAAGATCGCTTCATTCGCGTCGGTAGCTCTGGTCTCAGGCTGAGATGGTTGGGAATTGTTGCGAAACAACGCGCGCAATTGTCATAAAGGCTCGCAATCGAAATTTTGCCCCGCATTCATCATGCGAGACGCCTGCGCCACAAAAAAAGCCGAGCGGCTGCTCGGCTTTAATGATTTGTGACGGTAAGCGGAACGCTGAAAAACAGCGTCCTGACCGTTAGCGCTTCGAGAACTGGAAGCTGCGGCGGGCCTTGCGCTTGCCGTATTTCTTGCGCTCGACCACGCGCGAGTCGCGGGTAAGGAAGCCTTCCTTCTTGAGCGGCGAGCGCAGCTCCGGCTCGTAGTGCGTCAGCGCCTTGGCGAGGCCGTGGCGCACGGCGCCCGCCTGACCCGAAAGGCCGCCGCCGGCGACGGAGACGACGAGGTCATATTGGCCGGTCCGCTTCGCGACGACGAGCGGCTGCTGCAGGATCATGCGCAGCACGGGACGCGCGAAATAGACGGCGACGTCTCGGCCGTTGACGGTGATCTTGCCGGAGCCCGGCTTGACCCACACGCGGGCGACGGCGTTCTTGCGTTTGCCGGTGGCGTAGGCGCGGCCCTGCTTGTCGAGCTTCTGCTCGTATTTCGGCGCCTCGGACGCCGCGGCGACGGCCGCCTGGTTGAGGTCGGACAGCGAGGAAAGGGTGGTCTCGGCCATGATCAGGCGCTCCGGGCGTTCTTGGCGTTCAGGGCGGCGACGTTGAGCGCCTGCGGGTTCTGCGCCTCATGGGGATGCTCAGCGCCCTTGTAGACACGCAGATTGCCGAGCTGCTTGCGGCCGAGCGGGCCGCGCGGCAGCATGCGCTGCACGGCCTTTTCGAGCACGCGCTCCGGGAAGCGGCTTTCGAGGATGAACTTGGCCGAACGCTCCTTGATGCCGCCGGGGAAGCCGGTGTGATGGTGATACACCTTCTGGTCGCGCTTGCGGCCCGTCAGCACCACCTTGTCGGCGTTGATGATGATGATGTTGTCGCCGTCGTCCATATGGGGCGTGAAGCTCGCCTTGTGCTTGCCGCGCAGGCGGAGGGCGATGATCGAGGCGAGGCGGCCGACGACGAGCCCGGAGGCGTCGATCAGCACCCACTTCTTTTCGATGTCGGCGGGTTTCGCCGAATAGGTTTTGCCGTACATGGGATGGAAATTCCGTCTGAACGATATGTTCGGATGGACGCTGGATAGGGGAGTTGTGGCCGGCGGTCAAGGCAAATGTGGCAGTGATCGGCGCGGAAAGCCATAAATCTTCGCAGATTCGTTTATATGGTAATTTGATACCTCATTTTTCGGCGGCGTTTCGCCGGCTTCCGCCGTAGACCGGCCCGGCTCTTGAACCGGGTCGCTTTTCAGCCGCGCTGCGGCTGGGCGCCATATCGAGTTTTGTTGCGCCGACTGCGGCGACGGCCAAAGCGAGGACGATCAGCAACGCGGGCGTCGGCAGGGAGGCATTTGCCTCTGGATTGTCGCCGGGGCGGACGTTCATTGGCGTCGTCCCGCCCGCCAGCGACGGCCGCGGGCGGCTCTGCTGCTCCTGCCGTGCGATCCCGGCGATGGAGCCGGAGGGCGACGCCGGGGGCGTCCCGGAGTGGAGAGGCAAGCGTGAGACGGGGATCAGCGCCTTGAGTTTTGCGCGCAATCCGCGCGGGAGCCTGCTCAAGTTCCCGGCGTGGTTCAACCTGGACCCGTCATAGACGTAAAAACCATCCTCTTCGAAGGCGATGTCGCCTTTGCGGAGCGTCGGGTCCGAGCGCAGCATATGCAGGAAAACCGCTTGCGATTGCTCGGGCCTATTGCAGGAGCATCCGCTGGTCGTCATTTCCCGAAATTTGAACGCCGTCGGAATCGAAGCATATGACTGACCCTTGAAATTCCGCGCCGTTTCGATCGTCGCTCCTTCATATATGTCCACTTTGGCCGATGGGCAGGCGTATTCGCAGGACTCCAGTTTCGTCGCCAATTCGGATTTGATGAGGGGAAAGAAATATCCGTCGCACATGCGCACGCAATATCCGCCGCCCGAGGAAGGGCCGGCGACCGCCTCACTGTCCGCTCCAGCGTTACGGTTTCGATCGAAGTCAGGTCGGGCGGTGTGTTTCGGTGATCGATCGGTAATATGTCGGCGGGGCGCAGAAGGTCTCGCGGTCGGGCGCCATCTTTCACTTCTGTGCGTTGCCGGGCCTTCCGAGCGATGCGGCTGCGGCGCGAAGCCGCCAAATAACTCTTCAAAAAAGTCCTGGGCGTGCGAATGTGCGGGCGCGGCCAGCGCGACAGCGGCAATGACTCCCAAACGCGTGGCGACCCTAACGCTACGCATGGCGCCAATCCTCGACAGGGGGCGACTAACGGCAAGCTTTCCGTCAACCTGTCGCAACCCGGCCGAATTTCAATAGTCTTGCTGTTGCTTGTCAGTATTGTGCAGGTTTAGTTTGAGCTTGCTGAGGCGCCGCCATTCAGTCGCGTCAATTGTCTGGCGAGGGGCGAGCGACGCATCCATGGTTCCCTGAAATTCCGGGCGGTCTGGCATGTCCTGACGCGGCAGGCGGGGCCGAGCGCAAAAGACTCGACGCCCGCGGCCCGCTCCCGCCTCCCGAGCGGGAGAGAGAGCGGCGGTTATAGATCGATCATTGATGCAGCGCTTCGCCGTGCAGGGCGATGTCGAGCCCTTCGCGCTCGTCGTCGCTGTTGACGCGGAGGGTCGTGACCATCGAGACGAGCTTCAGTGTGATCCAGGTGCCGATGACGCACCAGACGATCGTGACGCCGACCCCGATCGCCTGCACGACGAGCTGATGGAAGTCGCCTTGGAGCAGACCGGCGACGCCGGGATCGGACTCCGACGCCGTGATCGCGCGCGTCGCAAAGACGCCGGCAAGCAGCGTGCCCATGATGCCGCCGACGCCATGCACGCCAAATACGTCGAGCGTATCGTCATAGCGGAGCCGGTGCTTCGCCACGGTGCAGAACCAGTAGCAGACGCCGCCGGCGATAAGCCCGATAACGGCGCCATGCCAGGGCAGGACGTAGCCCGAGGCCGGCGTGATGGTTCCGAGACCTGCGACGGCGCCGGAGACGACGCCGAGCACCGACGGCTTGCCGCGCTCGATCCATTCCAGCGCGCTCCACACCAGCGCGCCGGCGCAGGCGGCGAGATGCGTCGCTACGATGGCGAAGACAGCGCGGGAATTGGCGCCGAGCGCGGAGCCGCCGTTAAAGCCGAACCAGCCGACCCAGAGCAGTCCCGTGCCGACGACCGCCAGCGACAGATCGAAGGGCGAGAGATTCTCCCGCCCGAATCCGACGCGATTGCCCAGCACCAATGCGCAGACGAGGCCCGCGACGCCGGCGTTGATATGCACGACCGTGCCGCCGGCGAAATCGAGCAGGCCCATCTTCTGCAGGAAGCCGCCGCCCCACACCCAATGCGCCGAAGGCACATAGACGATGAAGAGCCACAGCACGCAGAAGATCATGAAGGCGGAAAACTTCATGCGCTCGGCGACCGAACCGCCGACCAGCGCGCAGGTGATGACCGCGAAGGTCATCTGATAGGCCATGAAGAGGATCTCGGGGATGGTCTTGGCGAGCGGGCTCACCGTGTCCATGCCGATCCCGGAGAGCATGACCCGCGCCGTGTCGCCGATATAGGCTCCGTCGCCGGAGAAGGTCAGGCTGTAAGCGACGCCGATCCACAGCAGCGAGACGATCGCCGTCGCAATTAGGCTCTGCGCCATGGTGGCGAGCACGTTCTTCTTGCGCACCATGCCGCTATAAAAAAGCGCGAGGCCGGGCAGCGTCATCATCAGCACGAGCGCCGTGGCGATGATCATGAAGGCCGTGTCGGCGCCGTCGATTTTCGCCGCGTCATCGGCGAGGGCGGGCGTGGCGAGCAGGCACAGCGCACCGAGCGCCGGGAAGAGTTTCATGGCGTGGGCTCTCGATTGATCAGAGTGCGTCGGAATCGGTTTCGCCGGTGCGGATGCGCAGGGCGCGCTCGAGCGGCGTGACGAAGATCTTGCCGTCACCGATGTGGCCGGTGTGCGCGGCCGTCTTGATCGCCTCGATCGCCCGATCGACAAGCTCGTCGCCGATGGCGATCTCGATCTTCACCTTCGGCAGGAAGGAGACGATGTATTCGGCGCCGCGATAGATCTCGGCGTGGCCCTTCTGGCGCCCATAGCCCTTCACCTCGGTCGCGGTCATGCCATGCACGCCGAGTTCCGTAAGCGCCTCGCGCACTTCATCGAGCTTGAAGGGTTTGATGATGGCCGTGATGATCTTCATGTGGGCGTCGATGCTCTCGATAACGGCAGGATGGCGATTTCGACAGCAATCGCCGTGCCAGATCCGCGCATTTGGCGTACGGAAAGGCTTCGCTCAGGGCGTCATCCCGCGGATGGCCATGCAACAGGCGCCGATCGCCTAAAAAATCCACAATGTGTGCAAAGAATTGGCGTGATCGCGCCGAATGGATGGACGCCCGGCCAAAGGCGGGTGGTTCATGCCCGGTTCAGCCGCAAAGTCGCGTGAATATGTCGAAGCCGCGCCGATTTATGCGCCGGCAGGAGAATAGGAATGAGGTTCTTTCGGTTTTGGGCGCTCGCATTCGCGGCCGTGCTCGCGCTCGCGGCCGGACAGGCGCACGCGGAGGAGAAGCGGCTCGCGCTCGTAGTCGGCGAGGCCGCTTATCCGTCGAAGCCGCTTTCGACGGCGGCCAATGACGCCGGCCTCGTTGCGCAGACGCTTCAGGCCGCTGGTTTCGACGTCACCGGCGCGCGCGACCTCGAGGAAACAGCGCTGAAACAGGCGTTCCGCGACTTCCTCGACAAGGCCGCCGGAGCTGGTCCCGACGCGGTCGCCTTCATCTACTTCTCGGGTTACGGGCTGCAATTGGAGGGAGAGAACTACCTGGTTCCGATCGACGCGGCGATTACGCGCGACAGCGATCTTCCCATGCGCGCGTTGCGCGTTTCCGATTATCTGAAGCCGCTCGCGGCGTCCGGGGCAAAGCTCAGCATCGTCGTGCTGGACGCGGCCCGCCCCAACCCCTTCAAGATGACGGGCCAGCCGATAGCCGGCGGCCTCGCGCTTTACGAGCCGGGGGCGAGGGCCTTGCTCGCCTTCAACGCCGCGCCGGGCACGGTTGCGCCCGAGGACAAGGGCGATTACGGCGCCTACGCCCACGCGCTCGCCGAAATGATCCGCGACGGCGGCCGGCCGCTGATGGATGTCTTCGACAAGGTGCGTCTGCGCGTCTCCGACGTCACGAAGGGCGCGGAGATCCCCTGGAACTCCTCGAAGATCGAAACGGATTTCGTCTTCTTCCAGCGCGAGGCCGATGCGCCTCCGCTCAAGGACGTCGATGGTCAGGACATGAACAAGCCGCTCAGCGCGCTCGGCCCGGAGGCCGGTTTCTCGGCGGCTGTCCAGCGCGACACGCTGCAAGGCTACCAGGACTATGTCGCGACCTATCCTTCGGCGCCCCAAGCCAGACGCGCGCGGGCCATGGCCGCGACGCGGCGCGAGGCGCTGACCTGGCGCCGCACGCGCGTTGTCGACACGCCTAATGCCTACTGGTCCTATCTGCGGCGTTATCCGAAGGGGCCGCATGTGTGGGATGCGCGCCGTCGTCTCGCGGAAATCGCGCAGGCGGCGGAGCCGCCGCCGTCTTTTGAACCGATCGAATATGACTATGCGCCGCCGCCGGTGGAGGAGATCGTCTATGTCGAGAGGCCGGTCGTCTATTTCGACGATCCCGAGTGGGATTTCGCGCCTCCGCCTCCGCCGCCGGTCTACCTGCTGCCGCCGCCGCCGCCGAACTTCGTCGTCCTGCCGCCGCCGGTCATTATCGCGCAACCCTATGTGCTTCCGACGCCGGTCTATGTGCCGGTTCCGGTCTGGCAGCGTCCGCCGCCCTACATCGCCCCGCCGCCGAATGATTTCATCTATCGCAATCTTCACAATGAGGTTGTGGTCGATCCCGGCGCAAACAACGTCGTGGTGAAGAATCCGCAGGGGCATGTGATTTCCACCGGCGCCCTGACCGCCGCCGGCGCCGGCGCGGCCGCCGTGGGGGTGGGGGCGGCGCTGCCGCATTTCATTGCGAAGCGAACTCCGGCGGTTCCACCTGTTCCTGGAGCGGTCGCGCCCGGTGTCGGTCCCGCCGGCGTCGTCCCTCCTGTCGGCGGCGTGACGCGACCGGGAATCCCGGGCGCGCAACAGCCGGTCGGAGCGACGCCGATCGGCGGACCTCTCGGCAAGCCGGGAGCCCCACTTCCGGGCGGAGCGGCCGTCGCGCCAACGCCCGGAACGCCCGGCGCCCCGCTTCCGGGCGCAATAAAGCCGGGCGCCCCCGCGCCGGGGACGCCGCCGGCCGGGGCGATCGTTCCGCCGAAAGGCGAACCTGGATCCGGGAACCACGCGCTGCCGAAGCCCGCGCCCGACGTGCTAAAGCCGCATGCGCCGATCGGAAAGCCCGCGACGCCGCCCGATGGAACAGCCACGCCGCCCGCGGGTGATACGGGGCCAAAGGATCATGCGCCGCCGAAGCCGGCGCCGGTGGGGGCAAAGCCTCTCGCGCCGCCTCTCGGCAAGCCTGCGACGCCTCAAGGCGGGGCCGTGGCTCCACCGACCGGCGAAGCTGGGCCGAAGGATCGCGGGCTGACGAAACCCGCGCCCGATGGCGCAAAACCGCTCGCGCCGCCGACCGGAGCGCCCATGGACAAGGCGCCGCCCGCGCTCGGTCGGCCCGGCCGCGGCGGACGAGGCGTTCCGGCGCCGGACGGGGTCGGGGCGCCCGATGTCGCGCCGAAGCCGCCAGCCGGGCCGAAGGGCGCGCCGAGGCCGAACAGGGGCGCTCCCGTCGAACTCCCAATTGCGCCTCGGGTAATGGACGGCGGACCGGTCGGAGCCCCGCAAAGGTCGATGCAGCGCATGCACGCGCCTGTCGACAGGCTGGCGCCGCCGCGTGAAGCGCCCTTTATGCAGCCGCGGGTGCGGGAGCCGCCGCCGCCCATGCAGCCTCGCATGCGAGAAGCCCCGCCGCAGATGCGTGCGCCGGCGCCGATCGATCGCGGCCCGCCCGCGGGGATGATGCGCCCGCCGCAACCCGGGGCGCCGCTGATGCGTCAGGCGCCGCCAGCTGCGCCGCAGATGCGTCCGCCGCCGCCTGCGGCCGTGCCGATGATGCGTCCGCCGCCGCCCCAGCCCGGACCGGGTGGAGGCGGGGCGGGACCGCGCGGCATGGGCGGGCCCGGAGGCCCCCCGGGGTTTCGCTGATCCGAGAGTCCTGAACTCCGCGGCCTATTGCGCCGCGGAGGCTTCCGTCTGACGCGCCGACGCGCGGCGTTGCGACTGGCCGCCGGTCTGGATGTCGCGCCAGGTGTTGGATTGCGAAATCATCTGACGAATCGAGGCGACGTTTTGCGCCGCGTCGATCGGCGAGAGATCGCGCCGCGACCATTCCTCCGCCTGATCGAACTTGCCTTGCAACGCCAGCACCAGCGCCAGATTCTGTCGCACGCGCATGTCCGCTCCCGGCTGGGCGGCGGCGGCGCGCAGGACTTCCTCGGCGCGCGGCAGGTTACGCGCAAGCGCGTAGGACAGGCCAAGATTGGAGAGGACAGACGGCTCATTGGGCCGTATCTTCAGCGCGGTTTCGTAGTAGCCCCGGGCGCCTTCATGGTCGCCGAGCTGGTCTGCGATGGAGCCCTGCGTCGAGAGGACCGACCAGTCGGGCCGCTCCGGCGTGTGCGCCTTCTGCAGAACATCCGCCGCCTGCTTGAGCTGGCCGGCGTCGGCAAGCGCCTTGCCATAGGCGCCGAGCACCTTCATGTCCTCCGGATTCTGGATGGCGAGGCCCTGAAGCACCGCGACCGCCTGCGCGTTCTGGTCCAACGCATGGAGCGCCCGCGCGTAGGTCATCGCGGTCGCCTTGTCCTTGGGGTTGGCGTCGTAGCGACGGCCCCATTCCTCGGCGAACTGACGGAGCGCGCCCTCGTCTTTCGGCAGGGCGGGGTGGAGGACCGGCCAATCGAGCCCGTGACGTCGTTGAGCGTTTTCGAGCAGCCGGAGAGGCCGACGAGCGCCGCCAGGGCGACGGCGCAGAGATTGATCGATTGCCGGGAGGTGAGTCGCGCCTTTATCACGGCGAATCTTTTCCGTTTGTGTGAATGGACTGCTAGACGAGCAATAAAGCGTTAACCCTAATGCAAGCTTAACGTGAGCAGTTAGGCTTGAACGGATAGAAGATGACAATGAAGCTGGAAGACTGGTCACCCGACGCCATCGCCGTTGATTTCGTGGACAAAAAGAGCTGGCCGCAACTCCTCGAAAAACTGCCGCCTGCGGTCGCAGCCTACTCTGCGGCAAGCGGCTTCGAGGCGAAGCCTGGAAGCTTGCTCGTCACGCCGATGGGCGAGGGCGTTGCGCCGCGCGTCTTGTTCGGCGTCGAGGAGAAGGACGCGAAGAAACGCGATCCTTTTCTCGCCGGAAAGCTCGCGGCCCTTCTGCCGCGCGGGCTCTACCGGCTGGGGGAGGGCGTCGCCGACCCGCAGGGCGCGGCGCTGGCTTTCCTGCTCGCGAGCTATTCCTTCTCGCGCTATGTCGCGCCCAAGAGCGAGAAGCCGCGCCTCTGCGCGCCGGAGGGAATTGACCGCGCCCGCGTCGAACGCATCGCGCAGGCCGTCGCCTTTGGCCGCGATCTGGTCAATACGCCGGCGAACGACATGGGACCGGAAGCGCTGGCCGAGGCGGCGCTGGGCCTTGCGGCGAAGCACGGCGCGCAAAGCCGGGTGATTGTCGGCGACGCGCTGCTGGCCGAAAATTTCCCACTGATCCACGCCGTCGGCCGCGCGGCCGCCCAGGCGCCGCGCCTCGTCGAATTTACCCATGGGCCGGAGGACGGTTTGAAGGTGACGCTCGTCGGCAAGGGCGTTTGCTTCGACAGCGGCGGACTCGACATCAAGCCTTCGAGCGCGATGCTGCTGATGAAGAAGGACATGGGCGGCGCCGCGACGACGCTGGCGCTGGCGTCGATGCTGATGGAGGGCGGCGCTCCGGTGCGGCTTCGCGTGCTGTTGCCGATCGTCGAGAATTCGATTTCCGCGAACGCCTTCCGGACCAGCGACGTCTATCGCAGCCGCAAGGGGTTGACGGTCGAAATCGGAAACACCGACGCGGAAGGAAGGCTGATCCTCGCGGATGCGCTGGCCTACGCCTGCGAGGAGGACGCCCCCGAGCTGCTCTTCGACTTCGCGACGCTGACCGGCGCCGCGCGAGTGGCGCTTGGACCGGAGTTGCCGCCTTTCTATACGGGCGACGATGCGCTCGCTTCGGAGATAGCGGCGCATGGCTTTCGCGTGAACGATCCCGTGTGGCGTCTGCCGCTCTGGGATAATTACGACAGCGGGCTAGATGGCAAGATCTCCGATCTTGTCAGCGTGACGAGCGGCGGCTTCTCGGGCTCCATCGTCGCCGCGCTGTTCCTGCGCCGTTTCGTGACCGATCCCGCGCGCTGGGCGCATTTCGACGTCTACTGCTGGAATCCCTCGACAAAGCCGGGGCGACCCGAAGGCGGCGAAGTGCAGGCGGCGCGGCTGATTTACGAATTGATCGAAGCGCGTGCGGGACAGGGAAAGGCGACACGATGAGCGAGACATTCGACCGCCGGCTGACGCCCGCGCGCAGCGACCTCGCGGCGGCCCATCTCAAGGGGCGCGTCGACGCGGATCGCTACGTCGAGGGCGTCGTGATGGAAGTGAAGGATTGCGTCGTCGATATGCGGCGCGAGCCACGCCCCGACGCGTCCATCGACACGCAGGTTCTCTTCGGCGAACGCGTGACGGTTTATGACGAACTGGAGGGCTGGGCCTGGGCCCAGCTTTCGCGCGACGGCTATGTCGGCTGGATCGCCGCGAATACTCTATGGAGCGAAGTCAGCACGCCCACGCATCGCGTCTGCGTGCCACGCACCTTCGTTTATCCGCGCGCGAGCATAAAGCTGCCGCCGCTGATGGCGTTGCCGCTCGGCGCCGAGATCGCGATTCTCAAGGAGCATGAGTCTTTTTACGTCACCCGTGACCTTGGCTTTATCTGGCGCTCGCATCTGGCGCCGCTCGACGCGCCCGCAAATGATTTTGTCGCGGTTGCGGAGACGTTGATCGGCGCGCCCTATCTCTGGGGCGGCAAGTCGTCGCTTGGCATAGACTGTTCAGGGCTGGTGCAGGTTGCGTTGCTCGCCGCTGGCGTCGAGGCGCCGCGCGACAGCGACATGCAGGAAGCGCAACTCGGCTCGCTGCTCGACCCCGGCGCCGAACTGCGCCGCGGCGATCTCGTTTTCTGGAAGGGTCACGTCGGCGTCATGCGCGATGCGACGACGCTGCTGCACGCCAATGGCGCGCATATGCTGGTGTCGAGCGAACCGCTGGAGCTCGTGCGCGAACGCAATGTGAAGGCTGGGGCCGGAGAGGTGACGAGCATGCGGAGGCTCGCGCTTTGAGCCAGGCGACGATGACGAAATTCATCTATTTCGAAGATCTGTCCGTCGGACAACGTTTTCACTCCGCATCCGTGGAGATGACCGCGGAAGAAATCATCCGCTTCGCGCGCGACAATGATCCTCAGTTCTTCCATGTCGACGAAGAAGCGGCGAGGGGCAGCGTGTTCGGGGAACTCGTCGCTAGCGGCTGGCAGACCGCAGCGCTCACTGTGCGTCTGATACTCGAGTCGGCTGAAGCGCCTTTTGCTGGCGGCGTTGTCGGCGCCGACGTGCATGTGTCGTGGAAACACCCGGTGCGGCCGGGCGATCGCCTGCGGATCGAAAGCGAAATCACGAAGATGGTTGCGCCGCGGTCCCGGCCCGATCGCGGTTTCGTCACTTTCCTGACGACGACATTCAATCAGGACGACGCGCCGGTGCAAACGATGCAGTCGACAATCGTCGTGTTTCGAGATCCCGCGCGCAGCGGCTGATCGCGCCGGCGTCAGCGCCCCTTCACGAAAGCGCGCAGGAGGCGCTTGGTGGCCACGACACCCGCCACCGCCGGGCCGCGCGTGAGATCGGACGTCGGATTGCCGTTCGAGAATCCGGCGCCGAAATCGGTGACGACTGCGACGCCGGCGAATGGAATGCCGAAGCGACGCGCAAGAATGGCCTCGGGCACGAGCGTCCACCCGAAGAGATCGGCGCCGAGCTGGCGCGCAACCTTGGTTTCGGCGGGCGTCTCGAAACTCGGGCCCGAAAACCACATGAAGACGCCTTCATGCACGGCGACGCCGGCGGTCGCCGCGGAGGTCTTGACCCGGCGAAGCAGCCGCTTGTCGTAGGCCTCGTTCATGTTGATCATCGCCTTGCCGTCGGCGGCGGCGCCGATGAGCGGATTGAGGCCGGTGAAATTGATATGGTCGGTGATTGCGACCACGCTGCTGGGAACGAGATCGGCCTGGACGGACAAGGCCAGCGCCGTGGATAGAAGGCTGCGCACGCCGAGAAGCGAGAGCGTTTCGATCGGCGTCGACATCAGGCTCGGATCGCCCGTCTCGTAGAAGGTTGATCGGCCCTTCAGCACCATCGTCGGCGCGCCGTCGATCGTGCAGACGAGGAGTTCCCCGTCCTCCACGCCCGGCGCCTGCGGGAAACCGGGCAGTTCCGCATAGGGAATCGCGACAACGCGCTCGGCAAGGTCGGCGAGACCGAAGAACGTGCGCCCCAGGATAACGGCGTTTTCTATTGGCCCCAGGTCGCTGCGGGCTCTGATGATGTCAGCCGCTTCCTGGGCGGAATTGCTCATTTATACCCTCTGCGCGCTCTGGCGAATCAACCTGCCGTTGAGCTTGAACTTCGCAGGAAGGGCGCGGTCAGGCAAGGTTACCAGAACACTAATTTTTATTGTTACTTACGGAATTGTCATCGAGCGCCTCGGCCTGATTACGGAACGCCGCCGCAAACAATGCGCGCGTGTATTCCTTCTGGGGCTGCGCAAACACCTGCGCCGCCGGACCCTCCTCGACAACCTTTCCATGCCGCATGACGATGAGATGGGCGGCGAGCGCTTTCACAACACGCAGGTCGTGGCTGATGAAAAGATAGGCGAGCGAACGTCGTCGTTGCAGGTCGCGCAGCAGGTCGATGATCTGCGCCTGAACGGACATGTCGAGCGCCGACGTCGGCTCGTCGAGCACGACGAATTTCGGCTCCAGCACCATCGCGCGCGCGATGGCGATGCGTTGCCGCTGGCCGCCCGAAAATTCGTGAGGATAGCGATCCATCGTCGCGGGATCGAGGCCGGTCTCCTTGAGCGCGCGCGCGACGATCTCGCGTCTCTGGTCGAGCGTGAGTTCGGGCCGCTGGACGGTGAGACCCTCGGCGACGATCTCCGCCACCGACATGCGCGGCGACAGCGAACCGTAAGGATCCTGAAACACGATTTGCATGTCGCGCCGGAGGGGGCGCATTTCGGCGACGCTGTCGCCATCGATGCGCTGGCCGAGAAACACGATCGGCCCTTCCGAGCGAATGAGCCGCAGCAGTGCGAGCGCGAGAGTCGTCTTGCCCGAGCCGGACTCGCCGACGACGCCGACCGTCGCGCCTTCGCGCACCGCCACAGTCACGCCGTCGACCGCCTTCACGTGATCGACGGTGCGCCGCATGAAGCCGCGCTTGATCGGGAACCAGACGCGAAGGTTGTCGGCGGAGACGACAACTGGCGCCTGCGCGTTTTCGATGATCGGATCGCCTTTCGGCTCGGCCGTCAGCAGCGCCTGCGTATAGGGATGGCTCGGAGCGGAGAAGACCGTCGCGACGTCGCCTTGCTCGACGATGCGGCCCTTCTGCATGACGCAGACCGTGTCGGCGAAGCGCCGCACGAGCCCAAGATCATGGGTGATGAACAGCATAGCCATGCCATAGGTCTGCTGAAGACGCTCGAGCAGGGCGAGGATCTGCGCCTGCACGGTGACGTCGAGCGCTGTCGTCGGCTCGTCGGCAATGAGAAGATCCGGCTTGTTGGCGAGCGCCATGGCGATCATCACGCGCTGACGCTGGCCGCCGGAAAGCTGATGCGGATAGGCTCCGAGCCGCGCTTCCGGATTGGGGATCCCGACTTCCATTAGCAGTTCGATGACGCGCGCGCGCATGGCGTCGCGACCGTGCATGCCGTGAAGCTCGAGGATCTCAGCAATCTGCTGCTCGATCGTGTGCAGCGGATTGAGGGAAGTCATCGGCTCCTGAAAGACCATGGTGATGCGCGCGCCGCGAATGGCCCGCAGGCGCGCATCGGGGATCGTCAGCATGTTCTCGCCGTCGAAAAATGCTTCCCCCGCAGGGATCGCGCCCGGCGGCAGCAATCGCACGATCGACAGCGCGCTGATCGATTTGCCGGAGCCGGACTCGCCCACGAGCGCCAGCGTCTTGCCGCGCTCGAGCGAGAAAGAGACATTGTCGACGGCGATCGTCTCGCGACTTCCGTGCAGGAAGGAGACGGAAAGATTGCGGACATCGAGGAGTGGGGTGGTCTTTGCGTCCATTACCTGAACGTCTTTCTCGGATCGAAGGCGTCGCGCACCGCTTCGCCGATGAAGACGAGCAGCGACAGCATGAGCGCGATGATGGCGAAGCCGGTGAGGCCGAGCCATGGAGCCTGGAGATTGGATTTGCCCTGCAACAGCAACTCGCCGAGCGACGGCGAGCCCGGCGGCAGGCCGAACCCCAGGAAGTCGAGCGCGGTGAGCGTCGTGATCGACGAATTGAGGATGAAGGGCAGGAAGGTCAGCGTCGCCACCGTGGCGTTGGGCAGCAGATGCCGCCAGATGATGCGGAAATTAGACAGCCCCAGCGCCCGCGCGGCGTTCACATATTCGAAATTGCGGGCGCGCAGGAATTCTGCTCGCACGACATGCACGAGCGACACCCAGGAGAAGAGCAGCAATATGCCGAGGAGCACGAAAAAGCCCGGCGTGAGGAACGACGAGATGATGATAAGCAGATAAAGCTGCGGCAGCGACGACCACACTTCGATGAAGCGCTGGAAGACGAGATCCACGCGCCCGCCGAAATAGCCCTGTATGGCCCCGGCGGCGACGCCGACGATGGAGGAGATCGTCGCAAGGATCAGGCCGAAGAGCACCGAGATACGGAAGCCGTAAAGGAGCCGCGCGACCACGTCGCGACCCTGATCGTCAGTGCCGAGCCAGTTGTATTCGAGCGCCGCGCAACCACGGTTCGGCTCGCCGGGCCGCAGTCCCTTGGCGGCGGCGATTTCGCATTGCTTCTGCGTCAGCATCCACGTCGGAGGCGACGGCGCCGGCGTCGGCAATTCGAGGTTATGCGTGTCGTAAGAATAGCGGATCGGCGGCCAGAGCATCCAGCCGTGGGCCTTGATCTCATTGGCGATGACGGGATCGCGATAATCGGTGCGCGCGAGGAAGCCGCCGAATTTTTCTTCCGGATAGGTGACGAAGGCCGGAAAGAGCAACTCGCCCTTGTACCACGCGAGGACGGGCCGGTCGTTGGCGAGGAAATTGGACGCCATCGACATGAGGAACATCGTCATGAAGATCCAGAAGGACCAGTAGCCGCGCCGGTTTGCCTTGAAATTATCGAGCCGGCGGCGGTCAAGCGGCGTCAGTCGAAGCCAGCCGCTGCGGGCGATGGGCGGGGCGAGGCGCATGTCAGTGGCGACGCTCATCTGTCAGACCTCCCGCGTCTCGAAATCGATGCGCGGATCGATCCAGGTGTAGGTGAGATCGGAGATGAGATTCACGACGAGGCCCAGCAGCGCGAAGATATAGAGGTTGGCGAAAACCACCGGATAGTCGCGGTTCACGATGCTCTCGAACGAGAGATAGCCGAGGCCGTCGAGCGAGAAGATCGTCTCGATCAACACCGAGCCGGTGAGGAATGCATGCACGAAGGCGCCGGGGAAGCCCGCGATGACGATCAGCATGGCGTTGCGAAAGACGTGGCCGTAGAGCACACGGTTTTCGGTTAGCCCTTTCATCCGCGCCGTCTGCACATATTGCTTGCGGATCTCGTCGAGGAAGGAGTTTTTCGTCAAGAAGGTCTGCGTCGCGAAGGCGCCGAGCGTCATGGCGCTGACGGGCAGCGCGATGTGCCAGAGATAGTCGCCGATCTTCCCGATCAGAGAGAGCTGGTCGAAATTGTCGGAGGTCAGCCCACGCAGCGGGAAAATCTGCCAGAAGGAGCCGCCCGCGAAAAGCACGATCAGCAGCATCGCAAACAGGAAGCTTGGGATGGCGTAGCCGACGATGATGAGATTCGACGTCCACATGTCGAATTTCGTGCCATCGCGCACCGCCTTTGCGATGCCGAGCGGAATGGAGATCGAATAGGAGAGCAGCGTCATCCACAGGCCGAGCGACATGGAGACGGGAAGCTTCTCCCCGATCAATTTGATCACCTTTTCGTCGCGGAAATAGCTGCGGCCGAAATCGAACATCGCGTAATTCTTCACCATCAGCAGGAAACGCTCCCAGGCCGGCTTGTCGAAACCGAACTGCTTTTCCAGTTCCGCGATGAATTTGGGGTCGAGCCCCTGCGCCCCGCGATATTTGGAGGCGGTTTCCGCCATCATCGGTCCAGCCTGGCTTGCGGCCCCCTGGCCCACGTCGCCGCCGCCGCCCGAGAAGCGGCCGGTGGCGCCGACGTCGAATCCCTGAAGTTGCGCGATGATGCGCTCGACAGGGCCGCCCGGCGCGAACTGCACGATAGCGAAGGAGATGAGCATGATGCCGAGGATCGTCGGGATCATCAGCAGCACGCGGCGTGCGATATAGGCGCCCATCAATCAGCGTCCCGTGAAGTTGATCTTGCGGGCTTTCTCTTCGTCCCACCACCATGTCCAGAGCACGCCGGTGTCGAATTTCGGCGGTCGCTCGGGCTGGCCGAAGAGATCCCAATAGGCGAAGCGATGCACCGGATTGTACCAATGCGGAATCCAGTAGCGCTGCGAACGTAGCGCCCGATCGAGCGCCCGGCAGCAGGTGACGAGCTCCTCGCGCGTTCCCGCCTGCAACGCTTTGTCCACCAGCGCATCGACTGCGGGATGGGAGACGCCGGCGAGATTGCGCGTCCCGTTCACATTGGCGGTCTTGGAGCTGAAATAGGCGTTGAGCTCCTCGCCCGGATTCCATCCCATCATCATGACGTCATGGACGATGTCGAAGTCGAAGTCCTCGAGCCGTTTCTTATACTGGGCGGCGTCGACGATGCGGATGCGGGCGGTGACGCCGAGCAGCTTCAAATTTTTGACGAAGGGCTGCGTATGGCGCTCGAAGACGTTGGAATTGTCGAGAAACTCGAATTCCAGCGGCGTTCCGTCAGGAAGCAGCAGCACGCCGTCCTTGCGCGTGCAGCCGGCGGCGACGAACAGATCATTCGCCTTTTTCAGCAGGGCGCGATCCTGCCCGGAGCCGTCGGACACGGGCGAGACGAAGGGCTCGCCGAAAACCTCCGCCGGAAGCTGGTCGCGATAGGGCTCCAGCAGCGCCTTCTCTTCTTCGCTCGGCAATCCCTTCGCCGCCAGCTCTGAATTCTCGAAATAGGACGAGATGCGCTTGTAGGCGTCATACATCAGGTTGCGGCTCGTCCATTCGTAGTCGAAAGCGTAGCCGATCGCCTCGCGCACGCGCGGGTCCCTGAAGACCTTGCGTCGCGTGTTGAACATCCATCCCTGAATGTTGGGAATGTTGTTGTTGGGCACGGTCGTGCGTTTGACGCGCCCGTCCTTGAAGGCGGGGAAGTCGTAGCCGGTGGCCCAGACGCGGGCGATATTTTCCTCGCGCTCGGTGAACGCCCCGGCCTTGAACGCCTCGAAAGCAACCTGGCTGTCGCCGAAATATTCGAAGCGGACGACGTCGAAATTGCCTTGGCCGATTACGATCGGCAGGTCCTTCGCCCAATAATCCTTGTTGCGGTGATAGGCGATGAAACGGCCCTGTTCGAAATCGCCGACCTTGTAGGGTCCGGAGCCGAGCGGCGGCTCCAGCGTCGTCGCCTCGAAGTCGCGGTCCTTGTAATAGGCGCGCGAAAAGATGGGCTGGTTGGCGACATTGAGCGGCAGGTCGCGCGTGCGGCCCGGCGCGAATTTCACGACGAGAATGTCGTCCGCCTCGGCCTCTGCGCTCGTCACGTCGCGCAGCATCTGGCTGATGACCGGGTGGCCCTTGCTTTTAAGGATGTTGAGCGAGAAGGCGGCGTCATGCGCCGTGAGCGGCGAGCCGTCGTGGAAGCGCGCTTCCTTGCGCAGCAGGAAAGTGTAGGTGAGCTTGTCGGCCGAGATGCGAACCTTTTTCGCCACCAGCCCGTAATAGGCGTCGCGCTCGTCCAGGCTCTGGTTCATCAGCGTGTCGAAGACGAGCGACATGCCGGTCGCGGGATTTCCGCGCAGCACATAGGCGTTGAATGTGTCGTAGGTCGGGCTGGCCGGCGAAAGCGCGAGCGTGCCGCCCTTCGGCGCATTGGGGTTCACATAGCCAAAGTGCTTGAAGTCGGCGGACTCCGCCAGATCGCCGAATGTCGAAAGTCCGTGGCTTTCAATTTCTCCGGGCGCCGCGATTTTCTCTACTTTTGCTCCGGCGTTTCCCGGCGGCTTGGCGATCGGTCTGGCGAAGGCGCCCGGCGTCAGCGCCGTCGCGGCGCCGAATGCGCCGGCGCGGATAAGGCGGCGGCGGGTCAGAGGGTAGGCGAAAGGAAAATCAGCCAAAATCGACCTCGGGCAGGGAAGGGGGGACGGCGCGACGCGCGGTCGATGATTCTGCCTGATTATGTAGCTTTTTCGCGGCGCCGCTAGTGGCTATCGTCCGCTCACGCCGCGTGCGCCATCTCGTCGCCGAGATTGGTCATCTGCCGCGACTGCTCCGGGTCGTAAAGGCGCAGGCGGGCCGCATCGGCCTTGTTGTAGAAGGCTGTTGCCTCGCGCAGATCGAGCCGGTCGAGCGCGAGATTTGCGTCGGCGGAGCTGGTCTTATCCCACTCCACCAGAAAGACGGTGTGGTCCGCCTGCGCCGCGAGGAAGCGGGCGTGCGGGGCTTCGAGCGCCGGCGGCCCGTCGATGATCACGACGTCGAACCATTTGCGCGCCAGCTTAAGCGTCGCGCGCAGCGTCATGCCGCTCATCAGCCCGCCGATGGAGGTCTGCGAGTCGATCGTGCGGCCGCCGTATGGCAGCAAAGTGTAGCCATCGGCGGGCTGCTCGATCAGCGCCCGGTTGAGGTCCTCGCCCGTGTCGAGAACATCGAGCAGGCCGTAGCGCGGCCGTTTGACGTTCGGGGGGCGATCCGCCTCGATCAGCAGAACGCGGTCGCCGCCTTGCGCGAGAAAGGCCGCCATGTTCACGGCCACAGTCGAGCGGCCTTCGCCGCGCCGCGCCGAGGCGATCATGATGACGACGCCGTTCTCGCCGCCGGCGACAGGGCCGAGTTCGGCGCAGAGATCCGCAATCCAGGGGGTGATGTCGAGGACGAAGCCTTTTTCTTCATCCTTGGCCGGCGGCAGCAGCGGCGCGCAGCCGAGCACCTCGACGCCGCCGAGGCGCTTGGCCTGCGAGGCTGTCTTGAGGGTGTTGTGGCGCCATTCCCGGATGAAGGCGTAGAGCAGGCCCGTCACGAGCCCGATTCCTGCCGCGCCGCCGAAGATAACCATCATCGGCGGGGTGGTCTTGGTCGGCGGCAGCGCCGGAGAGACGATGCGGATGTCGCTCGGCTCGAGCCCCTTCACCTGCGCCAGCTGGCGTTGGCGGTTGAGGAGCTCCTCATACACTGCGCGTTCGGCCTTCGCTTCGCGGTCCAGTTCGGAGAGCTTGACGAGTTCAGGGCCGAGTTGCCCGCTTTCCGCCTGTGCGCTCCTCAGCTGGCTGGAAAGCGTCGCTTCGCGCTGCTCCGCCTCCAGATATTCAGTTCGCGCGGAGGCCATCATCCGGCCGATCTCGGCGCCGATCTGCCGGCGCACGTCGCCGATCTGCGCCTGAAGGCTCGCGACTTCGGGATGGCGCGGCCCGAGCACCGTAGCCTGATCGGCGGCCTGCCGCGACAGCCGCGCGTATTCGGAGCGCAAGGCGCTGAGCACCGTGGACTGCACTGTCTGAGGCAGATTGTCGCCTGCGCTCGCGCCGGCCTTTCGCAGCAGTTCATAGCGTGCGCGGGCTTCGGCCGTGCGCGCGCCGGCCAGCACCAGTTGCTGGTTCAATTCGTATATGCGGCGTTCGAGCAGCGTGCTGCCCTGTCCGGCGTCCGTGATCTTCAGTTTCGCCTTGAGGTCGGCGGCGGCCTCCTCCGCGCGATTGGCGCGGTCCCGCAACTGCGACAGCCGCCCCTCGATCTCCTTCGCGGTCATTTCGCTTGCGCCGATGCGGAGCCTGGCTTGATCGTCGACGATGACTTGGGCCGCGGCGTTGGCGACCTTCGCGCTCTTTTCGGGCGAGGGCGAGCTGACTGTCACGTCGATGACATAAGTCGTGCCGCGGCGGCTGACGATGAGTTTCGAGGCCAGCTTTTCGATCGTCGACTGGCGCAGCGCCTCCTCGGTCGTTCCCTTGCCGGCGAAATAGCTGTCATGGGTGAGTTCGAGCTTGTCGACGACTGCGCCCATGAAGCCGTCGGACTTCGCGATCTGGACAATGCTCTCGATCGCGTTGAAATCCTGACCGATATTGGCGAGAACGCCCGAATTCTGAGTGATTTTCGCCGCGCGCGGGTCGACCATGATCACGGCGGTGGCCGAATATTGCCGCAGGAAATAGCCGAGCGCCAGCAGTGGCGCGGTGACGGCAAGCGCAACGAGCGCGATGCGCAGCGGATTGCGCCGAAGGAAGAGCAGCACGCCGGCAATCACCGCTCCGGGCGTCGGCGGATCGTCCTGTGCTTGTGTGGACGCTTGCGGAATGGTGCGGGCGAAGGGTCGCAAGGACGGACTCATGTCTTTGTCAACGCGAAACCCGGGACGGCGTTTGCGCGCCCGCATCATAAAATAGAGAAACTGTTAACCTTAAGTTACAGTTAGCGCCTGTCCCCGGCGCCCGCGCCCATAAGCGCGTCGAGAAAGGGCTGTTTCCAGCCATGCGAGGCCGTGTCGAACAGCGCGAAATCATGGTCGAACTGCCAATAGGCCCAGCCCCAGCCGTGATTCTGCGCAGTCTGCGCGACATGCGCCATCCAGGCCGCGCGCGAAAGCGGTGGGGCGCTGTCATAGACGCCGAACTCCCCGAGATAGATCGGCCGTTTTTGCGCGGCCGCCCAGCGCGCCACGACGGCGAAATCGTCATCGACCATGCGTCGCGATTCTTCCGCGCCCCAGGCGACGTCGCGCAACGAAGCGAGTTCGCTCGACCAGGGCGCGCCCTGATGGGTGAAGCGCATCGGCTCGTAATAATGAACGGTGACGATCAGATTGCGGTCCTGAGGAGGGATATCGAGCTTCTCGATGTCGTGGACGTCTCCCGCGTTCAGGGCGGCCACGATGACCGCTCGGTCCGGGTCGGCCGCGCGGATTTCGGCGAGCGCGGCGGCGAGCGCGTCATTCCATTCGGCGGCGCTCATATGGCCGCCGGGTTCGTTGAGGATTTCATAAACCACGCGCGGGCGCGCGCCGGCGTAGCGCTTCGCAATCTGCCGCCAGAAGGCGACAATCTTCTCCTTGCAGGCAGGAGGCGTCTGCTGGCACAGAGCGTTGTCGTGCTGGTCCAGCACGGCGGACAGGCCCGCCGCAGTCGCGGCGTCGAGCACGCGGTCGAGGCGGGCGAGAACTTCCCCGTCCAGCCGATTCTTCGGGTCCATGAAGTGGAGCCCGAAGAAATTGATCCGCACATGATCAAATCCGGCGGCGCGGATCAACCTGAAGTCGTCCATGCGGAAGGGCGCGTCTGTTTCGCCTTTCCATACGCCGTCATAACCCAGCACATTGACGCCGCGCCGGATCGCGAGCGAAGCGGGGGAGGGCGCCGGCTGCGCGGAGGCGGCGCAATGCAGGGAAAGCAGCGCGGCCAAGACCTTCAGGAACATTGCGGCGCGACGCGTCATCTTGCAGCGCCCATGCGTGTGCGTCCACGCGACCGGCGCGGCGCGGGCTCTTCGAAGCGAAGGCTTTCGGTCGCCTCCTGCGGCGCCGGCGCCGGCCGCGCGTAAACCAGCACGAAGCAGGTCAGCAGCATCGTTGCGGAGATGTTGGTGGAGCGCAGAAAGAACGTCTCCGTGAAATCGATGAAGAACAGCAGGCATGCGTAAACGAGAGACAGAGCTATATGCGGATCGAGCCGGCGCTCCTGCCGGATGCGTTCAAGAATCCGCAGGCCGAACATCAGCGCGCCGATGAGGAAGACGGCGAGCCCTGTCGCGCCGGTCTCCATCGCAATTGCGATGTATCCGTCGTGATAATTGTCGAGAAACCAGCCGTGCCGCTCGGTAAAGAGATCCTTGACCTCCGGGATCGTCCAGAAGCCGTTCAGCCCGAAGCCGAGCCACTTTCGATCCATGAAATAGCTGAGCGCATGTTGCCAGATGAAAGTGCGCTCGGTGAAATCGATCTCCTGACCGAAGAGCAGGAGATAGCGGCTGCCCGTCTTGACGAAATAGGCGATGAGCGCCGTCCCCAAGAGCCCCATGAAGAAAGGCGCGAAGGCCAGTATCCGCGTGAACGTCAGCGACAGGCCGGCGAGGTAAAGGCAACCCACCGCGAAGGCCGCGAGTCCGCCGCCGCCGCGCGAACCCGACATGACGATGCAGACCAGCGCGACGAGGGCGCCGAGAGCGTGATACAGGCCGCGCTGTGGCGTCAGCAGGCGGTAACAGGAGAAGAACAGGAACACCGCCGCCAGCACGCCGAGATTCTGCTTGGTGTAGAAAACGCCGTTCCACTGTCCGGCGTGCTGCCACGTCTTGAGCACGCCAATGTCCGGAATGAAAAGGGCGACTGCGATGGATGCGACGCAGAGGAAGAACTGGCCGAAAAACACGGCGTCGATGATGGCGTCGATGTCGAAAGTGCGCGTCAGCCGGTAGGCGCCGAAAGCGACAATCGCGAGTGCGGTGGCCTTTGGCAGACTGGCCATGAAATTCGTCGACCACAGCGGTGAAGCGACCGCGATCGCGTAGATGCCCAGCGCGACGAAAAGGCCGGGCCTCGGCGCGAGCCGAACGATGACGCGCCGGAAATAGCTGACGACGACGACGACGGCCCACAGTCCTACGCCGATATATTGCTGAAGGTTGGAGTCCTCCGAGACGGGGAGCACCTTTGGGTGCAGGTTCCCGTTCGAGAAAATCGATATGACGATCAGGCTGAAGAAGATCGCGGGCGTCGTCCAGGCGTTCGGCTCCGGGCGAGCGTCGGGCGGGGCGGTGGAGCCGGATGTAAGCTTCGAGCGTCGCATGGGAATTGGCTGGACGGCGTCGCGAATCGGCGCGCGCAACGGTTGCGTCCAAGCTAGTCGATTCCCGGCCTCCTGTCTCGCCTCGCCGCTGCGCCTTGTTTCTACTCGATAACCATTGTTCTCAGCTCTGCTGGCGCCCGAGCGGTTCAAGTATTATGAACGTGACCTTGGCTTTAACGAAACCGCTGGGGCTATGGCGATCCTGACCTTCATCCGTGACCGGCTCGCCCGTCACAGGGCCGCCGTGGCGGCGGTTGTGGCGATGAGCATCAAGGCGGGCGGCGCGCTGCTCACCCTGACCGTATTTACGCTGGCCGCGCGGGCGATGTCCGCCGACGAGTTCGGGCGGCTTGCGATCTGGTTCAACGCGATGAGCTTCCTCGCGGTGGCCGCGGTCTTCGGCCAGGACACGCTGATCGCGCGAAACTTCGGCGAATACGCCGGCAAGGGCGATTACGCCCAGGCATGGGGCGCCTATCGTTTCGGCTGGCGGTGGACGCTTATCTCCGGGGCGGTCTTCGTCGCCGGGCTGATTGCGCTTGCGCCGCTCATCTATCCCGACATTGCCCGGACGGCGTTGCTTGCTGGCGCCTTCTTTCTTTTCACCCAGACGGCGCTGCACTACTCGTCGCATTCGAGCCGCGTCGCCGTGAATATCGTCGTCTCCGAGACGAACCGGGAACTTAGCTGGCGCCTCGTTCTGCTCGTCGTGGTCATCTGGTCGGTGCTGCATCAGGGTCTTACGCCGGCGGAATTTTTCGCCGCTGCGGCAATCGGACAAATTCTGTCTCTCGGCGCCCAGCTCATATACATGCGCCGATCCTACAGGACGCATTCCGTCACGCTTCTGCGCGATGACGATCGCAAACACTGGTTCGCGCGCGGGCTTGCGATGTGGCAATCGGCGATGGTGGAGGCCGCGAGCCTCTATTTCGACGTGATGCTGATCGGCTATTTCGCCTCGCCGGCTGTGGCAGGCGATTATTTCGTGGCGGCGCGCATCGCGAACATCTTCATGATGGTGTTGACGGGTCTCAACACCTATTCGTTTTCGCACAGCGCCAATCTTTATTTCTCGGGACAGACCCAGAAACTGCAGGACATTCTCCGCATGCTCGTGCTGGTTGGGACGGCGATGGTCGCGCCGGTCTTGCTGCTGATCTATGTGTTTGGCGTGCAAATACTGACGATTTTCGGCCAGCGCTATGCCGCCGTCTACCCGACGGTCGTTGTGCTGGCGACGGCCTGTTTCATCATGTCGATGAGCGGCTCGGCCTCGGTGATCCTGCTTACGACGGGGCATGAGAAACTCTATTCCCGCGTCATCACTTACGCGACTCTGGCGCGCGTGGCGCTTACCGCTGTTCTCGCCTGGGCCTTTGGCGCATTCGGCGCCGCCTGCGGCTGGGCGTTGATCAATGCGCCGCTTTTCATGGCTCTCGGGGCGATCTGCCGCCGCGCCTGCGGGGTCGACACGAGCATCGTGAGCGTGCTGACCTATCTGCGCGCCCGGCCGCGCGAGAGCGCGACCTTGTCGACCGACGTCGCCGGCCCGGGCGAGAGCAAGCCAACGGCAAGCTGAGGCCCGCCCCGACGCCTTCAGAGCAGGGCGGGCGCCAAAGGACTCTCCTGCGCTTCGACGTGGTACAGCGCGCGAGCGTCGATGCGTTCGTGAACGATCCGGCGAAGGCCCAAATTTTTTGGCGTGAAGATCGCGCCGTCGATGCACTCGAGCCGGCCGCAGCGATTGAGGGTGTGAAGGCGCGCGCCCGGCCAGCCGGCGCCAGGCGCAACGAGCTTCACCGGCGTCTGAAGGAAGTTTTCTTCGTCCAGCTGGTCGATGCGCATGATGACGATGCGCTTGCCGTAGCCTTCGGAGCAATCCTGCACCGGCCGCAATAATACGCCTTTGCGGGAGACGACGGCTCCCGCCGGCCGCGCGTAACGCGAGTCGACGAGAACCGGATTCTGCGCATGTGCTTGCCACGGCCCGAAAAGGCTGTGCGCGTGATGCAGCGCCAGCGTATCGGAGTAGCCGCCGACGCCGTCGCGGACGACCGAGGTTATCCAGTAGCGGTCGCCATGGCGGAAGATGGTCGCGTCGGCCGCCTCGACGCCATCGAGCATTCGCGCGACAGGCTCCCATTTTCCCGGAAACGCCACGCAGCGATAGAGTGTGACGCCGCCGGAGGCCGAAGCTTCAGGCGCCATGTAGAGCTCGCCCTCATGCTCGATGAGAAAAGGGTAGGAAAGATGCCACGGCTCGACGAGCGCGGGCGTTGGTTCGCCAACCGGACCCGCGGCGTCGAATTCCTGATAGTAGATTTCGCCACGATCCGTGCGATAATCGAGACGTTCATAGAAGACGCCGCTTCGACCGCGCCAGTGGATGGGAAATGGATCGGCGGCGAAATTCATCTCGCGATCCTGCATCACGCGCCATGCTGGGCCCGTGAGCGCTCCGGAATCGACGACGTCGGGGCCGTCGACAAAACGCCATCCAACGCGCCAGTGCGGCGAGTGGCAGCAAAGATGATAAATCGCGCGCGCGCATCGAAAGGCGATGTTGCGCAAGGCGAAGGAGTATGGGTTGCGCGCGCGCTTCTCTGCTGGCGCGCTTGGCGCGTCGACAACTCGCGGGGGACAGGCGAGCGCCTGCTCGATGAGCACGATGACACGGGAAAACACCGCCTCCAGCCCGCCGGTCAGCCCATCGGCCGCTTCGAGCGAGGGAAGTCCCCATGCGACAATCGCGCCGCTTCCTGCGTCCTCTAGCGCTATGGTCGGCGCGCTCCCGCCAAGGAGCGACGCAATTGCATATTGATCTGACGAATGGCCGTCATAAAGCGGGCGCAAGACCCTTGCGCCGTGCGGCGCGGCGACGCCGCCGACCAGATCGATGACCACATCGGCTTGCAACGCCGCCGCCGGCGAAATCGAACGCGCGTTCAGCGCATCGGTGAAGGTGGGCCGTCGCCTGCGCAACAGAAGACGCTCGAGCGACAGAAGCTGTTTGACCGCGCTTGGCCATTCCTCGCCGCCTTCTTCGAACCGAAATGCGACCTGCGCATGCGGCCAGCGCCGGGCGAGGCCGTCGCGCAGCCGCTTATGCCAGCGCATGAACCGCGCAGGCGAGATCGCGATTTCAATCGTCTGATATCTCATGGCGTTGGCCGTTCCATCAAACGCAGATATTCGTCCAACATCGCGTCCAGAGGGTAGCGCTCGGCAAGCCGTTTGCCGCGACCGGTGAGCGTTGCTTCGAGTTCGGGATCGTCCAGAACGCGCCGGACGGCGCGGGCGAACGCCTTTGTGTCGGCCGCGTCGACGAAGAGCGCGCAGGGCGAGCCGTCGACCGCGAGTACTTCGCGCAGCACATCGATATTGTTGGCGACGACGGGCGCGCCGGCTTGCGCCGCCTCGACCGGCGCGAGACCAAATGTTTCCGTCGAGCTGGGGAAGACGAAGCAATCCAGCGCGGCGAGAAAGGCGCCCATCTGCGCCGTATTCAGTTCGCCGAGGAAATGAACCCGTTCCGCAACGCCAAGCGAGTGCGCCAGCGCTTCGAGGTCGCCACGCGCCGCGCCCTGACCGGCAAGCGCGAGATGCTGCTCACGGTTTTCACTCAAAATCCGAATTGCGAGATCGACCTGTTTGAGCGGATGCAAACGCGCCGCGCAGCCGAGGAGTTCGGCGTCCTGCGGCAGGCCGAAATGCCGGCGCGCGTCGGTCTTCGATATGGAGGCGGATTTGTCGAAGAAGCCGTGATCGATGCGCTTGAGCCGGCGGCTGTAAGGCTTCGGATAATCCCGGTAAGCCGTCTCAGTTTGGGCCGAGTTGACGATGATATGGTCGTAAAATCCGACCATCCCCATCGCCTTGTCGAGGGCGCCGACGACCGCGGGAACCGTTTCCGGCGGCGACAGCTGATTGGCGATGACGAGCGGCGATCCCGCCAATCGCGCGACCGGCGCGCCGATCAGATTGCCGTAATGCTGCAATGTTACGACGACGTCCGGCTTCTCGGCGCGAAATTCCTCGAATAGTGCGCCGAGCATTTTGAGAAGGCCGAAGGGCGTCGACGGTCGCGCCTTCGCGCAGAAGACGACATTTTCCTCACCGTCAAAGCTTTCGGTCCGTCGAAAGAAGAAGATCTGCCGCGTGCGCCAGCCATGCTTCGCGAAGCCCAGCGCAAGCTGGCGCGCAATCTCCTGTGCGCCGGCGTTTTCGGCTTGCGTCTGCACGATAGCGACCGTTTTGGGCTTCTGCGGTTTGCTCAATGGCCTGACTTCTATTTTCGATGCGAAAGTCGCGTCGTCCGTTGACGCCAAGCTGAAGTTTTCCATCAATCGGAAGTCGAGCGCCAGCCTTGCCTTTGGTCACGGTTAAACAGCTGACTAATTTTTACGATTTCCGCATTTTGTTCGGACCTGCGCTTCGGCATTCCTATATCTGACGAAGAAGCGCGGCCGGTCCGCGGCAATCTTTGAGGATGGCAAAGGAATGGATGCGAAGGATCGCCTCTTTATCGAAAAGGCTTTCATCGGCGGCGCGTGGATCGGCGCCGATAGCGGCGCGACCTTTCCGGTAACCAATCCCGCAAATGGCGAGACGCTCGGCCATGTTCCCGATATGGGCGCAGCCGAGACGCGGCGCGCAATCGAAGCGGCGGAGGCGGCCTTGCCGGCCTGGCGCGACCGGCCGGCGAAGGAGCGCGCGCAGATCATGCGCCGCTGGTTCGAGCTGATCATGGCCGAGCAGGAGCGCCTCGCGCGCATCATTACGGCCGAGCAGGGCAAGCCTCTCAATGAGGCGCGCGGCGAGATCGCCTATGGCGCCTCCTATATCGACTGGTTCGCGGAGGAGGGGCGCCGCGTCTATGGCGACATTGTCCCGGGCGCGATGGACAGGCGCCTGCTGGTGCTGAAGCAGGCGATCGGCGTTACGGCGGCGATCACGCCCTGGAACTTCCCGTCGGCGATGCTCGCGCGCAAGGTCGCGGCGGCGCTGGGCGCGGGTTGCACGATGGTGGTCAAGCCCGCGGAGCTGACGCCTTTTTCGGCGCTGGCGCTCGTCGAACTCGGGTCGCGCGCCGGCGTTCCGGCCGGGGTAGTCAACGTCGTCACGGCGTTGAATCCGGCGCCTGTCGGGGAGGAACTCACACGCAATCCGGTCGTTCGCAAACTGACTTTCACCGGCTCCACCGAGGTCGGGCGAATCCTCCTGCGTCAGGCGGCCGATAATGTGCAGAAATGCTCGATGGAGCTCGGCGGAAACGCGCCGCTCATCGTCTTCGAGGACGCGGACATCGATCTTGCCGTGAAAGGCGCGATCGCGACCAAATATCGCAATTGCGGGCAAACATGCATCTCCGCCAATCGCTTTCTCGTGCAGGCGAGCGTGGCGGAGGTTTTCGCGCGGAAGCTCGCCGCCGCGGCGAGCGCGCTGAAGGTGGGAGAGGGGTCTCAGGATGGCGTCGTCATCGGCCCCCTGATCGAGGAGGCGGCTGTCGAGAAGGTCGAGCGTCATATTTCCGACGCTGTGGCGCATGGCGCGAAGGTTCTGGCTGGCGGCGCGCGTCACGCGCTGGGCGGCCTGTTCTTCCAGCCGACCGTGCTCGCCGATGTGCCGCCGGATGCGCTGATCTTCAACGAGGAGACATTCGGTCCCGTCGCGCCGGTAATTGCTTTCGAGACCGAGGCCGACGCAATCCGTCTGGCGAATGCAACGCCCTACGGTCTTGCCGCCTATTTCTTCAGTCGCGACATCGCGCGGATTTTCCGCGTGGCGGAGCGACTGGAGTTCGGCATGGTCGGCGTTAATGAAACGATTCTCAGCTCCGAAGCCGCGCCATTCGGCGGTGTGAAACATTCGGGGCTGGGACGCGAGGGCTCGCGCTATGGAATCGAGGACTATCTCGAAATCAAATATGTCTGTCTCGGCGGCATGTGAGGCGTGCGGCGGGCGGGCGGCTCACGATCCGCTCGCCAGCGCCTCGCGCACCCTGGCGGAATAGCCGTAAATGTCGTCGAAGAGGCGCAATTGCCCGTCGGCGTCCACTGTCGCGGTGAAATATTCGATATGCACCGGCATCGGCCGGGCGAGATCGATGCGCCGCTCGGAGGCGCCGACCATTCCGCGCAGCCGCTTTTCCGTCCAGCCCGCGTCGGCGGTCAGCACGGCTTCCGCGAGCGCGAAAGGCTGATCGACCCGCACGCAGCCATGGCTGTAGGCGCGCCGCGCCGTCGCGAAGAGGCTGCGCGAGGGCGTGTCGTGCAGATAGACGGAAAATTCGTTCGGGAACACGAATTTCACACGGCCCAGCGCATTCTTTTCGCCCGGTGGCTGACGCACGCTCGCGCGGCCGTTGCTGTATGAAACCTTGAAACCGCGCGCGGCGAGATAGGAAAGATCGCCGCCGTGTTTTCCCGCCATCTCTTTCGTGATGATCGATTGCGGAACGCTCCACGACGGATTGATCACGACATAACGCATCGTGTCGGAGAACACTGGCGTCGGCGTGCTCGTTTTGCCGACGACGACCCTTGTACGATGCGTTTTCACTCCATCGCGCGTAAGCGCGAGTTCGAATTGCGGGATATTGACCTCGATGCGCGTCGCGCCCAGGTCGCGAGGCTCCCAGCGCCAGCGCTCCATATTCGCGATGATTTCCGCCTCGATGCGCTTCGCCTCGCCTTGCGTCAAGGATGCGAAGGAATTTTGCGGCCCAATGTCATTGCCCCGGGAGGCGAGGGCGACGCGGCCGGAGTTTTCCCGTATCGTGCGCAGTTCGGCGAGTTTGTCGCGCAGGGCGCGGTAGCCGGCGTGCGGCGGATTGAAGTCGGCGAGATCTGCGCCGGCGAGGGTGACGGCGTCGAGCGCTTCCGAGGCGCTCGCCAGCCGCGGCCGCGCGCCGATAAGGCGCGAGATCCTGGCCGGATCGACCCTGGCGCCGCTCGCTTGCGCCGCGTAGTCGACGATCCCCTCGGAAAGATCGAGTTCGGCTGCGACGCTCCATTGTGCGTCATTCGAAGGTATCGGCGCGCTGATCCGCAGCGCGTCGCGCCTCGCGTCATGCAGCGTTTGAGCCGCGCGCGTCGCTGCTGGCGAGAAATATTCGCCCAAGCGCCACAGGGGCGCGAAATCATGCTTTGCGTAATAGGCAGCTATGGCGTTTCGACGGGCGCGGCGGGCGGAATCCGTCTCGCTCTGCGTCCATTCCTCGAGCCTTTGCGCGATGGCCCGCGAAACGTCGATTGTCGCTGTCGCGCCTGCGTCCGGCCCGGCGGTCATGTCGTTTGACAGGAATTTCTTCGACGCGCCCGTTCCCGCCAATGCGACTGCTGCGGGCATGTCCCGAGGCGCGGACCATGGGGCCTGAGCGCCGGCGGGAGAGGCGAGCAGCATCGCGGCGATGGCGAGCGGCGCGGTTTGAGCGAAAGCCGGGACGCGACGGAACATGACACATACTCCTTCGGGCGCCTCACAAGGCTGAGCGGCAGACGGTGCGGGTAACACGGCCGCGGACGCCATAGCCTTCGTCTGTCTCGACCTCGACCTCATGGCAGTTTTGCGAGACGGCCGGCTCTTCAGCGCTGACGGACAGAATGAACGGCTTCGTCGACGGCGACGTGGACTGGATTTGCGCGGCGGCGGCCTCGGGAGCCTTGGCGAAGATCGCCTTGGCGGCGGCGAAGCTCACATTGGCCGCGAGAATGATGAAGGCGATCTTCATAGCGACGGCGACGCGGACCGGGCGGGAAGCGAAGGTGCGGTCGGCGCGGCGGGTTTCGTTGCGGCTCATGACAGGACCCCTTTTGTCTGGCGTTCACCATTTGTGAACGATCTGACACTAGGGGCGGCCGCTTGCCGTAACCGTGCGCTGGCGCACAGGGCGGGAGGGGAACCGGCGTCCGCGTCCCTGTCCTTCCGCCACTGTTTGTGCGAAGGGGCGGATATACGCCCAGTATGAACCAGCCGGAGGTCCGCCAATGGGCGGTTTCCGCTGACGTGGGCGATTGAGGAGAAGAAGATGCAATGCGATCACGCCGCAAATCTTCGTGCGCTGCTGGATCAGCCGGGGATCACGATTGCCCCGGGCGTTTATGACTGCATCACGGCGAGGCTGGCGCAGCAGGCCGGCTTTCGCATGGTCTTCAGCAGCGGCTTCGGGATCGCGGCTTCGCTCCTCGGCGCGCCGGACATCGGCCTTTTGACGGCGTCGGAGATCACGGACCGGGTCAGATATATTTGCAGGGCGATCGATATTCCTCTCATCGCCGACATCGACACTGGCTATGGCAATGCGAATAATGTCGTGAGGACGGTCGAAGACGCCATTGCCGCGGGAGCGGCCGGAATTATCCTCGAGGATCAGGAATGGCCGAAGAAATGCGGCCATCTCGAAGGCAAGAAAGTTATCCCGCCGGAAGAGCATGTCAAGAAAATCCGGGCGGCGACAAGGGCGCGGGACTCGAACAAGCTCGTCATCGTCGCGAGGACGGACTCCCGCGCAATCTACGGGCTTGACGACGCCATAGAGCGGGGGAAGGCGTATGCGGACGCAGGCGCCGACGTCGTCTTTGTAGAAGCGCCGCAATCGAGGCAGGAACTGGAAAAAATCGCGCGAGAGCTGAATGGCCTGAAGCTGTTCGCCAACATCATCGAAGGCGGCAAGACGCCCGAGCTGACCGCGAAAACCCTCGACGAAATGGGTTTCAAATTATGCGCCTTCGCGCTCAGCGGTCTCTTCGCGTCAACGCTCGGGATCAAGAAGTGCTTCGAAACGCTTCACAGCAATGGAATGACGGGCGACATGCTGAGCGAGCTTTCGTTTCAACATTTCGAGAAGGTCGTCGATCTCGACAAATACCGCGCCCGGGAAAAAGAATTCGAGTGAGCCGCATTTATCCGGCCGGATTGAAAAACAAAGAAAAACCCCGTCGGCGTCCCGACGGGGTTCTCCATTAGTTGCGCTCTGTGACGGGTCAGACGTCGAAGCCGCCATCGCCGCCGTCATCGAATCCGCCGCCGTCATCGAAGCCGGCGTCCGAGCTGTAGTCGGCGTCCTGCATGCCGCTCTCGCCGCCATAGCCGTGATCATAGCCGGCCTCTTGCGCGCCGGATTCATCGCCATAGTAATTATTGACGATGGTGGTCTCGCTGGTCGGCGTGAAGCCGGACCCGATGCCGAGATTGCCCATCCCGCCATAACCGCCATGGTGGGAGAACAGGTTGCGGATGCTGTCGGCGAGCAGCACGCCGCCCGCGACGCCCGCGGCCGTGCCGAGCGCGCCCTTCAGGAAGCTGTTGCCGCCGCCAGCCGGTTCAGGAGCATAGCCTTGCGGCGGGGGCGGAGGGGGCGCATAGCCGGGCTGGGCGCCCCACGGCCCATTGGGTCGCTGCTGCGCGGGACGCGGAGGCGCCGACGGACGCTGACCGCCGCCCAGCAAACCGCCGAGGAAGCCGCCTGCAGGCTTCGACTCCAGCTCCTTCACACGGGCTTCAAGCTCCTGAATACGCTGATTGGCGCCTTCCAGAGCCTGTTCCTGCACGATCACGGTCTGCGCCAGCAGATAGGGCGCGGCCGGCTGGGCCTTGACCTGCTCGTTGATGAAAGTCTCCGCCTCCTGGTCGCGCGCGCCTGTGGCTGCGCTCTTCGTCCGCTCGAAAAGGCCGACGAGAAGTTGGCGTTCTTCCGGTGACATAACACTCTCCCCTTTGTCGCCGCGCCTGGCGCGCGACGACAAGGAATATGGGGGAATGCGGCAATTTCGCCAAGAGCTGGCGGGAACGGGGCCGGTTAAACTTTGGTCATTCGCCGGTAAGCGCGAGGTCACTATATAAAGAGATATGAAGCCAGGGCTGAGGAACACCCTGAAAATCGGTCGGCGTTTTTGGGTGGAGAGGCCATGTCGTTTACGGAAATCCAGAGACGGCGTCCGAGTTTTTTCCACGCATTGGAGTTGGACGATGGCGACTATGCCAGGTTCGTGCGAGAAGCCTTCGATCCTATGGACGGCGAGACGAAAGCCAATGTGCTGGTCGCTTATCTGAACCTGCTTCCGATCCTTCTCGCCCTGAACAAAAGCGCCAGCGACGGGCACGAACCCTATTCGGTAGAAGATTTCATCAGAGGATGCGAGAGCGATCTGATGCAGGGCCACGGTGAAGCGATAAACGCACGCCTGTCGTGGTTCATGTTCGCCGCGCTTCTCGGGAGGCTGGAAAAACTGGCAAGTAAAGGCGTCGATGCCGCCAACGACGCCGGTGCGGAAATCTGGCTCCAATTGGCTGAATCGACGCCCGAGTTGAAATATATGCTGCCAGAGAGCGTTTTATGGAAGCAATCCGAAGTGGCCTCGTTCAATCCAAATTGTTCAGACGAAGAATTGATGCGCCTGACACTGGAAGTTCACATGCCGCCGGTGTTCTCGAAAAATCGTTTGATTTCCAATTTTTTCAAATCACGAGGCGTTTTATACCATCCCCCTGCCGCGATGACATGCACAATCCCCTGAACGCGGAGTAATCACGCCGCGCTCACTCGCCGGAGAGCGCCATGTCGTCCCGATGGATGATTTCGTCGGGGCCCTTGAATCCCAGAAGGCTTTCTATGTCCTTCGTCGAGCGGCCGGCGATTTTGGCGGCGTCCATCGCATCATAGGTGACGAGGCCGCGGCCGATTTCGCCGCCCTTCGCATTACGGATCACGATGCAATCGCCGCGCGCGAAGCCGCCCTCTATGCGGGTCACGCCCGCGGGCAGCAGACTTTTGCCCGATGTGAGCGCGCGCTCGGCGCCGTCGTCGATATGAACCGCGCCCTTGGGCTCCAGCGAGCCGGCGATCCATTTCTTGCGCGCGGTCACCGGGTTCGACGGCGTCAGAAACCAGGTGCAGCGCCCGCCGCCGGCGATACGCTCGATCGGCGCCTCCTCGCGCCCGTCGGCGATCACCATATGGGCGCCGCCGGTGGTGGCGATCTTTGCGGCCTCGATCTTGGTGCGCATGCCGCCACGGGAATATTGAGAGGCGGCGCCGCCAGCCATGGCCTCGATCTCGGCCGTGACGCGCGGCACGATGGGTATATGCTTCGCATCCGGGTCGGAGCCGGGCGGGGCGGTATAGAGCCCGTCTACGTCGGAAAGAAGAATCAGCAGGTCGGCGCTCGCCATGGTCGCGACACGGGCGGCGAGGCGGTCGTTGTCGCCATAGCGGATTTCCGCGGTCGCCACCGTGTCGTTCTCGTTGATGACGGGAACGGCGCGCAGCGACATGAGGCGGGTAAGGCACTCGCGCGCATAGAGATAGCGGCGCCGCTCCTCCGTATCCCCAAGAGTGACCAGCACCTGTCCGGCGACGAGCCCGCGGTCATGAAGCGCTTCCGCCCAGAGCCGCGCCAGCGCGATCTGGCCGACGGCGGCCGCGGCCTGGCTGTCCTCGAGCTTCATCGCGCCCATCGGAAAGCCCAGCACGCTGCGGCCCAACGCCACCGCGCCGGAGGAGACGACCAAAACGTCCGCGCCGCCGCGATGCAGCGTGGCGATGTCATCGGCAAGGCGCGTGAGCCATTTGCGCTTGGCGGACGCCTTCTTGGGGTCGACGAGCAGCGAGGAGCCGACCTTGACGACGATGCGGCGGAATGAGGCGAGTTTGGGGGCGCGCTTGGTCATGAAGGCGATAAATCGAGGAGCTTCGCTGTTTGCGCGGTCGGACGGGCCGGGCGCGATTCATAAAGTATGGCGAGAGTTAGCTTAGCCCGGAGGCGACTGCAAATCCGGGACCTCCTATGCGCCGTCGGCCTGCCAGCGCCGGATGACGTCGAGGGGTGGATCAAGTTCAGCAGATTCAGCGTGAGATTATCGCGTATGAGCGCGGCCAGCGCGACCTCCATGGCGACCGCCAGGGCGACGACGCCCCACAGCGGCAGGCGCCACGAGAGTATGAAACCCAGCGCCATCATGAAGGTGTCGGAAATCGAATTGAGGATGCTGTCGCCCGAATAGCCCAGCGCGAGCGCCTGCGCCCGGTAGAGACGGATGACAAGCGGCGTGTTCTCGACGATTTCCCACCCCGCTTCGATGCCGATCGCGACAAGAAGCCGGCCTCCCATTGGATACCGGGGCAGCAGGAGCCAGGTCAGCAGATAGAAAAGCGTCCCATGGATCACATGGGTGAAGCTGTACCAGTCGAAGACATGTTGCGAGTTTCCGGCGGAGAGGACGGAGCCTTCCCACAGTTTCACGTAGCCGCAGGCGCATATGGCGGGCTGACCAAGAAAATACAGAGCCGCGCTCTGTGCGGCGATGCCGCCGCTTCCGATCAAAATGAAATTGCGTAACGAGAATGTGGCCATGTTTTCAATTTACGCACTTTTCACCATAGCCTGCAATGCAAGAGGACGCTCATCGAAGAATAGCGGCGCAGAGCGCGGCGCGGATGAATGCGGTGCAATGATTAGATGATCCGATCGAGGGCGTTCGAGCTCCTATTAGTCTTGATCGACACTAGAGGGTGTTATGTACTTTGGTGATTGATTGTCTTAGTAGAATCGGATGTCTGCGATTCGCAAACCTTATCCGTCTGACGTCAGCGACGAAGAATGGTCGCTGGTTGCGCCTTATCTGACGCTCATGGACGAAGGCGCGCCGCAGCGTCAACATTCGCTGCGCGAGCTGTTCAACGGCCTGCGTTACGTGCTGCGCTACGGCATCGCCTGGCGCGCCATGCCCAACGATCTGCCGCCATGGTTCGCCGTGTATCAGCAATCGCAGCGCTGGCTGTCGGCGGGCGTGTTCGAGGCGCTTGCGCAGGATCTGCGCGCCCAGTTGCGCGTCGCTTCCGGGCGGGCGGCGGAGCCGACGGCGGCGATCATCGACAGCCGCACCTTGCGCTCGACCCCTGAGAGCGGCCCACGAGCGGGCTATGACGGCGCGAAGCGAAAGCGCGGCTCGAAGCTGCACATGGCAGTCGACACATTGGGCCATTTGCTGGCGTTGCATGTCACGCCGGCGAATGTCGATGACCGCGCCGAGGTCGGCAAGCTCATCGCAGCCGTGCAGGATGTGACAGGCGAAAGCGTCGAACTCGTTTATGTCGATCAGGGCTACACCGGCGAAAAGGCGTCCGAGGCCGCAAAGGCGCAGGGCGCCGAGCCTTGCGTCGTCAAACTCGCCGAGGCCAAAAAAGGCTTCGTGTTGCTGCCCAAGCGCTGGGTGGTCGAGCGTTCATTCGCCTGGGCGACGCGATGCAGGCGGCTCGTCAAAGACTACGAGCGCTATGCTCAGACCCTCGCAGGACTCCACGTCGTCGCCTTCGCATGTCTCATGCTCAAGCGCGCAGCAGATTTCATGATCCAAGGTGCATAACACCCTCTAGGAAACTGTCGACGCGTCTGTACCTGCAAATTGTCTTAAAGGCGTTCAGCCGCAGGTAAGATTCGACTCGTATAAGAGAATTCATGGCGACGCGAATCTATTCGCAGGCATGACGCCGTGTCGCCCTATCGGTGAAAGCCCGAGATCAGCATCCCCTGACAGCGCCCGGCGAATTCTGTTTGCGATCGATGATCGAAACAGTATGCGAGCTCGTTCGGTCCGACGTGATAGCGGCGGGCTGGCACGTCGACTTCACCGCCGCTCAGCGTTCTTTTTGCGTCAATCGTTCACCGGCGACGGTGTGAGCAAATGGGCTCCTTTGGCATGACCGTCGAAGCGCGAAGCGAAGCGCCCGGAAATTCCGCTCCAAAAGACCTTTTTGGGGGCGTCCTGTGATCGTGAGGGATGGCGACGCGCAAGCTCCGGGCGCAGAGGCTTTATCCGCGGCGCAGGTCAACAGTCAGCTGCGCGTGTCCGCTAAGAAAGTGGGCCGGCTGATGGATCTCGTCGGAGAGCTCAGCCTCAGTGTTTCCGAGACGATCCGTAGCCCGGACATCGCCGGCGTCGATCTGTCGAACTTCGAGAAATCCGCGCATCGACTGCAACTCGTCGTGCGCGAGGTGCAGGAGGCCGCTGCGGAACTGCGTCTTGTTCCGATCGGCGACGTCTTCCGGCGCATGGGGCGTTTGGTACGCGAACTGGAGCGCCAGACCGGCAAGGAAGTCGATCTGGAGATTCATGGCGAGGAAACGGAAATCGACAAGATGGTCGTGGACCGTCTTTTCGAGCCGCTCGTGCATCTGGTGCGCAATTCGGTCGATCACGGCCTCGAGCCGCCCGACGACAGGATGGCGGCGGGCAAGCCGCGTCGCGGGCGCATCAGGCTGGCCGCCGCGCAGGTTGGCGGCGACATACAGATTACGGTCTCCGATGACGGCCGCGGATTGAACCGCGCGCGTATCCTGCAACGCGCCCGGGAGCGCGGCTTTTTCGGCGCTGACGAAGAGCCGGAGGACGCGGATTTATGGAAGGTCGTTTTCAAGCCGGGTTTTTCGACGGCGGAGACTGTCACCAATCTTTCTGGCCGCGGCGTCGGCATGGACGTTCTGGACCACACGATGAAAGCGTTGCGGGGGCGCATCTCGATCGATAGCGTCTGGGAGCGTGGCGCGCGTGTCGTGCTGGCGATCCCGCTGTCGCTCGCCTTTCTCGACAGTCTCGTCATGCGCGTCGGCGAGCGCCTCTATGCGACTCCGATTGGTGTGGTCGCCGAGATTTTTCGCCCCGACTCCGACCAGGTCACCATCCTCTCCGCGCAGGGCGGCAGTGAAGTGGTGAAGGTGCGCGACGCATTGATCCCGATCTGCCGGCTGGATGAGTTTTACGGAGAGCGTAACGAGACGCGGACACCACTGGAGCGCCAGATCATTGTGGTTTTCCATACGAGCCGCGGGCGCATCGGGCTTCCGGTCGATGAGATGTTCGATCAGCAGCAAGTCGTCATGAAGCCTCTGCAGGGGCACCTCGAAAGAATCAGGGCGAGCTTTGGTTGCGCGCTTCTCGGCACTGGCGAGGTTGCGATCATGCTCGATTGCGAGAAATTACGGGAAGGCGCCGCGGCATGACGCTCGACCCACAAAGTTCGGCGCCCTCGCAGGCCAGCAAGCGCCTCCAGGCCTGGTTGAATAAACGCTGCGGGCTTCATTTTCCCGAGAACAAGTGGGAGATGCTGAATCAGCGACTCGCGCGCGTCATCGAACGATACCGCCTGGACAGTATGGAAGCGCTTGTCCAGGAGGTCGAGAGCGGCGACGACCATGAATTGCTCGCGGCCGTGGTGCACGCCGCTTCCACCAATCACACTTACTTCTTCCGCGAGCCGCACGTGCTCGACTACTTTCGCGTCAACATCCTGCCTCAACTAATGTATCGCGACGAGATAAGGATATGGAGCGCGGCCGCCTCGACGGGCGACGAAGCTTATACATGCGCCATCATCGCCGCTGAAGCCCTCGGTCGTCACGCCCTGCGCGACCGGGTCGCGATCCTCGGCACCGACCTGAGTGGACCGGTGATCGAGTCGGCGGAAGCAGGCGTCTATGGCCTTCCAAATCTGGAGCAGACATCGCCTGAAATAGTGGCGCGTTATTTCAATGCCATTGGCGACGGGCGTTTCCTGGTCGCGGATGACATAAGAAGAATATGCACTTTCCGCCGAATGAATTTGAAAGTGCGGCCTTACCCGTTCCAAAAAAAATTCGACGTCGTCTTCTGCCGCAATGTTCTTTACTACTTCGATATCGCAACGCAGCGCGCTGTGCTGGACGAAATCTATGACGCGACGCAGCCCAACGGGTGGTTGCTTACCAGCGTTACAGTAAGCTTGCGCGATCTCGGATCCCGTTGGACGACCATCTGCAGCGGCGTTCACAGGAAGCTCCAATGAAAGAAAAAGCAATGCGCCCCGTTCGGGTCCTCATCGTCGACGATTCCGCGCTGGTGCGAAAGGTGCTGGCGGATGGATTCGCGCGCGACGGCGGGATCGAGGTTGTCGGGCAAGCGGGCAATCCCTATCAGGCCCGCGATTTGCTGGTTGAACTAAAGCCGGACGTGATCACGCTCGACGTCGAAATGCCGCGCATGGATGGTGTGACCTTCCTCAGGCATTTCATGCCGATCATGCCGACGCCGACGGTGATGATCAGCTCGCTCACGAAAAGCGGCAAGAAAATCACGTTGGACGCGCTGGAGGCGGGCGCGGTCGATATCGTCGCCAAGCCGACCGTGGGCCTGGTCGACGGACTTCCGGCGATGCTGGACGAAATTTGCCGTCGGGTGAAGGCGGCCGCTTTCGTCGACGTTTCACGCTTCGCCCGGTCGACGCCGCTCCCCATCGAGCATGTCTCGGCGCTCGATGAGACGACCGATCAGCTCATCGCCATCGGCGCATCCACCGGCGGCGTGCAGGCGTTGAACCGCATCATGCCCGCTTTCCCTGCGGAGAACGCCGCGATCGTGATCGTGCAGCACATGCCGGCCGGCGTGACGTCGAGCTTCGCCGAGCGGCTGAACGGGATTTCCGCAATGCGCGTAAGGGAGGCGGCGCATGGCGATCGACTCATGAACGGCCTTGCGTTGGTCGCGCCCGGTGGACAGCGGCATATGACGGTCATCCGCTCGGGCGGCGAGTATCGCGTCGCGCTGCAGGACGGTCCCGAGGTCAATTATTCGCGGCCAGCCGTCGATGTTTTGTTCAGTTCCGTCGCGAAGGCCGCGGGGCGCAATGCGGCCGCAGCGGTTTTAACCGGCATGGGGCGCGACGGCGCCGCCGGCCTGCTCGCCATACGCAATGCTGGCGGCAGGACGATGGTGCAGGATGAGGCGACCTCGATCGTCTACGGCATGCCCAAGGCGGCCAATGACGCCGGCGGCGCGGAGGTCGTCGCGCCGCTCGAGAAAATACCCGCCTTGCTCGCCCGGGCGACGAGACGCGGCTGAATGGAGAACATTATGTCCGATCATTTCAACCGGAGCGGCGAGGAGGGCTATTCCTCGAACAGATCGTTCCAGAGTGAGAACACAGCCCTCGTCTTCAACGAGGAAAACAATATCGAGGACATGTACCTCACCTTCGGCGTGTCCGGCGAGGAATATGGCGTGGGCATCGCCTATGTTACCGAAATCGTCGGCATGCAGCGCGTCATGCAGGTGCCAGATGTTCCGCGCTTCATCAAGGGCGTCATCAATCTGCGCGGCAAGGTCATCCCCGTGATGGACGTGCGCTGCCGCTTCAACATGGAAGAGAAGCCCTACACCGAACGCACGGTGATCATCGTGCTCGACGTCGACAATGTGCCGATCGGTCTCGTCGTCGACAATGTGAGCGAGGTTCTGGAAATTCCGCCCGCGGCCATCGATCAGGCGCCCCAGTTCGGCGCCAATCGTAGCGGCAACGGCGTGATCCGCGGCCTTGGTAAATCCGGAGACCGGGTCGCCGTCATTCTCGACATCAAGCGGCTTGTCGCCGACGGCGCGATGGACGCGCGCCTCGAGGCGCAGGAGGCAGGAGCGTCTCTGCAATGACAATGAGATTCCTTGGGCGTGAACGCCTTTCGAACGGGAGCGGTGCGCGATGAATGACGAAAACCCCAAGGAGCCGCCGAAAGGCCCCCCGAAAGTCGACCGGCGAGAGATTTTCGATCTCGAAGCCCCTTTGAGCGACTATGCGCCGCAAGGCGCGAGGAAAAACTCCGAAACCCGAATGACTGCGCCGGGCGAGCCGACGCGTCCCGCGCCATCCGAAAAAAGGGAAGCACCCATGTCCATCACGGATAAAGCCGATAGCTACAAGGCTTTGAAGGAAATTCAGCGCATCGCGGCCGCAATGAAGGTTGGAGACCTCGCGGCGCGCGCTCAGCTCTCCGGAATAGATGACGAGTGGGGCGAGGCGCTCACAGGCCTGAACACAATTCTCGACGCCTTCTCGAACATCGTCGCAGAAGACCAGCGCGTTCGTCAGGCGCTCGACGGCGCCACAAGCTCGGTAATGATCGCGGACGCCGACGGCGTGATCCGGTACGCCAATAATTCTGTCGTGAACATGCTGAAGTCGGCCGAATCCGATCTGCGCAAGGATTTGCCCAACTTCGAGAGCGGCAAAATACTCGGTAGCAATATCGACGTCTTCCATAAGGATCCGCGACATCAACGACGCTTGCTTGACGGCTTGACGACCGTTCACCGGGCGCACGTCACCATTGGCGGAAGAAGCTTTGGACTGGTGGCTTCGCCGATATTCGACACGGCGGGCAAGCGTGTCGCGACATCTGTGGAATGGGTGGATCGAACCGTCGAAGTACGGGTCGAAAAAGAAATCGCCACAGCCATCGAGGCCGCCGGTCACGGCGATTTCGATCGTCGTCTCGACCTCGCGGGCGCAGAAGGTGTTTTCAAACTTTTGGGCGAGCGTATCAACACGTTGCTCACCAACACGGGATCGGCGCTCGCGACGATTGGCGAGGCGCTCAATCGCATCGCCGGAGGCGACGTGAGCCGACCGACTGTTGGCGAGTTCCACGGAGCCTTCGGCAAGCTGAAGACGGATGTCGAAAGGGTGCGCGGTAATGTTCAAGATTTGATGTCGGCCCTTACCCATATGTCCGAGGAGCACGACAAGGGCGATATCGACGTCGTAATACCAGTCGACAAATTCCAGAACGATTTCGCGAAGGTTGCCGACGCGATCAACAACATGGTCGCCGGGCATATAACTGTTAAGAAGAAGGCGATGGCCTGCGTCGCCGAATTCGGGAGGGGCAATTTCGAGGCGCCGCTCGAGAACTTCCCCGGCAAGAAGGCTTTCATCAATGAAACAGTCGAGCGGGTGCGCGCAAATCTGAAGGCGCTGATCGAAGACGCGGGCACGCTAGCCACTGCTGCGACGGACGGCCGGCTCCAGATACGCGCCGACGCCAACCGGCACCAGGGCGACTTCCGCAAGATCATTCAGGGCGTGAACGACGCGCTCGATTCGATCGTGACGCCGATGACCAATATTGCCAAGGGAATTGAGGCGCTGGGCCGCAACGACATGAGCGTCACGCTCGAAGGGGAGTATCGCGGCGATTTCCTCGCGGTGAAGAACGCTTTCGATAATGCGCTGGTCGGCATCAACGCCACGCTGTCCCAGATTGTGGACGCCGTCGAGCAGGTCGGCCAATCGGCCGAACAGCTGAATGCAGCGTCGCAGAGCATGGCCGCCAATTCGGAGGAACAGGCGGCGGCCGTCGAGGAAGTCAGCTCGAGCCTCACCGAAACCAATTCACAAGTGCAGGCGAACACCGAGAATGCCAACGCCGCCAATCAGCTCGTGATCGGCACCTCTCAGGCGGCGGTTCAGGGTCAGGCGAAAATGGAGGCGATGACCGAGGCGATGAATGCGATCAACGCCGCGTCGCAGAATATCGGCAAGATCATCAAGGTGATCGACGAGATCGCCTTCCAGACGAATCTGCTCGCGCTCAACGCGGCCGTCGAGGCGGCGCGCGCCGGGCAGCATGGGCGCGGCTTCGCTGTGGTGGCGCAGGAAGTGCGCAACCTCGCGGGCCGCAGCGCCAAGGCCGCTCGCGAAACCGCCGACATGATCGAGGATTCCGTTAAGCGCGTAGGCGAAGGCGTGAATATTGCGAGAGAGACGCGCGAGGCGTTGAACCTGATCGTCGCCAATGTCGTGAAGGTGAAGGATCTCGTCGCGGAGATTGCGACGGCGAGCACTGAACAATCGCGCGGCGTCTCGCAGATCAGCATCGCCATGAGCCAGGTGGGCAAGGCGTCGCAGGAAGGCAGCCAGCAAGCCGAGGAACTGGCGTCCGCCTCGTCGGAACTGAGCAAGCTCGCGGGGCAGATGCAGGACAATGTCCGGCGGTTTACCCTGCGGGAGCAGGGGCTGTCCTCTGTGGCGAGCATTCCCGAGCTCAATGGCATGACGACGGAGATGCTCAATCAGCTCAAGGCGCTTCTGGCGAGCCAGCAGCGTCCTGCGGCAACCCCCGCCAAGGCTGTCGCCAGCGGCGGATCGCGTCGTCCCGCCAGCGCGGTGATTCCGCTAGATCAGGATGAACGTGGCTTTGGTCAATTCTGACGCGCTCCATCATTGACGCCGCGGTCGTTTCGCGGCGTCGAGACATTGATCTAGAAAGTGAGATACGCATATGCATAAGGTAATGGTCGTCGACGACTCCGCGATGATGCGCGTCGTCATTTCGAACTTCGTCTCGTCGCTGCCAAATTACAAAGTGATGGCCGCCGCGGAGAACGGAAGGAAGGCGCTCGAACAGCTCGCCAAATTTCCGGATCTTTCGCTGATCCTGCTCGACATCGAAATGCCGGAGATGAACGGGCTCGAATTCCTGCGTCACGCAAAATTGAAGTCGCGCGCAAAGATCGTCATTCTTTCGTCCGTCGCGGCGGCGGGCTCGCGGCAGGCGTCCGAGGCGCGGTCGCTTGGCGCCGATGCGATCGTGACCAAGCCGGCGGGAGCCGTGTCCATGGATTTGGCCGACAAGCGCGGAGCGGAGCTGGCGCGGGTCATGAGCTCTCTTGCTCCCGCCTGATTTCCGCATTCCGGTTTGGTCCGCGTAATTTCCGGAGCAAAAAGCGTCATTCTCGACGGAGTGCAGCGTGTCCGACGAACTCGAAGAAATCTGGGCTCTCTATGCGGACGACGGAGGCCAGTCGCTCGACGCCGTCGAGGCGGCGCTACGCACTCTGCGGCGGAACGCGTGGGACGCCGAAGCCATCGGCGGTCTCTTCCGGGCGATGCACACGTTCAAGGGCAACTCGCGCATTCTCGGGTTGACGACAATTGAATCCTGCGCGGATGTTGCTGAGGATCTCGTCGGGCTCGTCCGCGACGAGGGCGCTAAAGTCGACGGAGAGTTGCTCGATCTCATGCTCGAGGCCGCCGACGCCCTGCGTGGCATGATGGAGAAAACGATTGTCACGCGACGCGACGCCGAGGAGTCGGTGTGCGCCGATATTCTCCTGCGCATGAAAGATAAATATGCGCGGCTGAAGGAGGCCGGGGTCGCGTTTGGCGTGCATATGGGGGAAGGGCCGACGGGCACATCCGACGTGGAGTCTGGCGAACAGGAAAGTTTCCAGACCGCGGTCATTTTTTCGCCGCCGGAGGCGAAGCCGGCCGACGACCCGATGTATCTCGAAATGTTCCTCGACATGGCGCGCGATGCGCTCGACGCCATGCGCGAAGCGTTGACGTCGCGAGATGAGGGAACGGGGAATTACGGCGAGGCATTGTATAACGCCGCCTCGCCGTTACACGACGCGGCGGTGCGCATCTCCATCGACGAATGGCCGGAGCTGACAAAGGAGCTCATGTCGGCCGGCGGCGGTGTCGATCGAGCCGGGGCGCTCCTCGATCGGCTCTCGGAACTTTTCGAAAAGGACCTCGCGCGGTTGCAAGGCGCGCCAGTCAAGATCTCCGAGAATTCAGATTCCCTGGTCCAAGACGGAGCAGACTTTCCGCGTGAGCTGGAGCCGCTTCTCGACGGCCTGTCGCAGGCGGCGCAAGCTCTCCCGTGCGACGATGAATCCGTCGGTGAGAACATTCGCCGTTTCGCCATGGCGATTCAAGAATGGGCTGCAAGGCTCGGTTACCAGCGAATCGCGGAGACATCAGCGCAACTGCCAGATGCTGCGTCCAACCTGGACGAATTCGAGCGCCTCATGTTCGCGCTCTACGAGGACCTGATACTCGTAGAGGAAATGGAGGCGATCGGGAATCCGTCGGCCGAACTTCAAGTCGCCGCGACGACGCCGCTTGGCGCATGGTGCGCGGCGCGGACGCCTGCGACGCTGGCGGCGCTCAGGACGGCGCTGTCCAATCCTGCAGGCGAGGAAGTCGATTGGGCGCGCATGGCGGAGCTGCTCCGGCGCGTCTATCGCGCGTGCTGCTTCCAGCGCCATGAGACCGCCGGACATGTCGTGATCGCTCTGGTCGATCTCGCCGCGCGCGTCCATGCTGGCGAAATGTCGCCCGATCCGCCGCTCATGCGGGTGCTGGCCTCGTTCGTAGACGCTGCAAAGCCGCTCTTCGGCGCGACCGACAACGACGTTGCTTCCAGCGCGGAGGCGATGGCGGGCCTTCTGCGCGAAGCCCGCGAGGTTACGGAGGCGCTGAACGGCGCGCTTTCGATCGCCTTGATCGAGGAGCAACTTGGCCTGCCGCAAAGCTTTCGCGGCGTCCTGTCGTCCGAGAGCGCGACGGTCGCGACGCTGGCGCTCAAAACGGGGAGCCGGTTCTATATTGTTCGCGCGGACATCGAGCGTCATTCGGAGCTCGCCGAAGGTTTCATTGAATGGATTGGCGCAGCAGGCGCGCTCATCGGCAGCGTGACGGTCTTCGATCGCGACGCCACCTTGTTCGATTTCCTCATCGCCTCCGCGCTGGATTCGCAGGCGATCGGGGAGGGGCTGACGGCGCTCGACCCGACGGGAGCCGTGCTGCGACTCGAAATGGCGCTCGGACGTTCTGGCGGTGACCCGGACATGGACGACGGCGAGTCCGAGGCGCCGTCGAAAGTTCAGGACGGGCAATTTTTCGAGTCGTCCGCGCCGTCGATGAAAATGCTCGAATCCATTGGCGAAATCGTCACCGGCCATGCGACGGTCAGACAAATTCTCGCGGGCTGCGGGGAGACGGACGTCGTCGGACTTATCGACGCGGCGATGCGCGCCTCCGGCGGCGACTGGTCGGCGGCGCGCGACGCCGTGCGTCGTCAGGTTCAGGATTGGCAGGAAAACATCGAACGCCTTGTCCAGCTCGAATCCCAGCTTTCCAACCGTCTCGACCAGCTACAGGAAGAAGCTGTTTCGGCGCGCGCGCGGCCGGCGTCGGGTCTCCTGAAGGCGCTCGTCAGCCATGGGGAGGATTCCGCGCGGCGGCTTTCCCGATTTGTGCGTTTCAAGGTTTCAGGCCAGACGGAGTCGATCGACGTCGATCTGCTCGAGCAATTCAGCGAACCATTGCGATCGCTGATTTCCTTTGTGCTCGCAGAGAGCATCGACCCGTCTGCAGCCCGTATCGCGGCGGGCAAGGCCGCCTGCGCTGAAGTCCATATCCGGCTCGCGCGCCACGAGGACCGCATCGTGGCGACGATCGAGGACGATGGCGCCGGCGTGGACACGGCAAAACTCCAGGCGCGAATTCAGCGCCCCGCCGGGAGCGGGTCGCCGAAGTCATCGTCGGGAGCGAGCGGCCACGAAGGGCAGGGCGTCGATTTCGCCCTGATGCTTCGAGGCTTGCGTCTCTCCGGGGGCGAACTGGCCATCGCCAATTCGACTTTGGGCGGCGTTCGCTTCGACGTCACGCTGCCGCTGACGATGGCGGTTCTCGACGGCATGGTCGTGCGCGTCGGCGCAATCATGTATGTCGTGCCGATCCATGCGATACAGCGCATCGTTCATTCAGGCGACGCGGATTTGATGCGTCTCTCCGCCGCCAATGGCGGCACGATGTTGAAACTGGAGCGCAACGACGTGATTCCCGTGCGCTTTCTCTCCGGCGCAGGCGGAGATGATGAGGACACCGACCAGCGGCTGCGACCTTTGCCGCCTGCAAACGACAATGCGGAAACCGGCGACCTCAAACATCTGTTCGTCGTCACGGGAAGCAGGGATCAGCGCATCGCGCTGTCGATCGATGAATTGATCGGCCAGCAACTCGTACTTATCCGCCCCATGAAAGGCTATCTCTCGGCAATTCGAGACGTGATGGGATGCGCATTGCTCGGGAACGGCGGAGTTGGAATGGTCCTCGATCCCGCGCGCCTTACAAATTATGCGTCGTGAATTGCAGTAACAACGATTCTTTCGCGGATGTTAATTGTGCTGCGCGTGAACACGAGTGAAGCGCCGATTTTTCCTGCGCGGGTTTTTTCGCTCGGAACGAGTGCGCAAACTCGACGAGAAACGGCCCGCGACGATCGAGGTCAGGGCGCGGACCGCGTCGCTTTTGAAGTTCAGTCGTTTCGTAACCAGTAATAGCCCGCGGTGGCCGTCGCCACCGCAAAAACCAGCACCACCAGACCATAGCCAGCATAGCGACCTCCATCAATCGTCGTGCGACCGCTCGGGAGCGAGCCGCCGTCGTCTACACATCTCGGAGCGTCCACATCTGGCCGTGCTCAGGCGACGGCATTTCCTGCCAATCCTCAGTGAAATTTCGCAACTCCCCGCCGGGGAGAGTAGGGATTGATCGAGGGGGAGGTTGCTCGCCTCGTTACCCCGCCATTACATAGGTTCAATCCACGAGAAGCGAGATATGTATCTAAGCGATTGATTTTAAATGGCAGGAGTGGAGGGGCTCGAACCCCCAACCCCCGGTTTTGGAGACCGGTGCTCTACCAGTTGAGCTACACTCCTGCATGCGCTTTGCGCGCGCCTTCAATGCCGCAACAGCGCCGCCGACGCAAGGGGCGTTTTCGCCCTTTGATCAGGAATTTCCCCCTGCGAGCAAAGTCACTGCGCGGCGGTTCTGCGACCAGCAGGAAATGTCGTCGCAGACCGCGACCGGACGCTCCTTGCCATAGCTCACCGTGCGGATGCGGCTACCCGAAACGCCCTTTGAGATCAGATAGTTCTTTGTCACCTCGGCGCGGCGGGCGCCCAGCGCGAAATTATATTCGCGGGTGCCGCGCTCGTCGGCGTGGCCCTCGACGGTGAAGCTGTAGCGGCCATAGCGGTTCAACCACTCGGCCTGCTTGTCGAGCGTCGCCTGCGCTGTCGATGTCAGATCGGTCGAATCGGTTTCGAAGAAGATGCGGTCGCCGACATTGGTGGCGAAATCCTGTGCGCTACCGGGGCTGGCGATCCCGCTCCGCTGCACGCCGCCGCGGCCGTAACCGCCGGCGCCGCCGGCGAGGCCACCCTCGGCCGCTTCATCCGCCGTGTTCTTGGCGCAGGCCGCCAGGGCCATTGCCGCCGTCAGGGCGACGGCGAGTTTGGCGCAGCGGGCGCTTCGAGAAAACAGCATGATCTACTCCTGTTACGACTAGCGACTGGGGATAGTCCTAGTCCCGCAGGGTTAAACGAAGGTTCCGTCAACCTTGATTGAAGGTGTTCGGAACCTGTTGCATTTGAGCAAATTCGCCCCTTCCTTAATAAGGAGTTAAATGGTTAACGAAACATGAATGGCGGATTCAGGGATTGTAAAGCTCGCCGTCCGGGCCTTTCCAGCCGCCTTTCAACTCCGCGAAGCGCAGGTCTTCGTCGAAGAGGCGTGTTCCGCCGGGCTCGATATATTGCCGGCCGTTCGGGGTCGGCCGGGTCGGGCGGATCAGCGAGAAATAGGCGTCATCCGTGCAATCGCCGGGGCGTTCGGCGACGCCCGGGGCGCAGTCGAGGTTGGCGCCCCGCGGGAACTGCACCCGGGCCTTGAAGAAAATCTCGTAACCGCGCATCTCGCCGGCGATCATGTCGAAATCGGCGGTGCGGGTCGTCTCGTAAGAAACGACGGTGAACGGCGAATTGAAGCGCTTCGCGACGAGGTGGTTGATCACCGCGCGAGCATGCTCTTCCGTGGGACGGCACGCAATAATGCATGCCGAAGCCGTTGCCGTGAGCGCCATGAGCGCAGCGAGCGTAATGACGGAGCTCGATCCCATTGTCTTGCTCTCTGAATTTTGATTGGACGCGCCGAAGAAGCCCCGGCGCCTGATTGTCTTGATGTTAGTCAAGTCTATATGAAGCTGCAACGGCTTGGGCCAAGGCTTGTGCGCAGCTGGCCTTGCCCGTCGGCGGGGCGCCGCTAGTATGACAGGGCGGTATGGGTCTGGAGGGTTGAATGAACGAGGGCATTGCGCCGTTTTTATCGCCGCTGACGTTGATCATCGGCGGCGGGCTTCTGGTGATCGGCGTGTTGTCGCTCTTCGACATGCATTTCCTCAAGTCCAGGACTCAGGAAAAGATCGCCCTCGTCCTTGGGCTGGTTTTCATCCTCGCAACCGAGGCGATGTTCGTCACCAGCGGCGCGAGCGGCCGTTATTTCGAGGGAATGAAGATCGACGTCACCGACTGCGAATATCAGGTCGAGCGCGACTTTCCGCAAGAGCGGCGCGATAATCCGAAGCTGATTGAGCAGAAGATCAAGGCCTGCATGGACGACCTCGGCTACGAGTGGGCGACGGAACATGAGCATTGTCAGGAGGCCCAGCTCTCGACCAATGTGTTCTGCTATCTGCCCAAGGCCAAGATGCAGCGCAGCATCGTCGCCTTCCAGATGAGATTCGAATAGATCAGAACAGCGAGCCCTGATCGTCCCCGGGCTTTTTCGCGCGCTTGCGCGGGGCGGGGACGGTCGGCGCCGGGCCTGTCGCGGCGTTGCCGGCGCGGGCGTCTATCCTTCCGTCGGCAAATTCTATGCTGAGCGCGGTTCCGGGCGGCGCCTGTGCGACGCCCCGCACCAATGCGTCCTTCTCGTCGCGCACCAGCGCGAAGCCGCGCGCCAGCACGGCCTTGTGGCTCAGGGAGTCCTGCAGGCGGCCGAGGCGTTCGAGCTTCTCCTTCTTCTGGCGCAGGAGCGTAACGAAAGCGCGATCCAGTCTTCCCCCGGCGTTGGCGAGGCGTTGCGCGGAGCCCTGATTCTGCTGTCGCGCCAACGTCAGCCGCGCCGCGAGGCCTTGCGCCAGCCGGGCGTCGAGCCCTTTGAGCCTCTCCCTTGCGCGGGCGAGTTCCGCCTGCGGCGAGTGGCGCGCGAGCAGATTGGCGGCGCGAGCCAGACGCAGCCGCTGCGCGTCCCGTCCGGCGCGAAAGGCGCCGCGCAGCCTCTCGCCGGCGCGGTCCAGACGCTGGCGCGGATTCGCAAGCAATTGCTCCGGCGCCGGCAGCAGCCGCGCGAGCGTCGCGAGCTGCGTGCGACGCTGCTCCATGGCGCGGGTCTTCGCCGCCGCGAGTCTTCGCGCGCGCGCCGCGAGATGCTCGGCAAGTTCGGCCCGGACAGGCACGGCCTTTTCGGCGGCGCCGGTGGGCGTGGGGGCGCGCAGATCCGCGACGAAGTCGATGAGCGTGGTGTCCGTCTCGTGGCCGATGGCGGAAATAAGCGGGATGTCGCTCGCCGCCGCCGAGCGAACGACAATCTCCTCGTTGAAGCTCCACAAATCCTCGAGCGAACCGCCGCCGCGCGCGACGATCAGCACGTCCGGGCGTGGAACGGGGCCGTCGGCCGGCAGGGCGTTGAAGCCATTGATCGCCGCCGCGACTTCCACCGCCGACGTCTCGCCCTGCACGCGCACGGGCCAGACGAGCACGCGCCGCGGAAAGCGGTCGTTGAGGCGATGGAGAATGTCGCGAATGACCGCGCCTGTCGGCGACGTGACCACGCCGACGACTCGCGGCAGGAAGGGCAGGGGACGCTTGCGCGCTTCGTCGAACAAGCCTTCCGCTGCAAGCTTCTTGCGCCGCTCGTCGAGCAGCGCCATCAGCGCGCCGACGCCGGCGGGCTCCATCGCCTCGATGACGATCTGATAGGACGACTTGCCGGGAAAAGTCGTGATCCGGCCGGTGGCGACGACCTCCAGCCCTTCCTGCGGACGCGTGCGCAGCCGCATGAAGGTTCCCTTCCAGATCACGGCGTCGAGCCGCGCGGATTGGTCCTTGAGCGAGAAATAGGCGTGGCCGGAGGCGTGCGGGCCGCGATAGTTGGAGATTTCGCCGCGCACTCGGACGCGCCCGAAACGGTCCTCGATCGTGCGCTTGAGCGCATTGGCGAGTTCCGAAACGCTTATCTCGGGCGCATTGGTTCCTTGCACGGAACCGGCGTCGTCGTCGGCTATATCGACCATCGCCGACATATGGCGGATTTTCATGGCCCGCGCGAGGCCAAAAGGAAACGGCGCGGGAGAACCCGCGCCGCTCGTCTCTTTGGTGAAAGAGCGATCAGTATTTCCGCACCAGCGGACCCGGAGGCGGCGCGAGGACCGGCGCCGGCGCGAAGCCGCCGAGCATGTAGCGGAAGCCCAGACGAATGTCGTGCGAGGCGAGATCGAACGACTGGCGCTCGCGCGGGCATACCGCGACGCCCTGGCAGTAGATCGGATTGGTGTTGATCGTGCCCATGTCGAGGTAACGGTAGCCGACTTCGAGCTTGAGATTCGGGGTCACGTTGTAGGCGAGACCGGCCATGACCGCCCAGGCGAAATTCGTCCGGTTGGTGTCCGACGCATAGCCGAAGCCGCCCGCTGGCTGCGCCGAGAAGTCGTTGACGTTCTGCAGCCAATTGACCGCAAAGCCGATGCCGCCGCCGACATAGGGCGTGATCCCGTACCAGGTGCCGAGGTCGAAATAGCCGTTGGCCAGGAAGACGGCCGCGCTGTGCTGGCCGTTGTAGGTGTCGTGGCAGCGCGCGCCGATGCCGCAGGGCGAGAAGCCGGGGGCGCTCCAGATGTCGGTGTAGCTCTGCGTCGCGCGATAGTTGGCGGCGGTGCGATATTCGCCCGTCACATCGGCGCGGAACCAGCTGTTGAACTGATAGCCGACGCCGGCGCCCGCAAAGGCCGCGTCCCCGATCGAATACTGGTTGAAGAGGGGCATCGGCACCACGACCGTCGGGTCGAAGGTCGAGCGGAGATTCGTGAGCTGGTTGACGCCGACGCCGACGTCGCCGCGCAGATACCATCCGCCGAAATCAACCGGCGGAGGCGGCGCTTCGATCGGCGGCGGAGGCGGCAGAAGATCAGCGGCATGCGCGCTGGCGCTCGCGCCAACGACGGCTGCCGCCGCAAGGATGAGGGCAAAGGAACGGCCCATGACTGAATTCCCCTTCGCGTATAGCGGGCCGCTGAGCGGTCCCTTGGCGCAACGCCAACAGCGAAGACTTTGCAATATAATGCTTAAGTCCAAGTTAACCTTACGATTTAACCAAAAGAGCCGGCTTATTTATTGTTTTCATTAGTAATTTTGCGCGCCAACGCACAGCGCGCGCGAGGGCGTTTCAGCCTCCGCGCGCGCTTCGGATTGGTCCGATTTTGATATTCGAAACCCGCGCGGCTCACGCCGCTTCGGCGGATTCCTTCAGTGCGTTGCAGACTTGCGAGACGAGCGTTTCGACGAGATCGGGATCGTCGCCTTCGCCCATGACGCGAATCACGGGCTCGGTGCCCGATGCGCGCACGATCAGGCGGCCGCTTCCATTCAATCTCTCTCGCGCGGAATCGATGGCCATCACCACCGAATCCTTCTCCAGCGTCCGCTTCTGCGCCCGCACATTTTTCAGCACCTGCGGCAGGGGCTCGAAACAATGACAGACGTCGCTGACGCGACGCTGCTGGCGTTTGACCTCGGCGAGCACCTGCATCGCCGTCACGAGACCATCGCCCGTCGTTGAAAAATCGGAAAGGATGACATGGCCGGACTGTTCGCCGCCGACATTATAGCCGGCCTGCCGCATGCGTTCGATCACGTACCGGTCCCCGACCGCCGTGCGCTCGAGCGTCAGGCCGAGCGAGCTCAGATGACGTTCGAGGCCGAGGTTCGACATGATCGTTGCGACGAGGCCGGGCTTGGCGAGCAGGCCCTGATCGCGCCAGCTCTCCGCCACCACGGCCATCAGCTGGTCGCCGTCGATGACCTGACCACGTTCGTCGACCATGATGACGCGATCGGCGTCGCCGTCGAGCGCGATGCCGACATCGGCGCGCAATTCGCGGACTTTTTCGCGCAGCGCCTGCGGCGAGGTGGAGCCGACGTCCCGATTGATGTTGAAGCCGTCGGGCTCGACGCCGATGGCGATCACCTCGGCGCCCAGCTCCCAAAGGGCTTCCGGCGCGACCTTGTAGGCGGCGCCATTGGCGCAATCGATCACGACGCGCAGACCCTCGAAGCTCATGTTGCGGGGCAGGGTGCGCTTGGCGAATTCGATGTAACGCGCGCGAACGTCGTCGATACGACGGGCGCGGCCGAGTTCCGTGGGGCCGGCGAGCTTGCGCGTGAGGTCGCCGTCGATCAGCTTCTCGATCTCCATTTCAATGCTGTCGGAGAGTTTGTGGCCGTCCGGTCCGAATAGCTTGATTCCATTGTCCTCATAGGAATTATGCGAGGCGGAGATCATGACGCCGACGTCGGCGCGCATCGAGCGCGTCAGCATGGCGACGGCCGGCGTCGGCATCGGGCCGAGCAGCAGCGGGTCCATGCCGACGGAGGTGAAGCCGGCGACGAGCGCATATTCGATCATATATCCGGAGAGGCGCGTGTCCTTGCCGATGACGACGCGGTGGCGACCCTCGCCGCGATGGAAAATGAGCCCTGCGGCCTGGCCAACCTTCAGCGCCAGTTCTGGCGTAATCTTGACATTGGCGAGGCCGCGGATGCCGTCGGTGCCGAAATAGGTGCGGGTCATAAGGAGTCCTTCTTGTCGTCGGACAAAATGCTCGTGCCTTTTATCGTAAGTGCGCGAAATAACAGAAGACAATCATGGCAGATTTTGTGTCGCGCATCTTCCTCTGCGTGAAGCTTTAGTTAATCGTTAACCGCCCCCGACGGCAAAAGGAAGCCAAATGAAAGTCGAAATTTATCACAACCCCGCCTGTGGCACCTCCCGCAACGTGCTGGCCGCATTGCGAGAAGCCGGCTTCGAGCCGAAGGTGATCGAATATCTCAAGACGCCGCCGGACCGGAAGACGCTCGAGAGCATTTTGAAGCGCATGGGCAAGAATGTGCGGGATATCCTTCGCAAGCGCGGCACGCCCTATGAGGAACTCGGCCTCGACGATCCCAAGCTCGGCGAGGAGGCGATATTCGACGCCATCGAGAAGCACCCGATTCTGATCGAGCGGCCGATCGTGGTGCTCGGGGACAAGGCGGCGCTGTGCCGTCCTGCCGAAACCGTGCAGGCGCTGATCGAGCAAGCCAGGGATTGATCGGCGCATTAAGGTTAATCAACGGCGCCATGGTAAAGCTTTGCTTAACCGTGTTTACATATTCGCCGCGAGAAATTTCAGGAGGCGAAGCCGATGGAGCGCGGAACAACGGTCGAGCGGCGACGCGCGATGCGGCGGCGGACGCTGCTGTCCGGGCGCATCGAGTTCGAGCGCTCGGCTTTCGATTGCGTAATCCGCGATCTCAGCGACACGGGCGCGAAAATCTGTTGCGATGAGGAAATCGCGCTCCCTGATGTCTTTCGGCTCTTCATCGAGCGGAAGGGCGAACTGCGCGACGTGCGCGCGGTGTGGCGGGCAAGGGACGGAATCGGGTTGGAATTTCTGTCAGCCGAGGAATTCGGGAATGTCCTCGTCTTCGAATCCGCGCGTGGCGGTCAGCTTCCGCAACGATAGGGCGCCCGAGGCGACAGTCGAATTAAAAAAGCCCGGCGGAGACGCCGGGCTTCTTCTTTTCCGTCAAACCGGATGAGGCTCCATGCCTCCGACGTCCGGCTCGGGCTTCTGGCCCGTGGTCGGGACAGCGCTGCCCCAGGGCGTCTGCGGCGGCTTTGCGCTCGTATCCTCACGGACCGGGCGCTTGCCCGCGAGAAGATTCACGATCTCCTCGCCGGACAGCGTCTCGAACTCCAGCAAGCCCTGCGCGAGAGTTTCGAGCTGGTCGCGCTTCTCCGTGAGGATTCGCTTAGCCGTGTCGTAACCCTGTTGCACGAGACGACGCACTTCCGCGTCGATCAGCTGCTGCGTCGCCTCGGAGAGGTTCTGCTGGCGGCCAATCGAATAGCCCAGGAACTGCTCCTGCTGCGGATCGGCGTAGGCCACCGTCCCGAGCTTGTCGGAGAAGCCGAGCTGCGTGACCATCGCCCGAGCCACGCGGGTGCACTGCTGGATGTCCGACGCGGCGCCGGACGTCACCTTCTTCGGACCGAAGATCAGTTCCTCCGCCACGCGGCCGCCCATCGCCATCGCGAGCATTGCGGTCAGCTCCTGGTAGTTTTGCGAGATCTGATCGCGTTCGGGGAGGCTCTGCACCATGCCCAGCGCGCGACCACGCGGGATGATCGTCGCCTTGTGGATGGGAGTCGAGCCCGGCATGTTGAGCGAAACAAGCGCATGGCCGCCTTCGTGATAGGCCGTGAGCTTCTTTTCTTCATCCGTCATCGCAAGCGTGCGGCGCTCGGCGCCCATCATGATCTTGTCGCGCGCGTCCTCGAACTCCTGATTCGTGACGATCCGCTTCGACCGGCGCGCCGCAAGCAGCGCCGCCTCGTTGACAAGGTTCATCAGATCCGCGCCCGAGAAGCCCGGCGTGCCGCGCGCCACCACCTTCAGGTCGACGTCCGGCGCCAGCGGCACCTTGCGGGCGTGAACCTTCAGGATCTTCTCGCGGCCGATGAAGTCGGGGTTCGGAACCTGGATCTGACGGTCGAAGCGGCCCGGACGCATCAGCGCCGGATCGAGAACGTCCGGACGGTTGGTCGCCGCGATGAGGATGATCCCCTCATTCGCCTCGAAGCCGTCCATCTCGACCAGCAGCTGGTTCAGGGTCTGCTCGCGCTCGTCATTGCCGCCGCCGAGACCGGCGCCGCGATGACGGCCCACCGCGTCGATTTCGTCGACGAAGATAATGCAGGGCGCGTTCTTCTTCGCCTGCTCGAACATGTCGCGGACGCGGCTCGCGCCGACGCCGACGAACATTTCGACGAAGTCAGAACCCGAGATCGAGAAGAAGGGCACGCCGGCCTCGCCCGCGATGGCGCGCGCCAGCAGCGTCTTGCCCGTGCCGGGCGGTCCGACGAGCAGCACGCCGCGCGGAATACGTCCGCCCAGACGTTGGAACTTGCCCGGATCACGCAGAAACTCCACGATCTCCTGCAAATCTTCCTTCGCCTCGTCGACGCCGGCGACGTCCTCGAACGTCACGCGGCCCTGCGTCTCGGTGAGCAGCTTCGCCTTCGACTTACCGAAACCCATGGCGCGGCCGGCGCCGCCCTGCATCTGGCGCGACAGGAAAATCCATACGCCGATGAATGCAACGAGCGGCAACGCGTTGAGCAGAAGCGTCATCAGCCAGCCGCCGCCTTCATTCTGCGGCTTCGCGCTGATGGACACATTGTGAGCCTGAAGGCGCGGAACGAGATTGGCGTCGTTCGGCGCATAGGTCGAGAACGGACGATTGTCGTTGAAGCGACCCGTGATTTCATTGCCGGCGATCGTCACGTCATGAACGCGACCCTGATCAATTTGCGTGAGCAGTTCGCTGAACGAAATATCCCGGATCGGCGTGCGCTGACCTGGCTGCTGAAACAGCATGACAAGCGCCACCACCAGCAGGCCGATAATGGCCCACAAGGCGAGGTTCCTGAAGTTTGCGTTCATTGAGTAACCTTTGGGAGGCGCACGAACGGGACCATCCCTCGGAACGCTCCGGTCATTTAGGGTAATTTAGGCGCGCCCCCGTTCCTTGCCAAGATAGGCGGGCGCAGCGAGCGTCTCCGCCGTCAGCTTCGGGGTTTCTGCTTGAAGCGGCGCGGCGGCGCGGGGCGCAACGTGACATGTGCGCCCTGCGCGTCCAGTAAAAGATCGGCGATGGTTAACCGCAGCTTCGCGCCGTCGGCTAGGGCCGCGACCAGGCGGCGCGCGGCCCGTTCGAGCCGTTCGAGACGCAGTGGCGCGAGCGGCGCCAGTCGCGCGATTTCCCCAGCGAGCAGCCGCTGGACGATCTCCGGGGGGAGTTCGCGAAGCGCCGCCGCATCGAACCGCGCCGTCTCCGAATCGACGTCGACAATGGCGCGCTCGCGAGCATTCTCCGCGCAGAAATTCAATGCCGCGTCGGCGTGAGCGGCGCGCTGACCGAGTCGCAGCAAGGCTTCGTCGTCGAGACCCTGCGCGGCGAGAAGCGGCCGTAACTTGCGCAATCGCGCCCGGGCGTAATGCTCGTCGATATTCGACGGATCGCGGAAATAATCGTGGTCGCAGCGTCGACAGATTTCTTCGAGCGCCGCTTTCCGCAGGCCCAGGAGCGGCCGCAGCAGCGCGACGCCGCCGCAGCGTGATTCGGCGGTCATGCCGGCAAGGCCCGCAACTCCCGAGCCGCGCGTGAGGCGGAACAGAATTGTTTCGGCCTGATCGTCCGCGTGATGCGCGGTGACAATCGCCCCGGCGCCGATCCGTCCAGCGCAATCCGCGAGCAGCGCGTAGCGCGCGGTCCGCGCCCGCTCCTGAACGCGCGTGCGGGGCTTTTCGCCCTGCCAGGTCAGGACATGATGAGGAAAGCCGAGCGCATTCGCCCAGGCGCCGACCTGCTCGGCTTCTCGTCGCGCCTCCGGCCGCAGGCCATGGTCCACGGTCGCGACAGCAATGTCATGCGAGCGCCGGTCCGGCCACTGCGCGGCGAGCAGCATCAGCGCGACCGAGTCCGGCCCGCCGGATACGGCGAGCAGCAGCGAACGATGCGGCGCCAGCAGCGCGAGCAGGTCGCTTTCGTTTTTCCCGCGCAAGCTCAACCCGCGCGGCGCAAAAGCGTCAGCATTGAATCTTCTTGCTCTCGCGCTGGGCGGCTTCCTTTATGCGCGCCGTCGCGTTGGGATATTTCACGCCGATCTCGCTGAAGGAGGCGCAGGCCTGCTCCTTTGCGCCCATGGCGCTCAGCGACTGGCCGAGGCGCAGCAGGGCGTCCGGCGCCTGCGCGGACTGGCCGTATTTGGTGGAAATTTCGAGATATTTCTCCGCCGCCTCGCGATGGCGCCCGCGCAGGAAGAAGCTCTCGCCGAGATTGAACGTCGCGGCGGGCGCGAATTTGCTCTTGGGGTTCTTGCTGAGAAATGTCGTCAGCGACTTCTCGGCCGCCTCGAATCTTCCTGCGCGCAGCGAGGAGACCGCCTCGTCGTATTCCTCCTTGGGGCCGGGCGGGGCGGCCGGTGGCGGCGGAGCGATTTCGGCCGGGGCGATGGGCTCGTCGCCGACGAGGCGACCGTGGGCGATGTCCAGCGGCTGGCCGACCTCGCGTACAGGCGGCGCGGTGGTGACGGATCCGGCGGCGGTCTTTGGCGGGTTCGCAAGGGGCGCCGAGGGTTGGGTCGTGCCGAGTTGCCGCGGCGCGCCGGGGGCCGTCGGGTCCGTCGCCGGGTCGAAGGCGTCGCCGCGACGGCCCGCCGATGGCGCTGGCGCCGGCGTCGACGGGACGGCGGAGCGGGCAGGGGCGTCCGAGGCGCGCGGCGCCTCCGACTTCGCGGCGCGCAGCTGGTCCTCGAGGACCTGAACCTTGTGCTGCAATTCCTCGTTCTGGCCGGTGAGACGCCGAAGGTCGCGCTCCAGCCGGTCCACGCGCATTGTCAGCGCGGCGGCGTCGGGTCCAGCCGGGCCGCCGATTTCTCCGGGGCCCTCGTCGATTATGTCGGCGGGGGGACGATTGTAGGTCTGCGCCGGCTCAACGTCGACCTCGGGCCGCGCGCCGCCATAAGGATCATAGGCCATCGCGGCGCCTGCGAAGAGCAGGGGGGCGACGGAGAGAACGATGCGAGAGATCATGGGGCTTTGTCGGGAAGATCGAAACCGCGCGGACCGCCGCGCCGATGGAGCACGAGGCGCTAGCATAGGCGCTGTTTCGGCCAAATTGCGGCGGAAGTCTTGCGAATGTGGACGCCCGAACATGGCTTTGCCTTAACTTTGACGGGATCGGGATTTTTGTTTCCGGAGACATGGGATCTGCAATCTATATTGCAATGCGGCGAGGACGTTTGAGCCAGAAGCGTATGAACCTCGCGAGCGAGCGTCGCGCCGTGAGCCGAAAGAAGCCGATTTGGGCCTCGCTCCTTTATGCCCATTTGCTGAATATGCCTGCGGTCGCGCTTGCGTCAGCGCCGGAAACCGGCCCCTGTTCACTCGAAGCCACGGTTCCCGCCACGATCGCGGCGGTGGATGAGGATTTCGACCTGCTGCTCGACGACGGCCGTCGGGCGGCGCTTTCAGGTCTCGAATTCCCTTCGTTGACAATGAGCGGACAGGGCTTGCGCGCGGATGCGCTGAAGCGGCTTTCGGAGTGGCTCGCCGGGCGTGACATATTCCTCGGCGCTCTGGCCGCCGGGCCCGACAGATGGGGCCGCCTCCCCGTCCGGCTTTTCGCCGCCAAAGGGGAGGGCGCGGATGCGCCGCTCATATCGGTCGGAGCCGCGCTCCTTGAGGCCGGCGACGCCCGCTTCCGTCCGGACCCGGCCGCCGCAGATTGCGCCCGGGACTATCTCCCGGCCGAGGCGCGCGCGCGGTCGGCGGCGCGGGGACTTTGGGCCGATCCCGAATCGCGGCCGGTGGATCCGGCGGCTCCTCAGGCGCGAGCCACGCTGCTTGCGCGCAAGGGAATGACGATCGTAGAGGGAACCATTCGTTCCGTGGGCGAATCTCGCGGGGCTATCTATCTGAATTTCAACGAAAAGCGCTGGGACAATTTCTCTGTCGTGATTTCGCGGCGCAATTTGGCTATGTTTGCAAAAGCGGGATTCGATCTGCTGACGCTGACCGGACGGCGGGCGCGTGTGCGAGGACTTATTGAAACAGGTTTTGGACCGCGCATGGAAATATCCACTCCTGCCGAGATCGAACTCATTGACCGCGCCAGTTCGCCTTAAATCCTGGGTTCGGGCGGTCTTCGTCGCGGCGTGCGCGCTGGCCGTTTCGGCCTGCGCCGAGCTCGAGCGGCAAGGGCAGGTTTTCACGGCGCCGATCCCGCCGACCAAGCCGGCGCCGCCGCGCATGGACAACCGCAGCTCGGTCCAGCACAAGGAGCTCGTTGCGCAGTTCGGCGGGGAATATCAGGCGCCGGCCGCAGAGCGCTACCTGAACGAGATTCTCGTCAAGCTCGCGGGCGCGAGCGATACGCCCGGCCAGCCAGCCTACAGAGTCACGATACTCAATACGCCGGTGGTCAATGCTTTTGCTCTGCCGTCCGGCAACCTTTACGTCACCCGTGGTCTGCTGGCGCTCGCCACCGACGCTTCGGAGGCGGCGGCGGTGATGGCGCATGAGATCGCCCATGTCACATTGCGGCACAGCGCCCTGCGCGCCGAGCGCGAACGCGAGGCGGCGCTTATTTCCCAAGCCGCGACGGTGATCCAGAACAAGCAGAAAGGCGAGGAGGTTCGCTCCAGCCAGCGCCTCTCGGTCGCGAGCTTCTCGCGCCAGCAGGAACTGGACGCCGACGCGACCGGGGTGCGGGTGATCGCTCGCGCCGGTTACGATCCATATGGCGCCTCCCGCTTTCTCACCGCGCTCGGTCGTTCGACCGAGCTTCGCGCGGCGCTCTACGGAAAGAAAAAGAGCTCGCTGGACTACGACATCATGTCCACCCATCCGTCGACGCCGGACCGCGTGGCCAAGGCGATAGCCGCAGCCCGCCAGATTGGCGCGCCGGGCGTGGGCACGCGCGACCGGAACGGCTATCTCGCGGCGATCAACGGCGTGGCCTTCGGCGACGATCCGATGGAGGGCTATGTCCGAGACCGCAAGTTCACCCATCCGCGGCTGCGCTTCACTTTCACCGCGCCAGAGGGCTTCCTGCTGGAGAACTCCAATGAAGCGGTCTTCGGCGTTCGCCAGGCCGACAATGAGGCGTTGCGCCTCGACAGTGTCCGCGATCCGCACTTCGAGTCCCTCGAAACCTATGTCGGATCGGGCTGGGTCGATGGGCTCATGCAGTCTTCGGTGAAGAAGATCGACGTCAATGGCCTGCCGGCGGTCACGGCGATCGCGCGCGCGGGCGAGTGGAATTTCCGCCTCGCCGTGATTCAGTCGGGAGATTTTCTCTATCGGCTGATCTTCGCCGCGAAGGCGCTGACGGACGAGGCGGACAAGAGCTTCATGGAATCGATCATGACCTTCCGACGAGTGACGCCGGAGGAGGCGCATGAGGCTCACGGGCTCAAGATTTCGGTGGTCGCGGCTGCGCCCGGCGACTCGGTGGAAACCCTTTCCTCCCGTATGGTTACGCCTAATCGACCAGTCGAATATTTCCGGCTTCTCAATGGCTTGGAGGATGCGGACCCCGTGACGCCGGGAGAGCATTACAAAATTGTAACGGAATGAAACGCAAAGGCGACGGAACTTCGCGCGCATAGGCGGGTTGAACAACTAGAGTTGTTCAAGAATGCGCGATTATCTCATCCGATATCAGTAAAGAGATAGCGCGCTGTGGAGACCTGACCATGGCGTATCTTCCTGGCCTCGGCCGCGAACTGATGAAAGCAGCGGCTGAGGCTCCCTTCCTGGAACGGGACGAGGAAAAAGCACTGGCCGTAGCCTGGCGCGACCACGGCGACCGGCGAGCGCTTCATAAATTGACGGCGGCGCATATGCGTCTCGTGATCGCCCTTGCGGCGAAGTTCCGTCACTATGGCCTGCCGATCGCCGATCTCGTCCAGGAAGGCCATGTTGGATTGCTCGAGGCCGCGGCCCGCTTCGCGCCAGAGCGCGACGTGCGTTTCTCGACCTATGCGACCTGGTGGATCCGCGCCTCGATCCAGGACTATGTCCTGCGCAACTGGTCGATCGTTCGCGGCGGCACCAGTTCCAGCCAGAAGGCGCTGTTCTTCAATCTGCGTCGCCTTCGCGCGCGCCTCGCCCGAGACCCCGACGCTTATGGGTCAGGCGACGCCTATCAGGCCATCGCCAAGGCGCTAGGCGTCTCGCGCGCCGACGTGGAAATGATGGATTCCCGCCTGTCCGGGTCGGACGTGTCGCTGAACGCGCAACTCGTCGACGACGATTCATCAGGGTCCGCCCAGCGCATGGATTTTCTTGTCGACGACCATCCGCTGCCCGACGAGGCCGTGCAGGAGACGATGGATTCGGACCGTCGCGCCCGATGGCTCAAGGACGCGCTCGCGATCCTCTCCGAGCGAGAATTGCGCATCGTGCAGGAGCGTCGGCTCACAGACAATCTCGTGACCCTCGAGACCCTCGGCGACAAGCTCGGCATTTCCAAGGAGCGGGTACGGCAAATCGAAAGCCGCGCGCTGATCAAATTGCGCAAGGCGCTTTCCCGTATGCAGGACGGGGAGGGGACGGAAGAGAGCCTCCCGATCGCGTAATAAAAAAGCCCTCCTGTCGGAGGGCTTTTTCTTTGGCGTATCCCGATTGGTTACGCCGCAGCATCGACATCCGCGTCGTCGCCGTCGTCACCCACGTCGGCATCGGCTTTCTGGCCGCGGCGGGGGCCCTTCTGCAGGAAGGACTCGATCAGCTTCAGCGCTTCCGAATCGATCAGCTTGCGTACGGCCGCGATCTCGCGGGCCATACGGTCGAGCGCCGCCTCATAAAGCTGCCGCTCCGAGTAGGACTGCTCCGGCTGCGTGTCGGAGCGGTAGAGGTCGCGCACCACCTCGGCGATCGTGACGAGGTCGCCGGAGTTGATCTTGGCCTCGTATTCCTGCGCGCGGCGCGACCACATGGTGCGCTTGATGCGCGCGCGACCGCTCAATGTCGCCAGCGCCTTGTCGACGACATTACCCTCGGCGAGCTTGCGCATGCCGACGTTGGCGACCTTGCTGGTGGGCACCTTGAGGATCATCTTGTCCTTGATGAAGCTCACGACGAAGAGCTCCAGGCTGAATCCGGCGACCTCCTGTATCTCGACGCCGATGATCTGGCCGACGCCATGGGCCGGATAAACGATGAATTCGCTCTGTTTGAATCCATGTTTCTGACCGCCGGCTTTCGCCTTGCCGGCCGCAGGCGCGGCCTTGGAGACGACGGGCTTGGTCTCGATTGCGGGCTTGTCGGAGGCTTTGTCGCCGACGACAGGCGCCGCCGACGATGCGAGGTTCTCGGATTTCTTTGCCAATTCTTTTTCTTCGCCGGCTGTCGGGGGTTGCGTGGACTTTCCGACCACGGCGGGCGTTGCGGCTGCGACGCCCGTCGCGGGGGAGGCGGTTACGGACTCTCTTGCCGGCGTCGCCTTGACGGCGTTCGACGGAACGGGAGTCGTGGAAAGGTTCTTGGTCGGGGCAGGAGCCGGCTTCACGCTCTCTGCTTTTTCCCTGACGGCCGGAGGCGCTTGCCTCCCTGCCTTTGCCTTTTCGACGCTCGGCGCCTTGACGGAGGCCGTGTGCTCGGACGCGGCCTTTGCCGGCGACTTCGTCGGCGCTTTCGGCTCCTTGCCCGGCGCGGGGACTTTCGCCGCAGACGCCTTCACACTCGCCGTCGAGGCCGGCGCGCGGGCGGAGGCGGACGGGGCGCGACGAGACGTCGTCGCCGCCTTGGCGGGCGCCTTCTCGCTTGTCGTGGCGCTTGTCTTGGTCGCGGCCTTTGCCGCCGCTTTCGCCGCTACCTTCGTCCGCGTCGCCGCCGACGAGGACTTGCTCGAAGACGACGCCGTTGTCGCGGACGCCGTTGTCGATGACTTCGCCGCCGATTTTGGCACCCCAATGGATGGCGCCGTCTTCGCGCTGCCGCCGGGAGCGGCTGAACTCTTTGACGCTACTGCGCCTTTTCCGCGCACCGATTTTGGAGCCGATTTTTTTCCCGAGCCGCGCGAGGGCGCCGGAGCCGCGACAACGCCGGGCCCTTTCGTCTTTTCGTTCTTCCTGGCGGACGGCATACGCGGGATACTCCTTTGGCGTCCCGCTGTGGAGACGGGACGAATCACGCAGACCACTCGCTACATTGCCCGAACGACAACTGCCGATCAGGAGGCAAGCGGATTTTCATAAACCTTGGCTAGAGCCGCAGCGCGCTTACGGACTCCCTTGGCCGCTGTTCCCGAGGCGCGCACCTTCTCATTGCTGGAGGCTGAACTTCGTCGTTGGGTCGTCGGTCGATGAGCGTGTATTAACAGCTCATATATCACGCCGCGGCGCGAAAATCAAAGATTACGCATATGCGTCAAATGGGCCGGGACCGGTCAAGTCCTAGCTAACAATATAGGATTGCTGAATATTTGGTTGCGTTAAGGATGTGGAAACCTCTCGCCGCGCCCCCGCCGGCGCCGTTGGCGCGGGCGGGTAGATTCACCTGCGCAAAAACAGGGCGCCGTGCGGCGAAGCTCTCGAGTCAGTCCCCCTGGCCGGGCTCGGCGGAAAAATGCGCCTCGAATTTGCCGGGCTTGCCATCCCATTCCTTGGCGTCGGCGGGCGGTTCGCGTTTGATCGTGATGTTAGGCCAGTTCTGCGCCATGTCAGCGTTGAGCTTCAGCCACTGCTCGAGGTTTTCCTCGGTGTCGGGCTTGATCGCCTCCGCCGGGCATTCCGGCTCGCACACGCCGCAATCTATGCATTCGTCGGGATGGATCACGAGCATGTTCTCGCCCTCGTAGAAGCAGTCCACCGGACAGACCTCCACGCAATCCATATATTTGCACTTGATGCAGTTTTCTGTGACGACATAAGTCATGTGCGCGTCCCACTCCGATTGCTGCGCTAGCTAGCGTTTTTGCTGTCGTCATGCAAGGCATCGATGACATGCTATCCAGTTGCGCAGCGTTATCGCTGAGATAGTGATTCCAGGCAGGTTCGTCGATGCCAGAATTCGAGGTTCAACCCATCCTGCCCACGCGACAGGCCGTAACCGCCCGCGCCCTGCTGCTCGGCGAACGCATCGACACGGTTGGCCTCGAGCGCGCCGATCTCGTCTCTACCGCCCCGCTGGCCTTTCACACCGGACAGGCTGGCTTCGCCGTGCTCTATCGATTTGGCGTCGCGGTGCTGTTTGGCCTTTCGCCGCTGGAGGAGGACGAAATCCTCAAGAAAATCGGCGCGAGAGTCGCTGGCGCCTCGCGCGGCGATGACGAGACCCTGATCATCGAGACGACCCATGAGGGGGAGGAAAAGGCGCAATCGAATGGCCGTTTGACGGTCAAGGACCTCTCCGAGGCGAGGCTCCTCGTCGTCGCCGACGCGCTTGCTAAAAGCGTGGCGCTGGCGCGGGACGAGCGGCGGGTCAACGCCGTCTTCGACACGATCGAGCCCTTCGCGGCCGAACTGGCGAGCAAGGGCCGTCCGCCGTGGAAACGCAAGTCGATGCTGGAGCTCATCGGCCAGACGCTGCTCGTGCGTCATCGCGTCTCTGGGCGCGTTGCTGTCGAGGACAAGCCCGACGTATTGTGGGACCGGCCCGATCTCGAGCGCCTCTATGCGCGTCTCGAAGACGAATACGAACTGGAGGCGCGCGGCCGCACGCTCAACGCCAAGATTGACGTGATCGGGGAAACGGCGCGGGCGCTGACGGATCTCATCGACGCCGATCGTTCCGTGCGCCTCGAATGGATCATCATCGTTTTGATCGCCACAGAGATCGCGCTGACGCTGCTCCAGATGTTCCTCATGCGAGGGCATTGAGCGCCGCATTCAACTCCGCTTCCGGCGCGGCACCCGACAACCATTGAAAACCCGGGAGCTGATGTCGCGCGAAAGTGAATTGACGCTTGGCGTAGCGGCGCGTGTCGAGCTTGCCGCGCATGACCGCCTCTTCCAATTTCATGCGGCCATCGAGAAAAGCGACGAGATGCGGAACGCCATGCGCGCGCATGGCGGGGAGCGCAGGGTCGAGACGGCGATCGCGCAGAGCGGCGACTTCGTCGAGCGCGCCTTTTTCCATCATGCGATCGAAGCGGGCGTCGATGCGCGCGTAAAGGCTCTCGCGTTCGGGCGCCAGGAAAAAGGAGGGGCAGGCGGAAGCGTCCAGCAGCGGCGCGCTTCGCGGGCCCTGAAAAGAGGCGAGCGGTTTGCCTGTCGCCGTCAGAACTTCCAGCGCACGCAGGATGCGTTGTGGATCGGTCGGCCGCAAACGCGCCGCGGTTTCCGGATCGCGCGCGGCGAGTTCGGCGTGAAGCTCCTGCGGAGTCTTGCCGGCGGCGACGGTGCGAACCCGCGCGCGGACTTCCTCCGGCACGGCCGGGATGTCGGAAAGGCCGTAGAGCGCGGCCTTGAAATACATGCCGGTGCCGCCCGTGATGACCGGCGTCACGCCTCGCGCGTCAAGATCCATCAGCGTGGCCGCGAAATCGGCAAGCCAGCGGCCGACGGAGTAATTCACGGCCGCGTCGACGTGGCCGAAAAGAAGGTGCGGGACAAGGCGCTCTTCCTCCGGCGTTGGACGCGCGGTGATAACGCGAAGATCGCGATAGACCTGCATCGAGTCGGCGTTGAGGACCGCGCCGCCGATGCGCTGCGCGACGGCGAGGGCGAGCGCGGACTTGCCCGAGGCGGTTGGACCTGCAATGAGAATGGCGCGTGGCGGCATCAGGCTATTGCCGCGCAAATGGACGAGATGTCAAAGCCGATTCGATTTGTCGCGACCTTTGTCGCGGGGCAGGAAACGACATTCGACGACGCCACGGTCGAACGGGCGCTGCGCGAGGCGGGCGCGACGGCGACGTGCATCGACTGGCTCGCGCCGGGCGTCGCGGCCGATGCTTTTCTCGCTGGCGAAGGCAACGCCGCGTTTCGCTTCCGCCAGCACGAGGCGCTGGCGGGCAAGCCCATCGACGTCGTCGTTCAACCGTTGGAAGGACGCCGAAAGGCGCTGCTCGTCGCCGACATGGACTCGACGATGATCGAGCAGGAATGCATCGACGAACTCGCCGATTTCGCCGGCATGCGCGATCGCATCTCCATCATCACCGAGCGCGCAATGGCGGGCGAACTCGCCTTCGAGGCCGCGCTGCAGGAACGCGTCGCGCTACTTGCAGGCGTGACGCTCGAACAGATCGAGACGCTCGTGGCGCGCATTACATTGACCCCGGGCGCTCGCACGCTCGTCGCCACGATGCGGGCGCATGGCGCGCATACAGCGCTGGTGTCGGGCGGCTTCACGCAATTCACGCAGCCGGTCGCCGCGCGCATCGGTTTTCACGAAATGCGCGCCAACAGACTCGAAATTGCAGACGGCGCGCTGACCGGCGTGGTGCTTGCGCCAATTCAGGGGCGAGAGGGCAAACGCGCGGCGCTCGCGGAAATGCGCGAGGCGCGAGGATTGTCACACGGGGCGACGCTCGCAATCGGCGACGGCGCCAATGATCTCGACATGCTGCGGGAGGCGGGGCTGGGCGTCGCCTACCACGCCAAGCCGAAAGTGGCGGAAGCCGCGCATGCGCGGATCGACCATGCCGATTTGACGGCGCTGCTCTACGCCCAGGGGTATCGGCGCGAGGAGTTCGTTTGAGGAACGGCGGGCGCGCGGATCACTCGCCGCCATAGGCTCGTTCGAGAGCGTCGATATCGAGCTTCACCATCTGCAACATGGCTTCCGCAACGCGCCTGGCGCGCGATCGGTCCGGGTCTTTCATCATCTTTCCGAGCGCCGTGGGAACGATCTGCCAGGAGACGCCGTAGCGATCCTTCAGCCAGCCGCATTGCTCGATTTTCCCGCCCTCCGACAGCGTCGACCAGAGGCGGTCGATTTCTTCCTGATCCTCGCACTCGATCATGAGCGATATGGCGTGGTTGAAGGGTTCGAATGGTCCCGCGCTCATGGCCATGTAAGGCTGTCCAAGGAGCGTGAACTCGACGACCTTGACCGAGCCCGCCGGTCCGCTGGGGCTTTCAGCCGGCAGGGCGGTGACGCTGTCCACTCTCGAATCGGGAAGCAGCGAGGCGTAGAAGGCGGCGGCTTCGTCCGCCTTTTCGGAATACCAGAGGTTGGGGATTATTCTTTGCATCGTCGACTCCGCGCAAGGGCGGCGCATGAAGCCGCCGGGTCAGCGTAATGGGGGCGCGCAGTCGCGGTCAAAAAAATCCTCCTGCGAAACTTTCCGCAGGAGGATGATCAAGATGACGATGGGTCGATTACTCGACCGGCAACGCCACGAAATGCGCGTCGCCCTGGCCGTTGGCGACGATGAGCAGCGCAGTCTTTTTGCCGGCGTCTTTCAGCGCCTTGATCTTCTTCACTGCGTCGGCGGGATCGTTCACGGCCTCCTGATTGACCTCGAGAAGAATTTCGCCGGCTTGCAGGCGCTTCTCGGCCGCGTCGGAACGCGGATCGACCGCCGTAATGAGCACGCCGCTCTTCACCGTGTCCTTGATCTGGAAGCGCGCGCGGAGCTCGTCGGTTAGGCGCGAGAGTTCGAGGCCCAGCGTCGTCTGGGACGAGGGGCCGCTCGTGTCCGGCTTGTCCTTGTCGCCCGCGTCGCGCGAGGCGACCTTCTCGCCGTCCTCGAGGCGGCCGAGCTTCACTGTCTTGGACTGCTCCTTGCCGCCGCGCACGATGACGAGCTCGACGTCCTTGCCGACCGGCGTCGCCGCGACGAGCTTCGGGAGATCGCGGGATTCCTTGATCGGCTTGCCGTCGAACTTGATGATGACGTCGCCGGCCTTGAGTCCCGCGGGCTTCGACGGTCCCTTGTCGTCGACGCCGGCGACCAGCGCGCCGCGCGTGGCGCCCAGATTCAGCGTCTCGGCGATGGCGTCGTCGACGTTCTGAATTCTCACGCCGAGCCAGCCGCGACGGGTTTCGCCAAATTGCTGGAGCTGTTCGATCACCGGCTGCACGGTGTTCGCCGGCGTGGCGAAGCCGATGCCGACAGACCCGCCCGAGGGCGAGAGAATGGCGGTGTTGATGCCGATGACCTCGCCGTCCATGTTGAACAGCGGGCCGCCGGAATTGCCCTTGTTGATCGAGGCGTCGGTCTGGATGTAGTTGTCATAGGGGCCGCTGTCGATATTGCGATTGCGCGCCGACACGATGCCCGCCGTCACCGATCCGCCAAGACCGAAGGGATTGCCGACCGCAAGCACCCAGTCGCCGACCTTCGCCTTGTCGCTGTCGCCGAATTTCACCGCCTTCAGCGGCTTCTCAGGCTTCACCTTCAGCACGGCGACGTCGACCTTCTGGTCTTTGCCCAGAACTTCGGCTTTGAGCTTCTGGCCGTCATTGAAGATGACTGTCACTTCATTGGCGTCGGCGATGACGTGATTGTTGGTGATGACGATTCCCGACGGATCGATCACGAAGCCCGAGCCGAGCGAACTGGATTTGCGCTGGCGCGGCATGTCCGGCATGCCCTGGCCCTGACCCTGGCGGCGCTTGAAGAATTCCTCGAAGAGATCGTCGAAGGGCCCCCCCGGACCCATGCCCGGCGGCAGGCCCGGCATGTCGCCGCCCTTGCCGCGTTTGGTTTCGACGGTCTGTGTCGCGGAAATGTTCACGACCGCGTCGGAGACTTGCGCCGAGAGTTCGGAGAGTGAATCGGGGCCTTTGGCCGAGGCTGGCGCGGCGGCGAGCCACAGGGCGGACGCCGTCGCGAGGGCGAAGCGCGCGGCGCGACGAAATGCGGATGTCATGCGTGTTGTCTCCTGCAGGGACAAGAAAATGTCGCGCGCCCTAACGGGCGCGCTTGCGGATTACCGCTTTTGATTTGGTTCCGGAGGGTTCGGGTCCGCGCTCGGCGCGGGGCTCCCCTCCGGACCCGAGAAAAAACGGAAAAATTCCGAACGCGGACTGACGAGAAAACGCGTCTCGCCGGGTTTGAAGGCGGCTTCATAGGCCTGCATCGAGCGATAGAAGGCGAAAAAGTCGGGATCCTTCCCGAAAGCTTCGGCAAAAATACGGTTGCGCTCAGCGTCGCCTTCGCCCTTGATCTGGTCGGCCTTCTGTTGCGCCTCCGCTTTCAGCACCACGACGTCGCGATCGGCCCTGGCGGTGATTTTCTGCGCCTGCTCGGCGCCTTGCGCGCGATACTCGGCCGCCTCACGCTGGCGCTCCGTCTGCATGCGGCCATAGACCTTCTCGGAGATCTGCTGCGGAAGGTCAACACGGCGGATGCGGGCGTCTACTACCGCGACCCCGAATTTTCGCGCCTCTCTGTCGGCCTGCTCCTTGATCTTGACCATGAGAGCGGCGCGCTCGTCCCTGACGATCTGCTGCTGATTGGCCTCGCTGAGCACGCGGCGGACCGCCGAGTTCAGCACCGACGCGAGCTGGTTGTTCGCGCCGAGCACGCTGTTGACAGATTGATAGAAGCGCAGCGCGTCGACGATGCGATAGCGGATGAAGCTGTCGACTTCGAGGCGCTGGTTGTCGGCCGCGAGAACCTCGAGGTTCGGGCTTTCGACGTCGAGAATGCGGTTATCGAAAGTCACGACATTCTCGATGACCGGAAGCTTAAAGTGAAGACCCGGCTCGGTGATGAGGCCGCGCCCGGGGACCGGCTCGCCGAAGCGCAAAACCAGCGCCTGCTCGGTCTGCTCGACGGTGAAGAGCGCGCCGCCTGCGGCGACGACCGCGATCAGCAGGGCGATGGCGACAGTGAAGAGGAGGCCGGACTTCATTTGCGGCCTCCCTGGAAGGGAGCGAAGGAGGGCAGGGGCACAAAGGGGGCGACGCTCGCGCCACCCTTCGACGGATCGTCCAGTATCACTTTTTCCGCGCCGCCCAACACGCGCTCCATGGTCTCGATGTAAAGCCGCTGGCGGGTCAGCGCCGGCGCGTTCTTGTATTGCTCGTAAATCTTCTCGAAGCGCGCCGCCTGACCGCGCGCCTCGGCGACGGTCTGCTCGCGGTAGGCCTCCGCCTTCTGGAGGATTTCCGCCGCGGCGCCGCGCGCCTCGGGCACGACCCGGTTCGCGTAAGCCTCTGCTTCATTGCCGAGGCGCTGCAGGTCCTGCTGCGCGGCGGTCACGTCGCGGAAGGCCGCGATGACGGACTGCGGCGGGTCGACGGACAGAAGCAGCACCTGCAGGACCATGACGCCGCTGTGGTAGTCGTCGAGCACTTTCTGCATCAGCGCCTGGCACGCCGGCTCGATGAGCTTGCGGTCGGCGGTGAGGATCTTCTGGATCTGGGACTGGCCGACGATCTCGCGCATGGCGCTTTCCGCTACGGCCTTCACGGTCAACGGCGGATTGGCGACGTTGAAAGCGTAGTCCTCGGGCTTCGCCGGGTCGATCTGCCAGACGACGCGGAATTTCACATCGGCGATATTTTCGTCGCCCGTGAGCATCAGGCTTTCTTCCGGCGCCTCGGGCCCGCGCGCGACGACATTACCCGGCGCGCGGCGGCGGCCTTCGGCCGGCGCCTCCTCGCGGAACCCGACGTCCGTGACGTTGCGGTCCGTGACGGCGAGCTTGATCACCGAGCCGATGGGCGAGGGGAGGTTGTAGTTCAGGCCCGCCTGCGTCTTGCCGCGATATTTGCCGAAGATGAGATTCAGACCGATCTCGTTGGGGCCAACCGTGTAGAAGCCCGACAGCAGCCAGGCGAGCAGGGTAAGCAGGACGAGAATAGCGAGTCCGCGTCCGCCGAAGCCGGACGGCAGAATCTGCTGAAGCCCCTCCTGGCTGCGTCGCAGAAGCTCCTCTAGGTCGGGCGGCTGCTGTCCTCCGCCCCCCCCCGGGCCTTGTCCCCAAGGGCCGCCTTGCTGTCCCCAAGGATTATTATTCTGGTTGCGCGGGCCGCCTTGATCACTCCAGGGCATTTCGTCTCGAGACTGTTGGTGTGGCCTCCCGCGGCGATTCCGCCGCGATCCGCCAATATAATAGGTACTCGCCGCGGCCGCGGCAATGACGGGGTGGGCGCGCTGCCAGAGCCTTGGCGGCAGCGGAGGATTTTTCGGATGATACGCGATTACGCCAATATCGCCGCCAATGAACGCACCTTCCTCGCCTGGGTCCGGACGGGGATAGCCGTCATTGCGCTCGGGTTCGTGATCGAGCGGTTCAATCTGTTCCTGCTCACGATCGCCGGCGCGGTCGGCGATGACCAACACCTCGCCCGGCTACATCGCCTTGGGAGCCCGACGGGCCGCTACGGCGGCGTCGCCCTGGTCGCGGCGGGCGTCGTTCTTATCGTTGTCGCGACGCTCCGGTTTCTGCACACCGCGCGGCTTCTCTCCTCCGACGCGCCGCACTCGCCGCGCGCCACACATCCGAGTCTCGTCGTCCTTTCGGTTCTCGTGCTCGGCGTCGCGGTGTTCAGCGCCTATCTCGCGTTTGGCTGAGACGATCGCGTCACTGGGTCCAGACGAAATAGAAGGAGACAAGCAGGGCCAGCGCGAAGCCGATGAGAGCGTTCATCAGGAAGCCGCCGCCGAATTCATTCATGTCAGTCACTCCTCGCGCCGCGTTCCGAGCATGCGCCCCGAAGAAGGGGAACGGCGTCTTCGCCAGAGCTGCGTCGGATGCGCATATCAGCTTGACTTATCTAAGCTCGATTCAGCCGGACGTTCAACTGCCCCCGCCTTTCAGGACGCGTGTTGATCCTGAAGAACGCGCGCCTCCCTCTGCGCCAGCTTTGCGAGACGCGCGGCGCGCGGCAGGCCCAGAGTCTCCCTCAGATTGAGGAACCGCTTTTCGATCCCGAAGAAGGAAAGCGCCGCCACAGCGAAGGCGAGCGGAACGGCGAAGGCGACGGATCCGATTTGCCCGAGCAGGGCGACCGGAGTCAGAACGAAGATCGGCATGTGGTAGAGATAAAGTCCGTATGAAATCTTGCCGATCCAGACCATGGGACGCCATCGCAGCAAGGCGAGCAGCGGCGCCGGCGGCGCCGAAAGCAGAACTGCGATGAACAATGCTGTCGCAACAGAGACATAGGCGTAGAAGAAATAGAAAATGCTGGCGCCGTAGAGTCCGCTTTCCTGAATGCCCGGACCATAGTGGAGGATCGCGAGGAGCGTGAGAGCGCAAAACCAGCCTGTGGCCTTGATTTGCGTGGCGTAGCGGCCCGGGTCCGGCAACCAACCCCAATGGGCGACGAATGCGACCATGGCGCCGCAGAGCAGTCCGTCGGCGCGCGCGAAGATCAGATGGTTGGCCGCCCCGAACAGCGGCCACGCGTAAAAATGCCAGAACGCGGCGTGCAGGACGGCGCGAAGCCCCAGCGTGAAAACGATCGCGATCAGGATGAATTTGACGACAGAGGCCCGACTCGCCGTGACCAGCCGCGACATGATTAGCGGCCATATAGAGTAGAACTGTTCTTCGACCGAAAGCGACCATGTGGGGGTAAGCATCCCGAGGATGAGGCCGCCGAAGATGAGGGCGAAATTCGACACATAGAGCGCAGAATAGAGAATCGCCCACCAGTCGAAATTCCCGCTGTGTCCGCCCGAGAGCAACAAATAGGCGGCGCAACCCGCAAGCGTCATCAGCATCGCGGGGGACAGGCGCAGGATGCGGCGGATATAGAAGGCCTTGAAGTCGATCTGCCGCCAGGAGGCGTATTCCTGAAGCAGCAGGGTGGTGATGAGGAAACCGCTCAGCACGAAGAAAATATCGACGCCGAAAACGCCGCCGTGAAAGCCGAGCGCGCCGGTGGCGAGTTTCGGCCCCATGAGATCGGCGCCCGATCCGATCAGGGTCGAATGTCCTCCCAGAACGGAGACGATGGCAATCGCCCGGATTCCGTCGAGCTCCGGCCGGTAGCCCAGCTTGAATGACCGAGTTTCGGATTGCGTCGCCGCCATATGCCGATCCTGTCCTTGACGTCCGCACGCCGGTAGCTCGGGACGGCGGCGCCGACGTCCCTGCGCGGGGCAGTCCGTGAAGGAGGGAATTGATCCCCGGCTACGCCGCCCGGCAAAGGAATAGGGATTATCGCAAATGCGGAGCGAGCAAAAGCTCAACGATATGATAGAGGACGCCGCCGTGAGCGAAGCGGAAAAGGCGCAGCAGCGCAGGGACTGACGGATCAGCCCGGCCGCTGCGCCGTTGCATGGACGCGATCAGTACTGCGCGATGACCGGGGCCGAAGCCCAGTTGAAATGATAATTCAGACCCGCGCGCACGATATTGCCGTTGAACCGGACCCGGGTCGAAGGCAGTGAGGCGGTCTCCGCTCCAAAGAGCGTGCTCGTCACCACCAGCGGGCTGGAGTTGTAGGTCACCGAACCGAGATCATAATACAGATACTCGACCTTGGCGCTCCAGTTCGACATGAACATCCATTCTATCCCACCGCCGGCCGTCCAGCCCACGCGCGTATCCGAGAAGGCGCCCGTGGAGCCCCACGGAACCGCCGTGTCGATGAAGCTCGCGGACTGCGATATCGTGGCGCTGGAGCTCACGCCGCCATAGGCCAGACCGCCCGTTCCGTAAATCAGCAGGGTCGGGGTGGCGAGATAGCCGATGCGGCTCCGGACCGTGCCGAGATAGTCTAGGCTCTTCGACGTTCCCACGACAGTCGCGACATGGGAAGGAACGAGCGCGCCAGCAATGGCTGCGACATTCGCCGAGGAACCGGCGCCGCCATTGCCCGCAATTCCTTGAATGTCGGCCTCGATGCCCGTGACGAAGCTTCCGGCGATCCGCCAATTATAGCCGATCTGGCCGCCGCCGATGAAGCCGCCGGCGTTGGCGGGGTTATAGGCGCTCGCAGAAATCGCCGACGCGCCCAGAACGTCGCCGTTGAGTCCGGGAAGGGTCCAGAAAGGAGCGGAAGCGACATTTGCACTATTGCTGTTCGACCACGTTCCACCTGCGTTCAGACCGACATAGAAGCCTGTCCACATGGGCGGCGGCGGCGCGGGAAGCGGGTCGTCCTTTCGTGACGGAAGATCGGCGGCGACCGCCGATGCGGTCATAAGGACCGCAGTCATCACGACGACGCAAAAATGGCGCGTTTTCATTCGGCATTGTCCTTGGAGAATATCCGTGGCGGTCCTTCCACGGATTGGAGGTTCGAAGCTTCAATGAGAAGCATTCGCTGATTCGCTATGCAGGACAATGGCCGCACCGATTTATCTCGGTTGCAGGCGCGCGTTTCTGCAATTGTGTTGCTGTTTTACAATACGAACATCAACCAAGCGCATGAGGAAAGATAGTTCTGTTCGGTCTCTCCAGCGGACATTTGGTGTAAAATGAAGCGGACCGGACTCAATTGTCCGGTCCGCAAGCGCATGTCGACTACTGTGAATATTTGATCAGCAAAAATCCGCGCGTCCACGTCAGCCTGGTGGCGTCGGTTTTCGGATCCTGGTCGGGTAGCGCCTTGATCAGTCTGGAAGGCTGTGACCTGAAGATTCCGGTCGTGGGATCGAAGAGAACCGTATTGAGATAGGTCCCATTCGGGCAGGCGAATTGGGCGAAGTCGTCCGTCTCGATGTTCGGCCAACTCTTGTAAGTATGACAAAGACTGAGTTTTCGCATGAGTTGGCTCGGAGCGTTGACGGCGCCGAAATCCTTGAGCGTGAAATAGGCGCCCGACACGCCAACAAAATTGGCCGTGGTGTCGGCCAGGTTCGGCGCGCCATTTTTCGCAAGGATCGTCGAGATTGTTCCGTTGAAAAGCGTGCTGCAGGGTTTCGAGTAGAGATTATAGCCCCCGTTGACTTTCAGCTTCGGGTATCTGGGATCGCTTTCTCCCAGATCCCATTGATAGGGAAAACCTGTCGCCCAGCAGTTTTGCGGCGCCTGCGTCTCGCGAACATATTTCCTGGCGTCGTCGAGGCCCAGTCCGAGATAGGTGCGGGAGAAAACATTATACTTCCTGTTATTGATCCGAACTTCATACACATTCTGATCCGGATTGGGCTGCTGCCGGCTGGGATAGGCAATCTGCGCCGAGGAACCTCCGACTTCGAAGTTGCCGACAGGCGGCGTCGCCGTTTTGAAGACATTGAAATAGACGTCGTTCAAATTGGCCCATGTCCAGACGCCTTCTTCCGCATTGCCATTTGTCGTTCGTACTTCGCCGACCGAAAATCCTTTGGTTCGAACGCCAGCGCGGATAAATGCGTATAGCCTGTCGACCGCAGCCTTTCCGCAGAGCGCTTGCGCCGTCCGCATCCCGGCGGTCGCAAATAAATTGACAATCACACGATCCGCCGGGACCGGCGGGCTGATATTCGCGATTTTTGAACTGAGCTCCTGAAGCAGCGGATCGATCACCTGCGGCACGACTTTCGCGGGCGGCGCATAGTCCGGGTTGTTGCAGACGAAATTGTTTATGCCGTCTTCCTTTTTGCCGTTCGGCTGCACTTTCCTTTCAAAGTTGTCGATCAGCATCTCGATTTGCGCGTAAGGCCCGGGCGTAACCTTGTAAAAGAAGAGCCTTGTGCCGCTACTGCCGGCGTCGATGACGGCAGTGTAAACAGGCGGAATGGCCTGGGCATGCGCAGCGCCCCCCGTGCTGAAGAAGCTTGCGGCCACGGCCAGCAGGCAACACAGTTTTTGCAAGTTGGCTCTCAAGATTTTCATATTGAGTCTTCTCGATTTGTTCCGACGCGCTTCAGGTGTGTCATACTATCTTAGCCTAACTTGGTTGCGATCAGTAAACGAGATAATTCGAATGACAACTATCGATTATTGCCGACAAGCGTTTATAATTTGCAATTGCAAACAGGCCTCTTGCTGTCGACATAACTATAATTATTTTAATAGTAATTACTGCTAATATAATTCGAAATCAGTTCGGCGATGTCGCTGCGATTTCGATTGGCCGAGGCGACTTCGGAAAAGCATTGGTCATGGACGGTTTTGCGCGCTTACCCACGGTCGAGAGTGAATCCGGGCCGTCTGCGATCGAGATTCTGAGGTCCCGTCTCGCTGACCGCGACAGCGCGAGACCGTTAGGTTTCGGTCGGGCTTGTGGGCGCTGAGGCGTCGCTCGATCACGCGACGCGCGTTTTCGTAAATCAGCTGCCGGCGAGCGATTTCTTGATTCTGGCGGAGACGGTGGGATTCGAACCCACGATAGGGTTTCCCCTATAACGATTTAGCAAACCGTCGCCTTCAGCCTCTCGGCCACGTCTCCGCATATCGGTCCGCGTTACCGCGAACGGCATGCGTCATATGCCAAAGCAGCCCGGTCTTGGCAAGCAGCGAGATGGCTGTCGTTGAAGCGGATTGTGGGGCAGGGGTGGCTCGCTCATTCCTCGGGCGGAAAATCCGTAAACGGGCGTTAAGGACCGATCGCCCGAGCCAGCTTGATCTGTGGCATAATTGCAACTCCGTGCGCGAAAGAGCGTAGCGGCAGGGCAAATGTCGACATTCGGCGTTGACCCTACGCAAGCGTGAACTCTACTTTGCGGCGAGGATGGTCGGAAGACAATCCAGGCTTCTGCATTCTCCCGTGCAGGCGCTGGCAAACATGATCCACGCGATCCGCTTTTAGATACGAGGCCATGATGAAGTTCACCTCCGTTTCCGCCGCCGTTCTGGCGCTGGCGCTGACCGCCGGATCGGCTCTCGCCGCCGATCTCCCGTCTCGCAAAGCCGCTCCGGCCTATATTCCGCCGCCGCCGCCGCCGCCGATGTGGACCGGCTTCTATGTCGGTCTGAACGCGGGCGGCACTTTCGGCGCCTCGGGCGGCACGAGCACGGAGAGCTGGGGCGTTCTCAACGGCGGTTCGCCGATTCACGGCTGGGCCGCCGGCCTGAGCGCCACTTCCGCGCCGACAAGCAACAACAACAGCGGCTTCATCGGCGGCGGCCAGATCGGCTACAACTGGCAGTTCATGAACAGCTTCCTCGTGGGCGTGGAAGCGGACATCCAGGGCGTCGCCGGAAACTCGGGCAGCCAGAACATCTTCGGCGCGTCGTCCGATCCCTTCACCGGGACGACCTTCGCGACCTTCGGAACGCGCAGCAGCCGCCTCGATTACCTCGGCACCGTTCGCGGCCGCCTCGGCTGGCTCTTCACCCCGACGCTGCTGGTCTATGGCACGGGCGGTCTGGCCTATGGCGGCGTTTCGACGAACAGCTCCTTCGTGACCAGCGAGCTTGGCATCGGTCTGTCTTCGGTCGGCGGCACGACCTTCGCCGACACGCGCGTCGGCTGGACGGCCGGCGGCGGCTTCGAATGGATGTTCATGCCGAACTGGAGCGCCAAGGTCGAATACCTGTATTATGACCTGGGCACGGTCTCCGCTTCCGGCGCCTCGATCGAGCCGGTTGTCGGCGACTGGGGCTTCTCCACGACGACCCGCACCCGCTTCGACGGCCATATCGTGCGCGCGGGTCTGAACTACCACTTCAACTGGGGTTCCGCTCCGGTCGTCGCAAAATACTGATCGACTCATTCTGCTGTCGCGAGAAGCCCGGCCATCATGGCCGGGCTTTTTGTTTTTGTGCCGCTCATCGACCCTATTCGTCGCTGGGGCGCCTGTTTTCTTCGCAGATGCAAACGAAAATGTTGCGGCGGCGCCACAGTCGCAGAAATAAGGCCTTTACAGCTGCGTCTCAGCTCGGGATTGCGTTGACGGATTATGTCAACCGCTGATTGATTGGGTCAGGTAACGACGGGCTGGTCCCCGGCTCGGAGTGAAGTGGAGCAGAGGCCGTACTGGCGCCCTTCCTGACTGGTTTTACGAAACACGAGGCCATCGATATGAGAAAGATCGCTTTTTCCGTCGCCGTTCTGGCGCTCACGGCTGGGTCGGCGCTCGCCGCCGACCTTCCCTCGCGCAAGGAAGCCCCCGTCTACGTTCCGCCGCCGCCGCCCCCGATGTGGGTTGGTTTCTACGTCGGTCTGAATGCTGGCGGAACCTGGGCCGCTTCGACCAACTCCGCCTCGGATGCGTGGGGCCTCGCCAATGGCGGCACGCCGATTCACGGCTGGGTCGCCGCCGCCAGCGCTGCGTCCTGGCAAAATGGCGGCAACAACAGCGGCTTCATCGGCGGCGGCCAGATCGGTTATAACTGGCAATTCATGAACAGCTTCATTGCCGGTGTGGAAGCGGACATCCAGGGCGTCGCCGGCAATTCGCCGAACCGCGACATCTTCGGTTCTTCCTTCGATCCGATCAGCGGCACGAACATCGTCACCTTCGGCAATCGCAGCAGCCGCCTCGACTATCTCGGCACGGTTCGCGGCCGCCTCGGCTGGCTGTTTACCCCGACGATGCTCGTTTACGGCACAGGTGGTCTTGCCTACGGCGGCGTTTCCACCAGCGCCACCTTCGTGACGAGCGAAATCGGCTTCCCCTTCAACTCGGTCGCCAGCGCCTCCTTCGCCGATACACGCGTCGGCTGGACGGCCGGCGGCGGCATCGAGTGGATGTTCATGCCGAACTGGAGCGCCAAGGTCGAGTACCTCTACTATGATCTCGGCACTGTTTCCGCCACGGCGGTCGCCGTCGAGCCGACGGTTGTCGATTGGGCCTATTCCACCACGGTCCGTCAGCGCTTCAACGGCAACATGGTCCGCGCCGGCCTCAACTATCACTTCAACTGGGGCGCGGCTCCGGTTGTCGCCAAATACTGATCAGACAAGCTAGCGATCGTGAAAAGCCCGGCCTTTGGCCGGGCTTTTTTGTTGCCGCGCATGTGATTCGCTGCGGAGAGGCGAAACAGGGCTGTGATGAATTTTGGGATAGCGGTTGCCTGAGCGGCCAGGGCGCACTACCTTGAACTTGTCCATTATCAAACCTTTGGCCGATCACGTGCATTCGGATGATTTCTTTGATCTGATTGACCGGCTGGCGCGCGCCGACCGCGTAGAAGCCGCATCCGATATCATCACCGGCTTTACGAATGCGTGGGGGCTTCACAACGTCGCCTACGCGGCGCTGAACATGCCGAGCCCCGGCGCCGCGCGGCCGCTGTTGTCGATGACCTATTCGGTGGAATGGCAAAAGCATTACGCCCAAAGCGGTTACGTTGACATCGACCCGATCGTCCGCTCGGGCCTCGGCGGCATTCTTCCGATCGACTGGTCGGAGATCGACCGCGGCGATCCGATCATTCGCAAGTTCTTCGGCGAGGCGCAGGAACTCGACGTCGGCGCTAATGGAATGTCGATACCCATCCGCGGCCGCCACGGGGAATTCGCCCTTTTCACCGTGACATCGAACGAAAATGCGCTCGAGTGGCGCGCGATTCGCCGCGATCTGATTCGCGACCTGATGGTGGTTGCATGGAATTTCCATGCTGCGGCGCTGCGCTCATGCGGGGAACTGGCCGAACCGGGCGACGTGCATCTGCCGCTGCGTGAGGCGAGTTGCCTGCGGTGGAAGGCGCTCGGCAAAACCGACGAGGAAATCGGAAGAATTCTCGTTATAAGCCCGCACACCGTGCGCTTTCATCTCGAATCGGCGCGCGCGCGGCTGAACACGGCGAATACCACGCACACGGTAGCGAAGGCGCTTGCTCTGGGACTGATCAACATGTCCTATGAGCCGACCCATCTGATGCCCAAAAAACGTAAATGACCCCCCCATTTTCGGGAGGTGATAACACACTGAAAGTCCTGCAAGTTTTCCAAATCACCAACTGATATGGGGATTTGCAGGATGATCAAAATCATACCGGGAGAATGGCGCGCGCGTTTTCCGCGACTGATCGACGAAATGCACAAGCTTCGGCGCAATGTCTTTCACGAGCGCCTCAAGTGGCAGGTGACTGTCATCAACCGCTGGGAAATAGACGGTTACGATGCGCTGGACCCGCTCTATGTGCTCTCGCTGGACGAAAATGAGCGGGTGATCGGCGGGCTTCGACTTCTGCCGACCACTGGCTTCAACATGCTCAACGATACTTTTCCGCAGCTTTTGCCAGACGGCGCGCGCATAGAAAGCCCGCTGATCTGGGAGTCGAGCCGCTTCACCGTCAGAATGACGGGCGACAGCCGCGTCGACGCCCCGGTCATCAGTCGCGCCACGGCGGAGCTCGGACTCGCCCTCAATGAAATCGGCAAGGCCGCCGCCCTCAGCCATATCGTAACGGTTTATGACCGCGCGATGCATCGCATGCTCATGCGCTGCGGTTGCGCTGGAGAACCGCTTGGCGCGCCCCAGATGATCGGCGGCGTCGAGACTTACGCCGTGCTCTACGAAGTCGGACCGGAGTGGGACGCGCGCGTCAGATGTCTCGCGGGGCTGGCCGGCCTCTACCTCGATCCGGCAGTCGTCGACACGATGCGGGCAAGACTGGCGTCATGAACGGCGCAGAGCCAATCGAGACGCGAGAGGGAATTGCGCGGCGTGGCCGTCGTCGCGCAATCGCTGCGGATGTCCCCGCAGCACACAATATAGTGAAGCCTAAGGGGGCTCAGATGATTCATATTGTCACCCGAGAGAATTTTTCTCTCTTGGACTCTGAGATCGAGCTGCTTTATCGACGAAGATGCGAACGTCAGGATCTTGCCGCGACCTGCGCTTTCTTGCGAAATCTCGCGAAAGACATTGCGCTGCTCCGCGCGGTCCGGGATGCGCAGCAAAGGGTCGACGACAATGCGGCCTGGTTCGGGCGCCTCGCGTCCGACATGGATCGGCTGGCGAAAACTTCCGATCGCAGCGCGTCGCGCGCGTCCGACGCAAGTCGCCGCCGTACGTCTCGTCCGGTTGCTGCGAATACGAAAAAGCTACGTGTTCCGGAGGCTGTGACCGCAGCGCCTCGCAGGCGGGCCGTGCGCTAAGCGCGCCGACGACGCGCGTCTCGTGAGGGACACGCGTCGTATCCCATTGATGCGACGAAGGCGGCGACCGGCCCGTCGCGCCTCTTGTCGTCAGGCGTTGACGAAAGCCGTAATCGCGAAGGTCACGGCTGCGGCGGCGGCGAAAATCGACAAAATGGCGGTGATCGAGTTCATGGCGTCTTCCCCTTTGACCCTGGCTGGGCCGCTGCCCGACTGCCTTGTTTAGCGGATTATGTTCTGGTCTCAGTCGGCGCGACAAAATTACGCATTGCATTTGGCTAATGCGCAAGAAGGAAAAGATTTTGCGTCGCACGCGAAAAGGCGTCGCAAAATCGGGCGCATTGTCGAGCTGGCGATCGAAAGTTAATTTGCATTAATGATTTGTGAGACTGCGCGCGGCGCAATGACGATCGCTTTCAGCGCAGTCTCGGAATATGACGCGAATCAAGCCAGAGAGTGAAGCTTGGCTTTGAGGTCGCCGATCTCCGTTTCCGCGCGGATCTGGTCCGTGACGTCATATTGGACGCCGAGGAAGTAGATGAGCTGACCTTGCGCGTCGAAAAGCGGCGTAATGTTGAGCTTGTTGTGAAACAGCGCGCCATCCTTGCGGTAGTTGCGCAGAGTCACTTCGATTGCCTGTCGGTTGCTGATGGCCTCGCGCAGTCGACGAAGCCCCTCTTGGTCGCGATCTTGCCCCTGCAGGAAACGGCAATTGCGGCCGATGATCTCGGCGACCGAATAGCCCGTGATGTCCTCGAATCGCTTGTTCGCGTAAACAATTGGCGCATCTTCTAGATCGGGGTCGGTCAGGGTGACGCCGTTGACGCAAGTATCCAGGATCGTCGTCAAAATCTCGGGGATGATCTCCGAATCCTTGCGAACGGAAAACATCTGCGCCTTGTCCTGGCTCTTCGATTTGGCCCAGACCCGATAGGCGCTCGGCGCCATGTCGGTGAAGCGGCGGAATGCGCGGCGGAAGCTCGCCTCGTCGATAAATCCGGCGCTGGCCGCCAGCTCCTTCACGGGCTTGACGCTGGTTTCCAGCAGCATTCGGGCGGTTTCGACGCGGATGCGGTCGATGAAAGTCTTGGGCGACTCGCCGCAGGCCTGTTTCAGCCTTCGGTGCAGCGTGCGCTCCGACGTAGAGAGCGCCCGCGCGAGATCCTGAGCGTTGAAGGCGGCGTCAGATTGCCGGACGATTCGCTCGGCCTCGGAAAGAAACGAATCGGAGCTGTCGCCGAGCACGCTCACATTGTAGGCGGCCCCGCGTATGCCGCCCTTCGCGGGCGCCGATTCGCCAAGAGTGAAGTCAGCTGCGATTCGGCCCGCGTCCGGTCCACAGAGCGTCCGGATCACGTGCAGCGCCACGTCGATCCAGGAGAGAGGTCCCGCCGCCGTGACGACTCGGCGATCGTCGATCAACCTTGCGCCCCAGGCCGTGTCGGCTCTCGGATAGCGCTGCTTCAGCTCCTCGTGGTGCCATCGGCTGGTCGTGCAACGACGTCCTTCGAGCAACCCCGCCTCGCCGAGAAGGAAGACGCCAGAACCGCAACCCCCGATAAGAGCGCCGCGGGAATGATGCCGGCGCAACCATGCTGCGGCTGCGGCGTGGGCCGACATGTCCGGCGGCTTGCCGTTGGGATCGGGCGCGAAACTCGGCACGATAACGGCGTCGCATGTCGTGACTTCCTCGAAAGAGGTCTCGACCTCGAAAGTCGCGCCCGAGCCGTCCCGCACGGGACGCCCGGTCGCGCTGGCCGTGACGACGCAGAAGTCCGCGTCTCCGCCGCCGGAGTCCTGATCGGATGGAGCCAAAGCGCCGCCGATCGCCCGCCGCGCGAGCGTCAGAAGATCGGTCAATCCGAGAAAAGCGGAGCCCAGACAGCCGTCCAGGCCGGCCACGACGATCTTGTGCATCTCCCCCCGTCTTTTTGGCGAATTATGGACTGAATTTGGCTATTTCGCCATCCTGACCTAGATTGGTTCCAATCACACATTGGACAAGGCGAGGGCATCCGTCCTCCGTCCAATGACGATTTAGCAAGGGGAGGACGCTCCAGTCGTCGGAAGCGTTTGTTCCTCGGGAGGTGAAAATGAAGGCGAATTGGAAGAAATATTTGCCTTGGGTCGTCTTCGTCGCAGTCGCAGGCGTGCTGTTTGCGATGTTCCAGCATCAGCAGTCACGCACTCCGGCGCGAGAGATCACCTTCAGCGAGCTGCTGGTGCAGATCGACGAGGGCCGCGTCCATGACGTGACGATCGCCGGCAATGAAATCTCCGGCCACTTCAATGACAACCGGACCTTCCAGACCTATGCGCCGAACGATCCGAACCTCGTGCAAAAGCTCGAGGCGAAGAAGGTGCAGATCAGCGCCAAGCCGGCCAGCGACAATCCGGGCTGGCTCTCCACGCTGCTCGTGAACGGCCTGCCGCTGCTTCTGTTCATCGGCGTCTGGATCTACATGGCGCGCCAGATGCAGGGAGGAGCTGGCGGCCGCGCCATGGGCTTTGGCAAGTCCAAGGCGAAGCTGCTCACCGAAATGGCCGGCAAGGTGACGTTCGAGGATGTCGCGGGCGTCGACGAGGCGAAGGAGGATTTGCAGGAGATCGTGGAGTTTCTGCGCGATCCGGGCAAGTTCCAGCGTCTGGGCGGACGTATTCCGCGCGGCGTGTTGCTCGTCGGACCGCCCGGCACGGGCAAGACGCTGCTGGCGCGCGCCATCGCGGGCGAGGCCGGCGTGCCCTTCTTCTCGATCTCGGGTTCTGACTTCGTCGAAATGTTCGTCGGCGTCGGCGCGAGCCGCGTCCGCGACATGTTCGAGCAGGCGAAGAAGAACGCGCCCTGCATTATCTTCGTCGACGAAATCGACGCGGTGGGCCGTCATCGCGGCGCCGGTCTCGGCGGCGGCAATGACGAGCGCGAGCAGACCCTGAACCAGCTGCTGGTCGAGATGGACGGCTTCGAGGCGAATGAGGGGATCATCCTCATCGCGGCGACCAACCGTCCGGACGTTCTCGATCCGGCGCTGATGCGTCCGGGCCGCTTCGACCGTCAGATCCAGGTTCCGAACCCCGACTTCATCGGCCGCGAGAAGATCCTGAAGGTTCACGCCCGCAAGGTGCCGCTGGCGCCGGACGTCGACCTGAAGGTGGTGGCGCGCGGCACGCCGGGCTTCTCGGGCGCGGATCTGATGAACCTTGTCAACGAGGCGGCGCTGCTTGCGGCGCGCCGGTCGAAGCGGATCGTCACGAATCAGGAGTTCGAGGACGCGCGCGACAAGATCATGATGGGCGCCGAGCGCCGCACGCTGGTGATGACCGACGAGGAGAAGAAACTCACGGCCTATCACGAGGGCGGACATGCTCTGGTTCAGCTGACGGTCCCCGGCGCGATGCCGATCCACAAGGCGACGATCATCCCGCGCGGCCGCGCGCTGGGTATGGTGCAGGGCCTGCCGGAGCGGGATCAGGTGTCGCAGACCTATGAGCAGTTGACCGCAATGCTCGCGATCGCCATGGGCGGCCGCGTGGCGGAGGAACTGATCTTCGGCCACGACAAGGTGACTTCGGGCGCCGCGTCGGACATCCAGCAGTGCACCCGCGTGGCTCGGGCGATGATCACGCAGCTCGGCTTCTCCGACAAGCTCGGGACGGTGGCGTATGCCGAACCGCAGCAGGAGCAGTTCCTGGGCTATTCGCTCGGCCGCCAGCAGAGTCTCTCCGAGGCGACGCAGCAAACGATCGACGCGGAAGTGCGCCGGCTGGTTCAGGAAGGTTACGACGAGGCGAAGCGCATCCTGACCGAGAAGCGCGCTCAACTCGACACGCTGGCGAACGGACTCCTCGAGTTCGAGACGCTCACCGGCGAGGAGATGAAGGGCCTGCTCGTCGGCAAACGTCCGGTCCGCGAGGACACGAGCGCGACGCCGACACAGCCTCCGCGCGGCTCCGGCGTCCCGGCGACGGGCCAGAAGCCCGAGCCCGACGTTGACGGCGGCATGTCGCCTCAGCCCGTCTGATCCGGCTTCGGCACGACAGGAAAGGCCCGGCGCAAGCCGGGCCTTTTTCTTTTTGGCTTCAAGGGTTTCCTTGTCGCGAGGCGCAAAGGAGCCCGGCACCTGTAATGGCGGATTTTGCCCCCAGTTTGGCGACAAAGTCACTGTTGTCTTGTGTGGTACGAGGCAAGATGTGACAGCTGCGAGGGTCATGACCTCGAGCGAAAAAACATGGAGGAATAATTCATATGAGCTCGACGACAAGCGCGGCTGCTGGCGCAGCTGCAGAAGTAGAATCCGTAGTCGATCTGCGTGGCATGTGGATTGGCCTCGTATTGCTGAACGTGTTTTATCTGATCGTTCGCATTTACGAGCAGGTCTTTGGCTGGCGCGCGGGTCTGGACTCGTTCGCTCCGGAGTTCCAGACGTATTGGATGTCGATCCTGTGGACGGAGATTCCGCTTGAGCTGGTTTCGGGCCTCGGCCTTGCCGGCTATCTGTGGAAGACCCGCGACCGCAACGTCGACGCTGTTACGCCTCGTGAAGAGATGCGTCGTCTCGTTGTCCTGGTTCAGTGGCTTGTCGTTTACGGCATCGCCATTTACTGGGGCGCTTCGTTCTTCACGGAGCAGGACGGCACCTGGCACATGACGGTGATTCGCGACACGGACTTCACGCCGTCGCACATCATCGAGTTCTACATGAGCTACCCGATCTACTCGGTTATCGCGGTTGGCGCGTTCTTCTATGCGAAGACCCGCATTCCGTATTTTGCTCATGGCTACTCGCTGGCGTTCCTGATCGTCGCCATCGGCCCGTTCATGATCATCCCGAACGTTGGCCTGAATGAGTGGGGCCACACCTTCTGGTTCATGGAAGAGCTGTTCGTTGCTCCGCTTCACTGGGGCTTCGTGTTCTTCGGCTGGATGGCTCTGGGTGTGTTCGGCGTCGTCCTTCAGATCCTGATGCGCATCCATGCCCTCGTCGGCAAGGAAGGCGTCAAGCTCCTGACCGAGTAATGACGATGGCCGCCCGCGCCGAGCGCGCGGGCGGTTTTCTCTAAAAGGAGGTGAAACGCGATGGTTTTAAACGCACTTCTCGTGGCGTCCTTACTTTCGCCGTTGGCGTTCTGGTTTGCGGCGCCCCGCCGGGTCACCGCTCCGGTTCGGGTCCGCTGCAGGGCGAAACTTTAAAGCTGATCCGTCTCGAACCTCCCATCGAGCAACGGGCTACCCGCCGATGCCGCTGACCAGCGGCGCCGTGCGGGTTAGCTTTTACAGAGTTTACAATCCTGAATTTGTAACTGTGCATTGTAATTTCATTCATGTGGTCTAGATCGAACCCTGCGGCGCGCGATCATCGTCGTGCACATAAGCAGGAGAGCGCTCATGAATGATCTTCTCGTTATTGCTTTTCCGTCGGAGGAGAAGGCCGAGCAGGTCCGGCAAAAGCTTTTTACGATGCAAAAGGAATATTTGATCGAAATGGGCGACGCGGTCGTGGCCGTCAAAGGCGCCGACGGTGAAATCAAGCTCAATCAGCTGTTCAACACGACAGCGATCGGGGGCGTTTCCGGCGCCTTCTGGGGCGCGCTTATCGGCCTGATCTTCATGATGCCGCTTGCCGGCGCGGCGCTCGGCGCGGCCTCGGGCGCGGTGTCCGGCGCGCTGACCGATTTCGGCATCGACGACAAGTTCATGAAGGACGTCGCAGGAGCGATTCCGCCGGGCGGAGCGGCGTTGTTCGTGCTCGTTCGCAAAATGACGACGGACAAGGTTCTCGAGGGGCTCAAGGGCGTCGGCGGCGTGGTGCTGCGCACGTCTTTCGAGAAATCCAAGGAAGACGCCATTCGTGCGGCGCTTTCCGCGCAGGCTCCGTCAGCCTGACACAAAAAATGCGCGCCGGGTTGTAATGACCCGGCGCGCATGGAGCTTTATTCAATCAAGCGATTGTTTCTTCCCCGGCTTTACGCCGATGCGAGTGAAGCGTCATGTAGAAGCTGACGACAACGAAACCAATGCCCAGCAGCGCGACGATGATGAAGAGCGACGTCCTCTGAATGATCGCCATCGCTGGCACGAAGATGGCGAGGATGAGGCCGACGACGCAGATCTGCCATGCCTCCGCGTGCACGCCGGCGACGAAAGTCGCGAGCGCGAGAAGCGTCATGAGGTTCAGGCCGGTGGCGTTGACGTCGACGAGGGTGCGGATCGTCGGCGAGTAAATCAGCCACATGGCCGCGAGGAACGCCGCCCAATGCAAGATTTGCGTCCAGATGAGTTTGATTCGCTCCTGTCGCGTGTCCGCGTGGCGCCAGCCGACGTAAATGCAGATCGCGCAATAAACAGGGGTCAGCAACTCCCAGTAATAGCCCGACGGCTCGCCCGTGAAAGTGACGAGGCCGATGCCGAAAACCGCCATCGACAACATGATGATGTAGGGAAGATCGATCTTGACTACATCGAGGAAGAGAACTTCCGCAGGCTGCGTCCGGATCTCCTCGATCCCTTCTTCGAGCGCTTCCACCCAGCCGTGCTCATGAGGCTTTTGGCCTTCGGTGGCCGGGCCGGCGGTGACGTTCGTTTCGGCCTGGTCGGGGCTGTTCGACATGAATGGGGTTCTCCCTCGCCTTGGTGCTGAAATAGGCGCGCCCTATCTTGTCAAATTTCGAGAGAGCCTATCTGGCGCGAAGATAGTGCCTGGAGGGGGCCTCGGCAACCTTCGTTGCGCCGCCGCCAACCGCGCCGGTTTCGTTGCCCGGGCCTGACCTTTGGTTTAAAGCTGCGACGATCCGGACCTGTGGTGGAAACATGAAAAGAACGCTCATTGCCTCAGCTTTCCTGCTGATGATCGGCTTTGGTCTTTGGTCCCTCTATTTCGCAAGCCGTTATCAGGCCTTGTGCGAACTCTCCTATTGGTCTGCAAGCTCCGCTGAGCTGAAGCTCTGCGACGAGCGCCTGTCGGAACTCAGAGGTCGCTAAGGGCGAAGGTATAGCCGCGCGTTCTGGGGGCGGCGCTTCCGCGCGTTTACGCCTTTGATCAACGGATGATGACTCTTCTCAGCCTGAACAGATGTCTAAAGGCGAGCGCCGGCGCTTCGCCGCCTTTTTCCGGCTAATTCGGTTGCCGCAGGCGAAGAAGCGGATTCAGCTCGCTCCGCTGGCCGATAATCGCCGCTGATCGCCCGGGCGAAGCGCGCTTTTCGATGACGCGGCTCGCCATATAATGGCCGCTCGACAGACAACACGATCAGTGTTTTATGCCTCTTGCTCGCGTTTAGCGTCATGTTAGGCCATGCTGCAGCTCCCTCGCAGCATGGCGTTTGGGGGCTGCACAATGAAGACGCAGAGCGGGAGAACAAACAACATTGTTCGCGTTGCCGGGAGCTTTCGTGTAAGCCGGTCTTGTTACAATAGCGGCGGCGCAAGCTACACTGCTCTGCATAGAACTGGTTTGCTCTTCTCTGTAAGCAATTTGGAAATCGTCTAGAGGGTGTTATGTACTTTGGTGATTGATTGTCTTAGTAGAATCGGATGTCTCCGATTCGCAAACCTTATCCGTCTGACGTCAGCGACGAAGAATGGTCGCTGGTTGCGCCTTATCTGACGCTCATGGACGAAGGCGCGCCGCAGCGTCAACATTCGCTGCGCGAGCTGTTCAACGGCCTGCGTTACGTGCTGCGCTACGGCATCGCCTGGCGCGCCATGCCCAACGATCTGCCGCCATGGTTCGCCGTGTATCAGCAATCGCAGCGCTGGCTGTCGGCGGGCGTGTTCGAGGCGCTTGCGCAGGATCTGCGCGCCCAGTTGCGCGTCGCTTCCGGGCGGGCGGCGGAGCCGACGGCGGCGATCATCGACAGCCGCACCTTGCGCTCGACCCCTGAGAGCGGCCCACGAGCGGGCTATGACGGCGCGAAGCGAAAGCGCGGCTCGAAGCTGCACATGGCAGTCGACACATTGGGCCATTTGCTGGCGTTGCATGTCACGCCGGCGAATGTCGATGACCGCGCCGAGGTCGGCAAGCTCATCGCAGCCGTGCAGGATGTGACAGGCGAAAGCGTCGAACTCGTTTATGTCGATCAGGGCTACACCGGCGAAAAGGCGTCCGAGGCGGCGAAGGCGCAAGGCGCCGAACTGTGCGTCGTCAAACTTGCCGAAGCGAAGAAGGGCTTCGTGTTGCTGCCCAAGCGCTGGGTGGTCGAGCGTTCATTCGCCTGGGCGACGCGATGCAGGCGGCTCGTCAAAGACTACGAGCGCTATGCTCAGACCCTCGCAGGACTCCACGTCGTCGCCTTCGCATGTCTCATGCTCAAGCGCGCAGCAGATTTCATGATCCAAGGTGCATAACACCCTCTAGCGGATTCCTGTCTTGAGACGAGCGCAATAAATTGGGGGAGAGGAGTCATAGTCGAATATGAACTACAAAAGCCGCGTCCTTATTTGAATCGCTCCTACAGACGCGAAGAAAGCGCTGCGCTGACGCTTCCGGGGCCTGTCTCTTTGAGCGGACACGGCTTTCAAATATTTCCATGGTGAGTAAGCCATTAGCGTCGGCGGCATAACGAGGCGCCATGCGAGGTCTGGTCGCGACAGGAAATGGCTCTGTATGCGTTCCGAAGCCAATCGGGCGAATTTCGCAGCATTCGATGTCTTCCCGCAATATTAGGGGGTCCATTCGTTTTTGTTCAGGTCCAGCAGCGTGGATGTGGAGTTCTACTCCAAGGCCGGTCACGCTAGCGCCGCACGCTGTAGCCTGCGCCTGGAAATATCGGCCTCGGCATGTATTGCAATATGACCGCAGCGCTTCAATTACATTTCAGATGGATTTCTGGGGTCGCGATTTTGCAAGCGGCGAGCGATTAATGCTTTCGCTGAGTGGATTTTCATTGCCAAATGAAATTTGGCGGACGCGTTATTGGGATGACATTACTTGTGTCGCGCAATCTGCTTTGGTTTCTGCGGCGGAGACCAAACATGATTCAAAACGGTACTATGAACGAACGTTTGAAGCGCGCGCGCATATCGGCTGGATATCGAACCGCCAGCGATGCGATCAGTCGTTTTGGCTGGAGGGGATCGACGTACCGCGCCCACGAGAACGGCCAGAATCATTTTGACGCTCAGACCGCGACTAATTATGCGCGCGCGTACGGTGTGAACGCGGGCTGGTTACTTACGGGCGATGGCGCGATGAGCGCGAAAGCGAAATTGCCGCGTCGGGCAGAGCTTGTTCAAACGAACGGCGATGGCCCGGACGGACATGAAAAGGGGTCCAATATTCCTGTGTTGGGGGTAGCCGCTGCGGGCGTGTGGATGGAAGACGAGGTGCGCAGAATGACAAATGGAAGCGGCCGCACCCACCCGTTTCCTGCGGATCCGCGCTTCCCGGTAGAAGCCCAGTTCGACCTTGTCGTCGAAGGAACGTCGATTAACCGGTTTGCGCAAGCTGGCGATCATATTCGATGCGTGGACGTGGAAGCTGCAGGAATTGACGTTGAAGATGGCGATCTGGTCATTGTCGAAAGAACCCGTGGGAATTCTCTGAAGGAGACATCCGCGAGACGCGTTCGTCGAAGCGGCGAACATTACGAATTCTGGCCCGACTCTAGCGACCCGCTCTGGCAGACGCCCGTGATTGTGAAGGACGGTCATTCTGAGGAAAATGAGAATGTCCGTGTGATTGGATTGGTCATTTGGAAATTCAGGGACGCCTGCGATCGGGACGCTTAGGGTCGATTAGAGACTAAATTAGCTTCCAGTGGCGTTTTTTATTTGCGGCGTGTCCTCCTGCTTTGTGCCTGAAGGGTAGTAGGCTCCGCCCTTGACGCCTCATCCGCGGGAACGGCCGCCGCTTCGCCGAATTACGCCGATTTGCGCGACTTCAGACTGCGCCATCGTGGCGACTGCTTGGTCCCGGTTCAGATTTAATTTTTTCCGACTTCAATCCAGATTCCATGTAAGCGTGAATTAATCCCGCTTTGGTGGCTCTCCGGAAGAGCACCCGCTCTCCTGGCGTGAAGGTCGGCGACGACGCGGCTCCGTCAAAAACAGCGCTTTTGCTCCCGCGCGCCGTCCGCTACAGCGTGAGAATGCCTGTCTCCAAGACGACAACCGAACTGGAAGCCCTTCGCCGCGGCGATCTGGCCGGCGCAAGGCGGCTGCGTCTGCCGGGACTTGCCGAATTTCCGCGTGAGATATTCGGTCTAGCCGATACGCTCGAGGTGCTGGATCTCGGCGGCGGCGCGCTGAGCGATCTTCCCGATGACATGGGCCGGCTCCACAAGCTGCGCGTGTTGTTCTGCTCCGGCAACAGGTTCGAGCGGCTTCCTGCATCGCTCGGCGATTGCGCGTCGCTGAGTCAGGTCGGCTTCCGGGGGACGGGGCTGCGCGAGATACCCGGCGAGGCGCTGCCGCCCCTGCTGCGCTGGCTTATCCTGACCGATAATCAGATCGAGCGGCTGCCCGACGCTCTCGGGGAGCGGCCGCATTTGCAAAAGCTGATGCTCGCCGGGAACCGTCTGCGGACACTCCCGCCAAGCCTCGCTGATACGGCTTCGCTCGAGCTTGTGCGGCTCAGCTCCAATCGCATCGAGATCCTTCCGCCCTGGCTCGCGAGTCTGCCGAGGCTCGCCTGGATCTCCTGGGCCGGCAATCCCATGGAGCGCGCGCTCGCTCCAACAGCGGCGACGATGGTTCATTGGGCCGACCTCGAAATCGGAGACCGGCTGGGCGAGGGCGCCTCGGGACTCGTGCATCGGGCGTTCTGGCGTGTGGGCGGTTCGGATGAGGCGCTACCCGTGGCCCTCAAGCTTTTCAGGGGCGCGATGACCAGCGACGGTTTGCCGGAGCGCGAAATGGCGACCTGTCTCGCCGCCGGCGAACATGCCAACCTCACGGCCGCCCTCGGTCGGCTGGCGGATCATCCCGAGGGTGCGGATGCGCTCCTGATGCCGCTGGCGCCGGCTCATTGGCGCACGCTGGCGGCTCCTCCAAGTCCCGAGAGTTGCAGCCGGGACGTCTATGATCCCGGGCTACGGCTTTCTCCGACGAGCGCGCTGCGCCTCGCGCGCGGGATCGCCTCCGCCGCCGCCCATCTTCACGCCCGCGAATTGATGCACGGCGATCTGTATGCGCACAACATTCTCTGGGACGGTGAGGCCGGCGAGGCGGCGCTCGGCGATTTCGGCGCGGCCTGCGTGCTTCCCGAGGGAGTTGAGGGCGACGCGTGGCGGCGGATAGAGGTCCGCGCCTTTGGATTGCTGCTCGGCGAATTGCTGGACCGATGCGCGTCGGAGCCCGCTGCGTTGACAGGATTGCGAGAACTCGAATGGGCCTGCGTGCAGCCCGATCGAGCGGCCCGCCCGTTGATGCAGGATGTGATCGGCATCCTCGACGATACGATGGAAGAGTGCGGCTCGTTTTTTTCATAAGCGCGCGCCGGTCGTTCGCGTTGATGTCCGGCCTGCGGATGTAATTTTGTCCGCTTGTTCCTGCGCCGTCATGCCGTGGCGGATATGTCTCATTGGGCAACAATGTGAGGCAGGAAGCGTTACCGTTGCCGCAACTCTTGTTGACGCCCCCGGTCCCGGGCGTGAGGCTTGGAAGAATTCTGGCGCGTCTACAGCCGCAGCTGAGAATCAATGCATCGGGAATTGTCCAATGAGAAAGATCGGCTTTGCGCTCACTGCGCTGACGCTTGCGGCTGGTTCAGCCTTCGCCGCCGATTTCCCTTCGCGCGAGTCTCCGCCTCCGGCATACATTCCTCCGCCGCTGGTGTGGACTGGTTTCCACGTCGGTCTTAACGCCGGCGGAACATGGGACAGCAGCCAAAATGTCTCTATCGCTTCCGCTCCCCTTTTTCAGGGTGGAGCATTTGGCCCCGCTCCCTGGTCGGCGGCGGCGGCGCTCGGCGCGACGGGCGTGCTTGGCGCCAGTGGGAACGGAGGCTTCATCGGAGGTGGCCAGATTGGCTACACTTGGCAATTTCATCGGAACATCGTCGCGGGCGTCGAGGCCGATATTCAAGGAATCGCCAGCGGAGTAGGCGGCGGCTCCCTGACAACTACGGTTCCCGTCATGCTTCCCGCGGCGCCATTTCCATCGGCGAACACCGTCATGTCGGCTAGCAGGAGCCTCGACTATCTGGGAACAGTGCGGGGCCGCATCGGCTATCTCTTCAGCCCGACCTTGCTCCTTTACGGAACCGGCGGTCTTGCATATGGCGGCGTAAGCCTGAACGTCACCGGTTTGCAGAGCTTTACACTTGGCACTCCCGGTTTCATTACAACTGGCTTCGGCGGTAGTTCATTCTCCGATACGCGTGTTGGCTGGAGCGCGGGCGGCGGTCTCGAATGGATGTTCTGGCCGAACTGGAGCGCGAAAGCTGAATATCTCTATTACGATCTCGGTTCTGTCCGAACCAACGCCGGGTTGACTACGACAGTTTTGGCTACCGGAGCGCTCGTTTGGGCAAACGGAACACAGGCGCAGGCCCGTTTCGACGGGCATGTCGTGCGGGCGGGCGTCAACTATCACTTCAATTGGGGTGTTGATCCGACTGTCGCCAGCTATTGATCGGATGCTTTGCAGTCGCTGCTTAACAAAAACTTGCAAATCGAGCGGTTCGCTGGACCTCGCTGCGAAACTCGCTCGCGCCGGGAAAAGTATTCGTCATGTGGCTCTTCGCAACGCCGCCGCCATCAGCGCGGGTGACAACTTGGGCCGAAGCTGTCAGGACGGCGCCATGACGATTACAATCTACATCGACGCCGATGCTTGCCCCGTGAAGGATGAAACTTTCAAGGTCGCGGCTCGCTATGGACTGCGGACGTTCGTCGTATCCAACAGCTTTATCCAGATTCCCCAATCTCCGCTGATCGCCCGGATAATCGTCGATGCCGGCGCCGACATCGCCGACGATTGGATCGTCGAGCGGATCGTTCCGAATGATGTTGTCATCACCAGCGACATTCCGTTGGCCAGTCGCGTATTGGCGAAACAGGCGCACGCGATTGCGCCTTATGGCCGCGCTTTTACAGAGGACTCCATTGGTCTGGCTCTCGCGCAGCGATCGCTCATGGAGCATATCCGTTCCACGGGCGAAATAACCGGCGGTCCGCCGCCTTTTTCTTCCGCCGACCGTTCGCGGTTTCTCCAGACATTGGACCTCACGATCGCGCGGGAGCGGCGACGGCGGCATTGAAAATATCGCACCGGCCATGCGGAGCCGCGCGTGCTTTTGAGGGCGCGGTCTGCGTATTCAAATTTGACGCATTTGTCTGTCGAAAGCAGACGGGGAAGGGGGCGGAACCGACGACGGAGAGGCTCCATAGCCTTTTGAAATCTCCATTCGCCGCATGAAATGCGCCGCTCAAGCTTGTTTGTATGTCGATTTTTCGCCGGATTCGTTTACAAAATATGAATCGCGAGACGAGCTCGACGCATCGATTCGAGCGACGGAGGAGGGATCTCGATGGAATGGCTCGAGTCCGATCAAGACGTGAGCGAAATGAACTCCGTCAATGAGACGCCATCAACGGCGGCGTCTGTAGTGAATTTCCCGACCCGCCAGATTTCCTCCGGCGGCGACAACGCCGCCGCGGCCCTGAACCTCGTCGCGGAAGCCGCGGCTGCAATCAAGGGACTGGAGGAGCAAGCGGCCGAAGCGGTAGCGCGCGCTCACAATGTCGCTGACGCCGTCGTCAGGAAGCTTGAACTCGCCGATGCCCGCGCGGAGCGAGCCGAAATAGCGCAGCTCGAGGCCGAGGCAAAGATCGTCGAACTCACAGCAGCGCTCGAGGAGACGCGCAACGCATTCGATATGCTGCAATCGCGGCTCGCTGCAAAAGAAGCCGAGTTGATAAGGGTGGAGCAGCGCGCGAGCCTCGCGGAACGCCGCGCGGACGAAGCAAATGTCGCCATCCAGAGCATTGTCGAAGCGATCCGGACGCAATTGCCCGTCAGAACCGAGCTCGATCCGGATGAAGCCGGAACCGCAGCCTGAGCCCTTTATTTCCGGGCCGAATTTATCGTTTTGTACGCCGGTGAAAATGGTCTGAACACGGGTGCGCTCGCATGCTCGTGCATGAAAGTGCACCCGTGTTTCAGCGCGTCCCCACGTTTGTCAGGGACCCGCTCACGTCGTCGACCGGTCCTGACCCATTGCCACGGATGAAATTGTCGCCGGCGCTTTCGGCGGCGGTGAAGAGATAGACGCCTTTGCCGCTGTTTCCGGTTGCAGTCGAATGCGTAAGGCGGAGAATTGCCCCGATCTCGCTTCTGAAGCCGACAAGGTTATTGTTGGCCTCGCTGTCGACGACCATGAGTCGCGTGTATCCCTGTATCATCACGCCCGCGCCGGAATTGTTTATCGCCGACGCTTGTTTGAGGACGCCCTTCGCCGAGCCGCCGTTCGTTGTGATATTGAAGCCGTCGCCGCCGTTATTCGATGAAATTATGTCCGTCAGCAAAAATTTCAGATTTGCCGTTGGACGAAGATATACGCCGACGCCGGTGAAATTCTGAACGGCGCAGTTTCTGATCGAAAGCGAACCAGCTGAATTTAGCTTGATTCCATTCGTCGCGGATTTGAGCCCGTCGATCGTAAGGCGTGAGATATTCACGCTGTCGTTCGCCCCGGCATTGATTGTTATTGCGTCGCCTGCGCTGGCGCGAACGACGCCGGCGCCCTCGGCGCCCGTTATCGTGATCGCCTTATTTATGTTCAAAGGACCATAATTTCCGGGGCTAAGCGCCTTTATCTCGCCGCCAGCCAAAGTCTGGTTCAAGGCGTATTGGAATGTGAGGCAGGGATTGGCCGAGGATGCGCAGTTTCCCGTATTGACGCCCTTGCTCGAGACAAAGGAAACGGCGGCTGCCTGCGCAGGGATGACCATGAGGCTGGCGGCGATCGACATGAAGCCGGCGGCGACCGGCATAGACAAAATCCTGGACATGAATGACTTCCCCCGCTGGAGATGAGGCGGCAAAGATCGCTCCTGCAGGAGTGATCTAGCGAGTTTCATCATGAACTGCGTTGTGGAAACGCACAGCGGGTTGCAGCAGCCATATCGCGATACGCGGGTTTTGCCCCGCATCCGATATTGCTCATGAAGCCGGTCACGCCTGATAGTGTGAACCGGCCGGGTAGCAGCAGCCATAGCATGAACGCAGCGCCGGATCATTGTGCATCAAGGATCCGACGCCGCCATCCCTCGTCAGTAGTAGTGACGCCGCGCGTAGTGGCGCCGGTAATAGTAACGGGGCGTCGGAGCGGTGGCTGCGCCAATGAGCGCGCCGCCGGCCGCCCCGATTGCGCCGGCGGCCAATGTCGGGCCAGCGAGGCCGCCCGAAGCCAGAGCGCCAATTCCCGCGCCGCCGAGGCCGCCGATTACGCCTCCTCCCAAGGCGCGTTCGCCGGGAGTGTAGCAGCCGTATAGCGGGAGAGAAGCCGTCAGTAGCGCGGCAAGAACAATGACCTTTTTTACGGGGCGGGCGACAACCAGACTTTGCATTGACGAGACCTCGGTTCGGTGCGTTTGACTGATCATCCCGAACGGGAATCGCCCGGGAAATCAAACCTCAAAATGAACCAGCTTTAAGCCTTAACGATGGCCTCGGCTCCGCGCGTCACGACGAATTCCCGCAGTATTGCCCCAATGCGAATATTTCTCAATTTTTGCCGCCCAAAAACGAAACGCCGCGACGCCATATTCCTTTCGGCCGAGCGCCAATAAAGGTCGTCGTGACGTCCTCCGGACAGGCCTCCACGAAAATCACCCCTGCCGTCATGCCAAAGCTGGCGCTGTCTCTTTGGCGGCAAAGCCTGGGGCGCCGGCGGAGAATCAAAGCTCCTCGGCGAAATATGCTCTAGTAGCAGCGAACGCCTCAACGAGCATGCGCCTGTCGGTTTCGTGCTGCTCGAACCAGGTGATGTCGTTGTCGTCGCCCTGCGGCTGATCCAGTCCCCAACAGCAAATGCACTTGTCAGCCAGTTCTTCGTCACTGGATTCGTTTAGCGCCGATATCAGGTATTGGCATGACCCGTTGCTGCATCTCGTCAACCAGCGCACGGCGATGTCGATGCATCTTTCCCACCCTCTGGGCGAGGCGCCGGTCTGCAGATAGCTCCTCATCGACGCTTTCTCGGATTTGTCTCTGCTCGATGCAAAGCGCTTATATGAATGAGATAGAACCCGCCTCCTGCAACGCAAGGCTTTGCAGATAAGTTCCCGCAACGAAATGCGGCGTCACTTCACGGATTTGACCGATGCGCGTCGGAACCATGACCAGTCTATCGACGTTTAAGAGTCGGGTCGGTGAAACCTGATTTTGCAGGTCGGTGACATCAGATGTCTAACCTTACGGACAGGCCGACGACTGACGTTGATCTCACGAGCGGAGATACCGCGCGGAAGGTT